>CACWTF010000089.1 GCA_902763685.1 methanogenic archaeon | reverse complement strand
TTTTAGCACTAGGTTTCATCTGTTGTGCCTGTACGCGAACGTCAGGCTATTCATCCCATCTTTCAGGGAAAGGGTTGCCGGTCAACCCCCATATCAAGACGTTTACCGCACTGTTGAGGTCGCGGTCCATAACAAGGCCGCATTCGGGACACACGTGTGTCCTTACCTCCAGGCCTTTCTTAACGCATGCTCCGCATCCGCAGCATACTTGGGACGTCCATTTGGGATCGACGAGGATTATCCTACGGCCAGCTTCTATCGCTTTGTCGATGAGTCTCCTCCTCAGCATCCCCAGAGATGCGTCGTCGTATGCGTTCGTCATGCGCTTTCCTCTGGATTTCCTTTTTAACTTTCCTATCTGAAGATCCTCCATGCATATGATGTCGAAACTGTCGACTATCTGACGGGAAATGGTTTCCACATTGTTCCTGCGTATTCCCCTGAGCCTCCCGTAGAGATGGCTCAGACGGGACCTTGCTTTCCTGTATCCGGGAGTACCCGGAAGCATGGAACTGAATGCCTCGTGCCTCTTCCTGAAAAGGTCCAGCAGTTTCGAGTACATGTGATCGTTACCGTACACTGTACCGTTGGACAGCGTAGCTGTCTTGGATACGCCCATGTCAATACCGACAGCATCGGGGGAACGTCCGCTTAGATACTCATCCCCTCTGCGGCGTTCGATATCGTCCCAGCAGGAAAGACATGCGTAATATTCGGTATGGGTCCCCTTATCCACCTTCTCTATGGTACATGTCCTGGGTACCCCGGATACGGGAGTCTTCTGGTTATAGCAACGGACAGGACCATTGATCTTTGATATCTTCAGCATGCGTCTGCCGTTCCTTTCGGTAAAGACCTCCATGTGAAGGGGATTGGTGTACGAACAGAATCTGGAGGGCTTCCTGAACCTGGGGCATGCCAATCCTGTTTCTGGAGATCCGGTCAACTCGGCATTCTCCTTATCGGTCTTTCCTCTGGACTTCCTCCTCTCCTTCCTCCTGCGGTTCTCTTCGCATTTGGCGAATGCCTGGAGGACGCGTTTCGCGGTCTCGTTCATGGCATTCTGATAGAGATACCTGTGAAGGAAGGTACAGTTATGCCAGATTTGTGTACATAACTTGTTGAGATCGAACTGTGATGGCAATCTACCGTTCGTCTTGAAGTAGAGCTTACATGAGTCCGGTTCGATCCTCATCTTCAGCGACCTGTACATGATGATGCGTTCCTCGATGAGTCCTTATTTAAAGCTATGGTGTACATGTAACAATGCAGCACCCTCTCGCTTACTTGAATCCGCCCGTCGGTATAGTGCTATATAGCACTAGACTCCAAATCGCAGGTAAGATTTGCACGGACAGCATTTGCCGTAAAAACAGTCTTAAAACCGTAAAAATTCATAGAAAACTTCCTGAATCGGCGAAAATCCACTCGAAAAACATCCAAAATGATGATCAAAAACAATCTAGTGCTAAATGTTGTACCATCTTAAGTTTATTTTTAGGCTGTCTTAATTTGGTTCCAGATATGAATTACCAATCATAATGTGGATTACTAAATTTCTGGTAGTTCCATATCCATTATTTTAACTTCGGCTATTCACACCGATAGAAGGAGTCCACATGAGTATGGAACAGGCCCTGGAGGCCATCAGGAACGGTCAGATCATCCTTGTCTATGATTTCGACGACCGCGAAAGGGAGTCCGACATGACTGTCGCCTCCGAATTAATCACCTACGACAAGATCACCCAGATGAGGGAGGATGCTGGCGGACTGCTCTGCACCACAACCCCCAACGCCCTGGCCAAGAGTATCGGCCTGCCCTTCCTTTCCGATGTGTTCTGGGAGGCGGGAGAGAAACATCCCCTGCTCAGGAAGATGATGCCGAACGACATACCCTACGACGGCACCAAATCCTCGTTCGGTATCACCATCAACCACCGCGAGACCTACACCGGTATCCCCGACAGGGACCGTGCCCTCACCATCAAGGAATACGCCAAGACCATCTTCCAGGACAAACCCGCGGAGGAGATCGCGGACGACCTCGGTAAGCATTTCCGTGCACCCGGACACGTCCACCTCCTGAACACCTCCGAGCACATCCTGCAGAACAGGTTCGGACACACCGAGTTGTGTACCGCGATGATGTACATGGCAGGGGTCAAACCCTCCGCCACCATCTGCGAGATGATGGGGCATGACGGACACTCCCGCAGCAAGGAGGAGTGCTTCAAATACGCCGAGGAACACAACATCCCCATCGTCACCGGCGACGAGGTCATCGCCGCCTGGAAGGAATTCAAACAGAAACATCCCGAACTGGACGTGTGAACATGGTCAGGGTTATGGCATCAGGAGTATTCGATCTCATCCACCCCGGCCATATATCCTATCTCAAACAGGCCCGCAGTTACGGCGACGAACTGGTGGTCGTGGTCGCATGCGACGAGACTGTCAGGAAGAAGAAACACGAACCCATCACCCCCGACTACATGAGGGCGAAGATCGTGGAGAACCTGAAACCCGTCGACCGTGCCATCGTGGGCAGGAGCACCGGCAGCATCTACGATATCCTCGAGGAAGTCAGACCGGACATCATCGTCCTCGGTTTCGACCAGAGCTTCGACGAGAAGGAACTCGAGAGGGATCTGGCGGAACACGGATTCGGGAACGTGAAGGTCAAGAGGGCCACGGAGACCGCGGACGACCTCAACGCCACCCGCCGCATCGTGGCCAAGATCAGGAACATGGGAGGTGCCCAATGAAACTCATCGGAATAGCAGACACCACCTTCGCCAGGTACGACATGGGGAAGGCGGCCATAGACGAACTCCAGAAGACCGGTACCGGATTCAGGATCATCAGGGTCACCGTACCCGGTATGAAGGATCTTCCCGTCGCATGCAAGAAACTCATCGA
>CACWTF010000088.1 GCA_902763685.1 methanogenic archaeon | reverse complement strand
TGAAGGAAAAAACCAAACAGGAATGATCCCTCCAATCACCCGCACGGGAAACCGTGCGGGCAACAAACCCTTTTCTTTCTCTGATTCTCATACCTCTGCCAATCGTTATTAAGAGCATTCCCCATTCGCAGTCATCATGCAGTTCAGCAAGCTCGCGGAGATGTTCGACAGACTGGAATCGACCAGCAGCCGTCTTGAGATGACAGATATCCTGTCGGAGTTCTTCAGGACCGTCGAACCCGCTGAACTGAGACAGGTGATCTACCTATCGGTCGGGAGACTGCACCCCGAATTCTACCCCCAGGAACTGGGAATGGCCGATAAACTCGTACTGAAGGCCATCGCCTCCGTCTCCGGCCGCACCCCCAAGGAGGTCGAGGACCTGTGGATAAAGACCGGCGACCCCGGAGAGGTTGCCGAGACCCTCATCTCCAAGAAGAAGCAGATGACCCTGTTCTCCGAACCCCTCACCTTCCAGGCCGTGGTGGAAGGGCTCACCCTCATCGAGACAGCCACCGGGAAGGATTCCCAGGACAAGAAGATGAAACACCTCGCCCGCATGATGCACGACTCCGGTCCGCTCGAAGCGAGATACCTCTGCAGGATCGTCACAGGGAGGATGCGCGTAGGTGCGGGAGCCATGACCGTCATGGATGCTCTGGCACTTGCCTTCGCGACCAAGGAGCAACGCCCCGACATCGAGAGGGCGTTCAACATCACCTGCGACATGGGCCTGGTGGCGGAGACCGTCGCCGAAGGCGGTATAGAAGCGGTCAGGAAGATCGGGGTCACCGTAGGGGATCCCGTGAAGGTGATGCTCGCCGAACGTCTCCGTTCGCTTCCCGACATCATGGACCGTATGTCCGGCAGGTGTGCTTTCGAATACAAGTACGACGGAATGCGCGTACAGGCCCACATAAGGAAGGACGGAGCGGTCAAACTGTATTCGAGGAGACTGGAGGATCTGACCTCCAACTTCCCCGATATCGCCGATGCCTTGAAAGAACAGCTCATCGGACAGGAGGCCATCATCGAGGGCGAATGCGTGGCCTTCGACCCGGCCACCGGCAGCCTCCTCCCGTTCCAGAACGTGACCCACAGGAGGAGGAAGCACGATATGGAGCAGACCGTGGAGGACGTCCCGGTCAGAATCTTCATGTTCGATCTCCTGTTCCACGACGGCAAGGATTACACCCTCGTGCCCTACCCGGAGAGGCGTGCCAAGCTGGAAGCTTCGTTCTCCAAGCACGAAGGCCCCGGCCCCGACAAGGTGGGATTCACCACCCGGGCCGTCATCGAGAACGAGGAACAGGCCCAGGAATTCTTCGACCAGGCTGTCGCGGCCAAGTGCGAAGGCATCATGGCGAAATCCCTCGAGGACATCTCGATCTACCGTGCGGGATCCAGAGGATTCCTGTGGATCAAGTACAAGAAGGATTACACACAGGCACTCGTCGACACCTTCGACCTGACCGTCGTCGGTGCCTTCTACGGCATGGGCAAAAGGGCCGGTATGTACGGTGCGTTGCTGATGGCCGCATATGACCCAGACACAGGAAAGTTCGGGACCACCTGCAAGCTCGGTACCGGCTTCGACGATGCGTTCCTCGCACAGCTTCCCGACATGCTCTCGAAATACAGATCCGAGAAGAAACCCGCCTCGCTGGATGCCGAGATGGTCCCCGACGTATGGTTCATACCCGGCGTCGTGCTCGAGGTATCCGCCGCGGATATCAGCATCAGTCCCATCCACACCATCGCGTTCGGTTCGGTGAAGGAGGATGCGGGACTCGGCCTGCGTTTCCCCAGGTTCACGGGCCGTGTGAGGGATGACAAGACCCCCGAACAGTGCACCACAGCGGCCGAGATCGTGGAATTCTACCAGCTCCAGGAGGAGAGGGACTCCGACAGCCCAGAGATGGGCGATGAAGAACCCTCCGAGTGATCTGGCACTCGCGTAAGGTTCGCGTACGCTAATAATAACGCGTGCACATAAGTTTATAATACAATTCGCGATGGCACACTCATGCAGATCACCGTCGTAAATCAGAACGAAAACACCGCCAGGCTCAGCCTCAAGGATGTCAACACCACCGTCATCGAGGCTATCATCGACGGACTCAACAATGATGCAAACGTTGATTACGCAAGGTACATCATCGACCACCCCGACCTTACCGACCCCATGCTCGAGGTCAAGGTCAACAAGGGAACCGTCAAAGAGGCTCTCCAGAG
>CACWTF010000087.1 GCA_902763685.1 methanogenic archaeon | reverse complement strand
TTCCGCCTGAAGAGAGGAAGCCCGAACCCGAACCCAAGCCTGCCGCACCCAAACAGCGCAGTCTGTTCGATTTCTGAGGCAGTCACATGATGGACCAGAATTACAAGGAAACCCTCATCAAACAGCAGTACCGCATCTACAACGACCATTCCGCGGTGAAACTGTGCGGATGGCTGAAGGAGAGCCTGGTCCACTGCAGGAACTGCTACAAACAGGATTTCTACGGCATCCAGAGCCACCGCTGCTTGCAGATGACCCCGTCCATCAACGAATGCACCCATATGTGCCCGTTCTGCTGGAGGATCGAGGGTCAGGACTTCGAGGTGAAGGACTGGGCCGAACCCAAGGAGATGCTCGACAACCTCATCGCCCAGCAGAGGCTTCTTATCTCCGGTTTCAAAGGCCACCCCGACTGCGATCTGAAGAAGTTCGAGGAGGCCATGAACCCCAACCAGGTGGCCTGTTCCCTCGCTGGAGAACCCACCATCTACCCATATCTCTCCGAATTCTTCAAGGAATGCCATTCCAGGGGGATGACCACCTTCCTGGTGACCAACGGTACCAACCCCGAGAGGCTGGCGGAGATGGAGACCCTCCCCCGTCAGATCTACGTTACCGTCGCTGCTCCCGACCGTCAGACCTATCTCAAAGCCTGCCGTCCCAAGATAAAGGACGGGTGGGAGAGGCTGATGCAGACCCTGGAGCTGTTCCCTTCGCTGGAGACCCGTACCGTCGTCCGCCACACCCTCGTGAAAGGTCTGAACCTCATGGATCCCGAGGGATATGCCAGGCTTGACAGGATCGCGGAGCCGGACCTCATAGAACCGAAGGGCTACGTCTTCGTGGGCGGCTCCCGTCAGAGACTCACCGTCGACTGCATGCCTGAGTGGGAACTCATGAACGATTTCTCCAAGCGTCTCGGCGACCTGATGGGCATGAAGATACTCAAGGAGAAGAAGGACAGCAGGGTACTGCTCCTGGGTCCCGAAGGTATGGAACTCGATGTCCGTAAGGCATGGGAACACGGACTCCCGCCGTCCCCCCGTATCGACAGGATGACGGCGGAAGAGTGATTCTCCTCACAGGAAGAAATACCAGTAGGTAAGCACCACGATACCAACAAGGTGCAGGAAGAGGAACAGGTAATTGAGTTTGAAAATGGGCTTCTGGGTCTTGTGGTGGAAGCACTTCATTCCGAGCACCGCACCGATGGCCCCGAGGAATCCCCAGAAGAGCAGCGTACTCTCCCTGGTCCTCCATTTTCCCTCGACCGCCTTGTGTTTGTCCCAAGCGTAGGCGCACAGGGAGATCAGGTTTATCGCCGAGTAGACGGCGATGGCTATGACGGCTCCGTTCAAGATTTCATCCTCTCGATGAACACATCGACATCCTTGGAAAGGCCCGCATCGTTCTTCTGACTGCGGGTGGAGAAGTAGACGCTGTTGCTGAGCTGGTACTCCATAGTGATCTCGGAGCACTGGTTGGCAGCTTTGTCTCCATCGTAGAGGCAGGAGATGAAGAGCACGACCTCCTTGTCGTTGAGCTCGGAGCGGTTGTCCTCGATGAACTTGGTGACACGGGCGTAGGGGCGGCCTGCGTGTACGCCGGTCCCGAGGATGATCCTGCTGTATCCCGAGATGTCGATGTTGGACTGCACCTTCAGGTCGAAGATGTCGGCGTTCAGTCTGTCTGCTATGTATTTCGCGATCTTCCGGGTCTTGCCCATGAAAGAGGAGTAGATAATTGCGGTATCGGTCATCCCATCACCTTATGTCAGACCCAGACAAGACCTTTTCAGATAAAAAACTAATTTTTTTCTATGAAGAACGTATTGTCCTCCACATTATGGCGTATTCTACCAATATCATCTCCGAGAGCAGATGTCAGGAACTGTACGGCAAATACGGTCCGTCCGTCCTGTTCTTTGCCAAGGCGGATATCAACGGAATATGCGTGGAACTGCAGACAGCCAACCGCGACCACATGGAGATGTGGAACGACAACTTCTACTCCCCCTCGGATATGGTCCGGTCGCATGCAAGGGTCATCTGCGTCACCGATCCCGCGGAGGATATGAGGGTGGACTTCGATCCCGCTTCCTTCACCGCCTTCCTTTACAATTTCGATTATTACGGATGGGTCAAGAGTATCGCGCTGGGTATCGCGGGTTACATCCTCGAGGCCGCCCACGGCATCTATTCCGTCCACGGTGCGGCCGTGAATTTCGACGGGACCGGCGT
>CACWTF010000086.1 GCA_902763685.1 methanogenic archaeon | reverse complement strand
TCTCCGTCGCCATCGACGACCACCTCATGGGCATGACCCATGTCATCAGGGGAAAGGATCACCTCAACAATACCCAGAGGCAGGAATACATCTTCGATTACTTCGGCTGGGAGAAACCCCGCTACTACCACTACGGACTCGTCAACATCCCCGACACCGTGCTGAAGACCTCCCTCATCAAACAGAGCATCAAGGCCGGCGAGTACACCGGTTGGAATGATGTAAGAACCGGTACCGTCAGGGCTCTCGAGAGGAGGGGCATCAGGCCCGAGGCCATCAGGAGGTACTGGGTCGAGAGCGGTATGAAATCCGTCGACATAGAGTTCTCCTGGGACAACCTTTACGGAATGAACAGGGACGTCATCGATCCCGTCAGCAACAGGTACTTCTTCGTGGACGAGCCCCAGCAGTTCTCCATCGGCGGCGTCGACACAATCACCGGTAAGGCTCCCCTCCATCCCGACAACGAGAAGGCGGGATTCAGGGAGTACACCCTCGCCGGAGACAAGAAGTTCTTCATCTCCGCCAAGGATGCCGAGACGTTCAAGGCCGACGGCAAGATCAGGCTCAAGGACCTCTGCAACCTCGACTTCGGCGAGCCCGCTGCATACGCGGGCAACGACGTATCCGTCCTGAAGAAGGGCGGAATGAGGGCCGTGCAGTGGGTATCCGCCGACAGCATCCCCTGCAAGGTCTACATGCCCGACGGATCCGTCGCACAGGGTCTCGCGGAGAAAGCACTCCTGAACGAGAAATCCAACACCGTGCAGTTCGAGAGGTTCGGATTCGTCAGGATCGAATCGAAATCCAAGGACGGCATCACCGCCGTCTACACCCACGACTGAGGCAGCACATGAGCATCGTCTACCGCTACGGAAGGAACCTGTACATCAACATGACCAACAGGTGTCCCTGCAGCTGCATCTTCTGCATCCGCGACAGCACCCCCAGGCTGGGGGACGCGGATTCGCTGTGGCTGAAGGAGGAACCGTCGGTGGACGAGATCATGAGCGAACTGCATTACAAGTGCGACCTCGGCGTCCACGAGATCGTGTTCTGCGGTTACGGCGAACCCACCAACCGCATGGACACACTCCTCGAGGTGGCGAGCCGCATCCGTAGCGGCCTGAAGAAGAAGGTGAGGCTTGACACCAACGGACTGGGGAACCTCCTCAACGGCAGGGACATCGTCCCCGACCTCGCCAGGGTGCTCGACTCCATCTCCATCAGCTTGAACGCTCCCGATGCGGAATCGTACAAGGAGATAACCCGCTGCGAATTCGATGCGGAGACCGCTTACAATTCGCTCATGGGCTTCATTAAGGAATGCCGCGAGAAGATGGACGACGTCACCGTTTCCATCGTGGGCGGATACCTTTCGCCGGCACAGGAAAAGAGATGTGCCAGCATCGCCGAGGAACTCGGCGTTGAGTTCAGGATCAGGTGAACCTTTTCAGGACGTCAGGGCGTCCACGAACACCTTGGTGCTCAGGCTGTCGTCGATGGCGACGGAGGTGCCCTCCGCGTTGACGATCATCACGCCGGTGTCCTTGTTCTTGCTGTCGATGGTGACGATCTTCCCGGGTGCGAGGCCCATGGAGACGAGGTTCCTGAGGGCAGAGTTGTCATCGGATTTGAGGAAGCTTATGACACCTTTCTCGCCCTCGCACATATCGGAGAGCAGGGTGTTGATGGAGATGCCATTGGCGGAGACCGATTTGCAGGGGGTGATGCAGCACTGGCAGTCGCAATCCGGGGGGTTGCCCAGCATGTTGCACATCTTGACCGATGCCTCGTCGGAGATGGAGTGCTCGATCCTGTGGGCCTCCTCGTGTGCGGATTGGTGGTCGAGACCGAGGACCTCGATGAAGAACCTCTCGACGACGTGATGCCTCTTCCTGGTGAGCCTTGCCTCGGTAAGACCCTTCTCGGTGAGTTTGACACCGCGGTATTTCGCGTGCTCCACAAGACCGTCCTTCGACAGAATCTTGAGCATCTCGCTGACACTGGCGGGGGATACACCCATGAAGCTTGCAAGCTCGGTGGTCTTGGCTGCGCTTCCTCCGTCAGTCAGTCTCAGGATTGCAAGGAGATAATCTTCGCGGTTACCGGTGGTCATCAATCCCGAATCGCGGTTGTCTTATTTATCCTTAGATGAAACTAGTTTTAGCACTAGGTCTCATCTGTTGTGCCTGTACGCGAACGTCAGGCTATTCATCCCATCTTTCAGGGAAAGGGTTGCCGGTCAACCCCCATATCAAGATGTTTATCGCACTGT
>CACWTF010000085.1 GCA_902763685.1 methanogenic archaeon | reverse complement strand
GCTATCAACAAGCCCAGCCGCAATGTCAAACTGGGTAACGTGCAGGAGGCCCTGGGTGCTTACACCCCCGCCACCAACAGTTACACCACCGCGGTCATGCTCGATCCCCACGATGCCGATGCGGGAAGGTACCTGGCCAACATGCAGCTTCGTTCCAAGGATTACGAATCCGCCATGCGTACCATCCGTGCCTCCATCCAGAACGAGCCCACCGGCGAGTCCTATGCGATCCTGGCCATGATCTGTCAGGCAATGAAGGACCGTGCAGGGGTCCGTGAGGCATACCAGGGCTTCCTCAGATTCGAGGATGTCTCCGAGGAGGCCACGCAGAACGTGGTCACCGCACTCAACAGCGTCGGTCTCAGGACCGAGGCCGCCATGCTGAAGGGCCGTTCCGAGCCTGATGAGGATGAGATGAACGCGGATGTGCCGGTCGAGGTCAAGAGGTGTGCCGAACGTATCATGCGCCGTGCATACGTCATGGGGGCGGAGGTATCCGATCCCGGTATCTCGGAAGGCGTGGTATCCGACCCCGCCATCTCCAAGCAGGCCCTGGATTTCCTGGCCAACATCCCCGTTTACGGGGACGTAATCTACGGTACCAACGAGACCTCCCACCTGGAGGACCTCTCGTACAACATCGTCGACAAGAAGAAGAACATCGACCTCGAATCGGTGACCATCGAGACCGCCTATCTGGCAGGCAGGGCGAAGGATGCCGACGAGGCCATCCTGCTCCTTTCGTACATCCGTTCCGCACGCGTTTCCCGGCTGCCCCGTGCTATTCCCGTGGAATACCGTAAACTCTCGGCAGAGACCGACCCCAACAAGAGTCTCGAGGAGGTCATGCTGGATAACAAGGTGGGAATCTTCACCGCGAGGATGATCCTGGAAGGTGCGGGAAAGACCGGGGAACAGAACGAGGATCAGTAATCCGTCATCTCGGACTTCATGAATTCCCTCATGAGGCAGGTCGCGTAGTTGCCCTTGGGGAGACTGAAGCTTACCGTGTAGGCACCGTCCTCGTCCGCGGTGTAACCGAGGTTCTTGACAGGACAAAGTATCTCCCTGGTGCTTCCCTCGGAACTGCAGTGCGACAGGCCGGGCACGACGAAATCCTCGGCGGAGATCCTCTCGTTCTCGAGTATCCTCCTTTCGATCTCGCCCATCTGCCCTTCGGCGAGGACGCTCTTGCTTCCGAAGAGAGTTATGGTGACGAACGCCTTCTTGAGTCTCACCTGCCTCTCCACCAGGTCGATGTTCTTAGCGGTGACGGTGACCGGATTCTCGTGATGGGGTACGCCGTCGGCATCCAGCGGGATGACGATATCCCCCACGGTAGGCCTGTTCAGAGGCATGCCCGCGGAGATCCTCTCGCTGAGCATCAGATTGAAAAGATATGATTGGTAGGCGTGGACGAACATCATCTGGAGGTTCGTAGGGAGCTGGGCGATGGCTCCCGGCCAGTCTCCGGGGTTGTCGCTGAGGTATCCGACGATGCTCTTCTCGAAACTCATGGTCTCGGGAAGGTCGCGGCTGAGGCCGGTCCAGTCCTTGGTCTCGGAGAGCATCTTCCTCGCCTCCGCGGCGGCGGTATCGTAGCTGGCGGGGCCTGCGGGGTCGCAAACGTAGCACCTTATAGCACCTTCAAGGTCCCCTCTGACGATGAGCTCCCCCACCTTGTGGGTGATGGGGCGGACAACACCGAACCTCTGTACGCCGAAATAATTGGGGAATCCGCCGGTCGCCTTGATGTCGGAGATGACGGAATCGCAGATCGCACTCACCTCTTCCCTGCTCTTGGTGACCTCGGATGCCCTGATCCTGAATTCGTTCCCGATGAGGTCCCCGATCTGCAGTTTCCTGCGTGCACGGTATGTCTCCCCGATGGATAGGTCCTGGAGGTTCACTTTCTGGAGGAGGGACGGGTCGCAGTCGAAAGACATCAGCTGGGTGGTGACCGCACGCTTGTCCTTGGTGCCGGCGAATCCGATCCTCTCACGGGAGATGTCCATCTGTCTGGCCATCATCCTGACCATGCGGTTGGTCTCCCAGTTCTTGGCGGTCACCGTGGCGATGGTGTACCTTCCGTCGTCCGAAGGTTCGGGGTGGGAGGAGATCTCCGTGACCACGAAGTCCTCCGCACTGGCCTTGAGACGTCCGCCGGTGCCCTCGGCATCGCTGATGTAGTAGAGCATACCGATGCCGGTCTCATCGGTGGTGCACTTTCTGAACGTCATGAAAAATCAGGTCACTCTTCGATGGCCTTGAAGTACTCCTTGAAGGCCTGGCAGGACCTCT
>CACWTF010000084.1 GCA_902763685.1 methanogenic archaeon | reverse complement strand
AAACGGGCCTGTAATTCGGGAGGATACTTGTCGCTCTTGATCATGTTCTGGACCAGCCTCTGCTTATCGATGATATTCTCCCTGACTATCATGGTGTTCTCCTGGAGCTGGTTGATGTCCAGAAGGAAATCCTCGTTGATGTCTTCCTGCTGGTTGATCCTCTTGCTGTACTGGGCTATCTCCTTGCTCATCAGCTCAATCATGTCGGCGTCAAGGTCGACTCGCTGGTCCATGATGCTGACAAAGACGGTGTAGCCGCTGGGATACATCTGGGGTTTGGCTACTATCCTCCTCTGGAGTTCGGTGAATGAACGGATGGGCACGTCGCGCAGGGTGGTGAGGCAGTCGTCCACGAAGGTGAAGGATACGGCCTCCATCGTATAGTCCTCCGGGCCCGGCATAAGGAAGTTGGTGTTCGCGAAGATGGCGTTCTCCGTCTCTGAATATCTTGACGAACTTTCGATCTCCTCGGCCTGGGCGCGGCTCTGTATCTCCTCTCCGAGGAAGTCATCAACATTGTGTTTCTCCTCACCTGAAGGGGAGAGGAGATCAATCCAAAGGACATCTTCCCTGCTGAGCTTGGAAAGTTCCTTCTCGGACTGAGACACTACCAGTTTGCCATTCCGTCTGTAGAAGATCGCGATCATATACTTGCAAAAGTAGGAATATTATTTTTAACGGCCAAATAAGACCCCTGCGCCGATGGCTATAAGTACAATTCCACCAATGATTTCTGTAGGTTGCCCGAATCGTCGTCCCACCCTGTAGCCTCCGAACATTCCGGCAACGACTGAAATCATGGTCACTATGAACAGGGCGGCGAGGTTGGTGATCATGGCCCTGGTTTCCAACCGGCCCATGGACAGGCTCACCCCAACGGCCATGGCATCGATGCTGGTAGCGACAGCACTTACCACCACATTCCGGAATCCGTTCAGGTCACGGACCTCATCGTCGTGCCGGATGGCCTCGAGTATCATCGATCCACCGACAAAGAGCAGCAGAAGCGAACCCACCAAGTCGGCGATCTTCTGGATATAACCTACGAACAGGTCGCCGAACAGCCAACCGAAAAGCAGGAATGAGGTATGGATAATTGCGAAAACCAAGGCAATCGTCAACACCCTCCGCCACGTCACCGACTTCAAGGTGACGCTGGAACAAGTAGTGACTGCAAAACTGTCCGCACAGAGGGACAGAGCCAATATTATCGCACGAATAATCATGGTTTGAACGGTTGCCTCCCCGTTATAGACCGCCCGAGGGTAAGTTCGTCAGCATATTCAAGATCATCTCCGAAACCGAGTCCGCGGGCAAGTGACGAAACCTTGATCCCGAACCCAGAGATCTGGCGGTAGATGTAGAATGAGGTGGTCTCCCCTTCCACATCCCCGCTGAGGGCAAGGATCACTTCAACCTCTGAGGGAATCGCTGCGGGGGAAGCCACCATCGACCTCACCCTTTCCACAAGATCGGTTATCGTGAGGTCCGAGGGGCCTACTCCTGCAATCGGAGAGATGATCCCCCCAAGGACGTGGTAGACTCCATGATACTGTCCGGTGTTCTCTATGCTCATCACGTCACGGACATTCTCTACAACGCAGATAGTCTTCTGGTCACGACTGTGATCGGAGCAGATCGAACAGGTCTCCGCATCGGAGATCATCTTGCAGACCTTGCAGTACCTGGCTTCGTCACGCAGTTTCACGATGGAATCGGCGAAATGATGGACATTCTCCTGTGGCTGCCTCAGCAGGTGCAGGGCAAGCCTCAGGGCGCTCCTCTTCCCCACCCCAGGCAGGGAACCAATCGCCTGCACGGCCTCCTCCAGAAGTTTGGAGGGATATTTCTCAGGCATCATCATACCCTGGAAGTCTTTGATTGATGGAACATCACCGCTTCTCGTACGGAGCCATGACCCAGGAGAAGCGACCTCGCATAGTCATAATCTTCGATCCCCGTCTCTTCCATTATCATACGGGTCCCACGGTCAACCAGCTTGTGGTTGGTCAATTGCATGTCTATCATCTTGCTTCCCTTGACATGGCCGAGACGTATCATCGAAGCAGTGGAGATCATGTTCAGGACCAGCTTTTGGGCTGTCCCGGCCTTCATCCTTGTACTACCGGTCACGAATTCAGGGCCCACAACGACTACTATGGGGATTTCCGCAGCAGCTGCTGCAGGAGAACCTTCATTGCAAGTAATGCAGCCGGTCAGAAGGCCATTTGAGCGAGCCGTATCCAAGGCTCCTATCACATAAGGAGTGGTTCCGGATGCTGCTATTCCCACCAGCACGTCATCTGGCCCGGGATTGAACGGGAGCATATCCTCCCAACCGCCGGTCAAGGAATCCTCCGCTCCCTCGACAGCATTCCGCATGGCCTTGTCGCCGCCGGCCATCAGGCCGATGAACACGTCCCTGACGCCATAAGTAGGAGGGATCTCGGAAGCATCCACCACGCCTAGACGGCCGCTGGTCCCCGCTCCGAGATAGAATACCCTTCCTCCACGGGAGACCCTTTCAACGATCCCGTCGACCAGTCTCTCGATCTGTGGAATCGCTCCTGCAACCGCAACAGGTACCGTACGGTCCTCGGTGTTGATGGCGCTCAGAAGCTCACCCGTCGACATCCTGTCGAGGTGGTCGTATAGAGATGATTGCTCTGTAGTCCTCTTTTCCATGCTAAATCCTCCTGAGATGATAATCTACAAGCCCTTCCATCGGGGCGGGTATTATGCTGCCGAACCTGATCCCATAAGGTTCAGCTACGGATTTCAGGATCTCCTTGCAGGCATAGCCGAAACCTCCTACGATTCCGACCGGGTGCCCGGCAACGTCGTACTGGAGCAGCACCCTCTCGCAGAAGTCGCGGAAATTAC
>CACWTF010000083.1 GCA_902763685.1 methanogenic archaeon | reverse complement strand
GGTCTTGACGAAGTTCTTCCTGGTGATTCCGTCGGGCAGCTTGTCCTCGATGAGGCAGTTCTCGAGCAGCTTCTTGACCTTGAGTGCGGTGAGCTTCTTGAAGGTCTTCTGCTCGGCGATGTGTGCGATCTCATCGATTCCCTTGGCGAACTTCTCGACATCGAGGAAGGAGGGCAGGGGGATGACCTTGCTGTTGTCCTCGGAGATGAAGAAGTAGGTCGCCAGACCGCAGTGCGGGTGGGTGGGGAAGGTGATCTTGTTCTGTCCCAGGATGATGGATGCGTAGTTGGAGATTCCTGCTACGGTGGGCACGGGGTACCAGTCATCCATGGTGGTGTAACCGGTCTGCTCGCCGATGCTGCGTGCGACGTCGGTAAGGGTGATCCTTCCTTCCTCGACCTCCTCGTGGGTGACCCTACCAGTGAATGCTACGGGCTGGTAGTTGACTCCCCTTACGACCCTCTTGTACTTGATGGCGAATTTGAGGATGTCTCCGAGCTGTTTGTCGTTGAGGCCCATGACGGTGGTGACCACGAGTACGATGGAGGGGCTGTGGCCGGTCTCCTCTTTGAGCTTGATACAGTTGTCGATGACGCCCTGCTTCACGGCCATCATCTTCCTGCCCCTGGACCTCATGTAGATATCGTCGTCGAGACCGTCGAACTGGAGGTAGATGGTGTTGAGTCCTGCCTGTGCACAGGCCTTGAGTTTCTCGTAGTCCTTGGCGAAGACGATACCGTTGGTGGCGATCTGCACCTGCGCGAACTTCCTGTCCTTGGCCGCCTTGATGATCTCGACGAGCTTGGGGTAGACAGTGGGCTCTCCTCCGGAGAACTGCACTGCGGTACAGGCGATGGGCTTCTCGTTGCGGAGACAGTCCAGCATCTTGCAGACAGTGTCGAAGTCGGGCTCGTATACGTATCCCGCATCCATCGCGTTGGCGAAGCAGATGGGGCACTTCATGTTACATCTGTTGGTGAGGTCGATGTTGGCAAGAGCGGTGGGGGACATCATGTCCAATCTCTGACCGTCGACCATGACATGGACGTTGTCTCCCTCTCCGAGAGATGCATCCATGGAGTTGGTGAGTCCGATTCCGTCCTTTGCGAACTTCTCAGCCTGCAGGTATTTCTTGGCGTCGGACCAGTAGATATCGCTGAATTTGCCGTGCTCAGGGCAGTTCTTCTCCATGTAGACTTTTCCGTCTTTCTCGAAGATGGTCGCCTCGATTGCTTTGCTGCACTCGGGACACAGGGAGGTGGTCTTCTTTGGAAGGCCAGTAGCTGCCGAATAAGGCTTCACTGTAGCACTCATGGATGGGCGTTATCCTTTAAAACTATATAATAGGGCACGCAGGCGCGCGAGCTGGGTGTACGTTGTTAACTGTACACCCCTCCCTTATATCCCCGAAAAACCGAGACACAGCTATGTTAAGGACTTCGAACAAGGGCAACGTTCCGTTCGCACTCATCGCCGTGACCCTGCTGCTCACGGTGACCACATACGGTATCGTCGCCGAATCGATCAAGGAGACAGAGGCCGCATCGGAGAGGGATACGGAATTCGTCAGGGCCCTCTCGGAATCCACCGAGGAGACGAGACGTTTCGTGGAACGCGGGCTGGGAGGAATACTCTTCGACATCTGCACCTCCGACGGAGGCTCGTACGACGAACGCGTTAAGGACTTCGGCGAACGCACGGCGGATTGGCTGGAATTCCAGTTCCCCCTGGACAGCTCCGGGATCACAGCCCGCCTGATCGGACACGACATAGAACTGTCCGCCGAGAACATGAATCTCGGGGAGGATGTGCTCGAAGGATACACCCCGACCTTCCTGAGGGCGACCGGCAAGGTCAAGGTCGTCTTCGAGTCGGAGAACGGCAGGACTGAAAAAGACATTATGATCAGGACCGACGGGAGCTGCGCACTTCCCCTGGTGGCCGAGATGGGTTCGCTGTTCGAGAATGCCGTCGCAGGCCACGGTCCCCTGATCTCGCAGATGATCAACTACCAACTGACCTCTCTGGCACAGTACAGGGTCCTCAACGGTTACGGAGCGGATTCGGCCTACGGGGCTAGAGGCACCTCGTCCATCCTCACCTCCGCAGACGTGGAGAAAGCCTACAGGATCTCCCTCTCCGCACTCGAATGCATGTACTTCAGGGATGCGGATGGCAACGGGTACTTCGGGAACAGGGATCTGGCTAAGGACCTCGTCTCCGACAACGGCAGGATCGAACTGGACCTCAACTATGTGTACGCACAGGCCCTGTCATCCAGGATCGACGACCTTGTGGGCAAGTGGTTCGACTACTTCCTCGGCAATACCGTCATCGATTTCCTGGACAGCATCACCGATACCATCAAGAACGCCTGGGACTCGTTCACTTCCTTCATCACCGGCAAGAACAACTTCTCCGCCGAACCCTACATCAAGGAGGTCATCGGAAACATCTACACCGGGGTCCGCACAGGACAGACGTTCACCTTCCGTGTGACCGATCCGTCCACCGGTGAGGATGCCGAATTCGATGTCAAGTACCCGCGTGTTAATCTGTACGGTTCCGGGATCATCAAGAACTTCAAAAGCGACTACCGTGCCGACACCAACAGCATCAGGGAATGGCTGTACGATGTCGTGAACACCGCCATCTACCTCATAGCCGACGGTAAGGGCCTGGGCCGTATTTCCTTCGATATCTCGGAGACCCAGACGTTCGCCGATACCCTCTCCGATGCGGTGACCAAGGCCCTTCAGGGGAACATCAACTCGCTGGAGAACGTGGCGAAGGAATCCATCAGCAGCCACAGGATACCCGACCAGTTCTACGCTGCCATCTACGATGCCATCTCCAAGCACAGGGCGGAATTGTTCACCGACAGCAAGAGCAGGTTCGACAGCAACGTCATCTCCCAGATGGGGGAAAGGGTCTGGACGATGCTCTCCGAGAACAACCCCGACATCACCAGGGAGGAATCGGATGCAATCCTGAGGGAATCGCTCGAACGCGGCGATTACCTGGAAACGTTCGAGTCCTACAGGAAGGATGTGGACGACCTCCTTGAGAAACTCGAAGGCCTGAACAACAAGTACACCAAGAACAGCACTTTCCTCCAGAGGGTCTGCACCTCCCTCCTGACGTTCAACTTCTTCGCGATCGACTACGCATCCGACATCAAGGGTCTGGCTAATGCCATGGTATCCGAATTCGAGACCAACATGAGCATCAACCCCCGCAGCGGATTCACCGAACTTCCCGACAATCAGGTCTTCACCGTCACCGGGGAATCCGGTACCTTCAGGGAGAGGCTCTCCGTCACCGACAGTTCCCATCCTGAAATCCGCATCGGCAGCCCCGGTAAGGGCTGCAGCCACGAAACCGGATTCTCCGAGAGCAAGGCCGCAGGATACTGCACCGTGTTCCCCGTGACCATCAGGGATTCGGTCTCGATCAACGTGGACAGCGCGGGAGAGTTCCTTTGGAGTCTGGGTATGT
>CACWTF010000082.1 GCA_902763685.1 methanogenic archaeon | reverse complement strand
AATGATTTCGTTTGGAACACGGAAGGATCGGCACCGGCCGATCCAAAAGTGAAGAAAAAGAATCAGGAAAACGTTTACCTTATGATTTCGTCAAAGCCCGACGTTGCCACAGTTATTATATCGCGTGCGCATAAGTGTCCCCTAGGTAATTGTCATGGACACCAAAATCTACCACGATGAGGATGCCGACCTCGGAGTCCTCAAGGGAAAGAAGATCGCAGTTCTCGGATACGGTGCACAGGGCCGCGCACAGGCACTCTGTTTCCGCGACTCCGGACTCGACGTCATCGTCGGAGTCAGGGAGGGCGGCGCATCTTGGAACAAGGCCAAAGAAGACGGCGGAATGAAAGTCACCACCATGGACAAGGCCGCCGCCGAGGGAGATGTCGTCATGATGCTCCTCCCCGACGAGGTCCAGCCCGAGATCTACGACCAGTACGTCAAGGACAACATCAAATCCGGTGCGGCACTCGAGTTCGCCCACGGATTCGCAATCACCTACAAGCTCATCGTTCCCCCCAAGGACATCGATGTCATCATGATGGCACCCAAGTCCCCCGGAGACGCGGAGAGGCAGCAGTTCGTCGAGGGATTCGGAGTACCCGCCCTCATCGCCATCCACCAGGACTACACCGGTAAGGCAAAGGACATCGCCCTCGCCCTCGCAAAGGGAATGGGCTGCACCCGCGCGGGAACCTTCCAGGTCGACAACTTCGACCTCGAGACCAAATCCGACCTCTTCGGAGAGCAGTCCATCGAGTGCGGTGGTCTCTCCAAGCTCATCGAGGAAGGATTCAACACCCTCGTCAGCAAGGGCTTCCCCCCGATCGTCGCATACTTCGAGTGCTGCCACGAGTGCAAACTCATCATCGACCTCGTCGTCAAGGGCGGTATGCCCTACATGTGGAACGTCTGCTCCAACACCGCCAAGTACGGTGGACTGACCCGCAGGGACCTCATCATCACCGAGGAATCCGTCAAGGGAATGCAGAAGGTCTACGACATGATCGAGTCCGGAGAGTTCAAGAAGGAGTGGCGTGCCGAGTACGAGCAGAACCACCTGGCCAAGCTCCATGCTCTCATGGACGCCGACAGCAAGACCCTCCTCGAGACCACCGGTAAAGAGGTCAGGGCTCTCTTCGAGCGCAAGTAAACCTTTCAACAGGAGGACCGGACATGCTCAAGCTGAAGATTAGGACCAGGAGCGGCGAGTACCACGCCGAGCTCGATGATTCCGATCTCTCCAACGCGGTCTGGTTCTCCGCCACACCTTTTACGACGCAGGTCAACGAACTCGGCTGCTCCCTGTACTTCGAGATGCCCCTCGATGTCCCCGAAAACGGGGAGAGACAGACCAAGTTCGAGGTCGGCGACATCGCATGGTGGCCCGGGGTCGGAGCACTGTGCATCTTCTACGGCCCCACCCCGCTCAGCGGCGAGGACGGCAAACCCGTGCACAAATACAAGTGCATCAAGCTCGGAAGGATCGTCGGGGACTGCTCCTCGCTGGAAGGAACCGGCGACAGGCAGAACATCACCCTCGAGCAGGAATTCTGAATCTCCGTTAAGGATAGATATATCTGGGCCCTTTGAGAATCACCCTCTTCGATGAAGAAATCGTACGTCACCACCATGCCTGACAACATCGGTGCCTTCCTCAAGGCGAGCCGGTGCTTCGCGTCCCTCGGCATCAATATCACCAGGGTAAGCTACAACAAAGCAGTGGACATGCATACGCTCTTCATCGACGCCGAAGGTACCGAGGAACAGCTCGCCAAGGCCGACCGCGAATTACGCGAGATCGGGTACATCCACTCGCCCGAGGACGGCCGCACCGTCATGCTAATGGAGTTCATCCTGCCGGATGTGCCAGGCAGTGTGACCAAGGTGCTCGAGCTCATCATGGAGTTCGGTTTCAACATCTCCTACATATCATCCCAAGAGGACGGTACCGCATACCAGAGGTTCAAGATGGGTCTGTTCGTCGACGACACCGAAAAGGTCTCCAGATTCATCGCAAAGGTGTCCGAGATCAGCACGGTCAACATCCTCGACTACAACAGCTCGAACGTGGTCTACGACAACTCGATCTTCTACAACTCGTTCGTATCAGGCATCTCCAAGAGCATGAGGATCACACCTGAGACCCGCGATGCACTTTTGGTCAACTGCAACATGGCCATGCAGCTCCTCGACGAAAAGGGCCTTTCCCCCTACCGTACGTTCGATTCCATCAGCAGGCTCGCCGAGCTGCTAAACAAATGCAAGGGCGATGCGTTCTGCCCCAGGGTGACCCGTCAGAAATTCGGCGAGGATTCCGAGATAGTTGTCGTCGAACCGCCCTGCGGAAGCAACATTACCATCCTCCTGTCGGAAGGACAGGCCCTGTTCGTCGATACGGGATATGCCTGCTACAAGGACGAGGCCATGAAGGTCATCCGTGATATCCTTCCCGATTTCGACAGAATGGAGAAGAAGGTGCTCATCACCCATGCAGACCTCGACCATATCGGACTCTGTCCGTTCTTCGACGAGGTGCTGGCCAGCGAGAACAGTGCGGCCTGCATGAAGGAGGAGTTCGAGGGCAGGGACGGATTCAGGGAGACCAATCCCCTCCACAAACCGTACATCGGTATCTGCAAGATCCTGACCGCCTACCAGCCGATCCCCACCGAGAAGGTGAAGGTGCTTTGGAAGGCCAGGCCCGAGAGCGATATGCCCCTCTACCCCGTGGGCTTCTTCAGGTTCGGGGAGTTCGGATTCGAGGTCTACGAAGGGAACGGCGGGCACCTGAAGGGCGAGACCATCCTCATCGATTACAATCTCAAGGTAGCGTTCACCGGGGACATCTACGTGAACCTCCACGGCATGACCGCAGAACAGGCGGAATACAACCGCTACGCCCCCATCCTCATGACCTCCGTCGACACCGATCCCGACCTCTGCAGGGAGGAGAGGAACGCATTCATGCAGCGCCTCGGCACCGGAAAATGGTCCATCTTCAGCGGACACGGTGCGGTGAAGAACTACGAGGTCGTCACCGGGAAGCAGTGACTCACTGGTTAAGCTCGTCGAATTCCTTGGGAGTGAGGGGTTTGACCTTCCTCAGATCCTGGAAGCAGTAAGGGCAGTCTGCAGGGGAATTGAAACAGATCCCCTGACAGTTGGGACACCTCTTGGTGTTGTACCTCATGGCGACGTTGGGGTCGACCGCGGGTTCTGCGGCCTTCTGAGGTGCGGCCTCGGTGGTGGTCTTCGCCCTGGAGGTCTTCGGTTTCTCCTCCACGGTCGTGGGTTTGGCGGGCTTCGCCTTGGGCTTTGTGGTCACACCCTTGACGATACCTGAGGAAATCTTGTCCGCGAGTTTGGTGGCGGTCTTGTCCGTGGTACGGGTCACGAGTTTGTCCATGAAGCTCTTTTTCTTTGCCATTTCCCATCACCGATGATTGTTTGAACAGGTATCGGCGAAGCGGTATAAACACGATGGCTTCGCCCACCGGAGAATAATAGAAAAGTGGTTGTCAGCGTGGATGCTTTCCCGTGCACTTGCGCAACACAGTACGCGACATCTACGCGGGCAGGCTTAACTTCCGGGTTCGAAATGGGACCGGGTGAACCCCG
>CACWTF010000081.1 GCA_902763685.1 methanogenic archaeon | reverse complement strand
CCGCCCAGCCCGGCGACGATATCGTATTCGTGATGGATACCGACGGCCACTATCCCAAGAACATCCCCTACGCATGGGTCACCACCCTCGACAAGGATCCCAAGCTCATCAGGAACCAGATGGAGGCCGCCGCCGTTGTCGCGGACGAGCACCTCGTACATTCCGGAAAGGACATGAGCAACCCCGGCTGTGTGGGAACCCTCGGCATGATGCTGGAATCCTCCTGCATGGGAGCCGTCGTGGACCTCGAGAAGATCCCCGTGCCCAAGAACTGCGACGATTATATCCGCTGGCTGCTCTGTTACCAGGGATGCGGGTTCGTATATGCCTGTCCTCCCGAGAACTCCGCCAGGGTCATCGAGATCTTCGAGAAGGTCAAATGCACCGGAGCCGTCGTCGGAAAGGTCAACGATTCCAGGAAGCTCGATCTCACCTGCAACGGCGAAACGGCCACACTATTCGATTTCTCCAAGGACATCATCACCGGATGCAAGCCCAAGGCAAAGAAGAAGTGAATGTCTGGCACATCTTTTCCGGCAGTCAGATTATGGCTGCTATGATGACCAGCATGAACATGAAGAGCATCAGCGTGGATACATTCTTGGTGATCTCTTCCGCCTTCTTCCTGCGGACCTCGGGATTCTTCACGCCCAGTTTCTCGTAAAGGGCGTCCATCCATCCAAGGAAGGTATAACCTCCGTCGAAGGGGAACGCGGGAAGTGCGTTGGTGATACCCAGCATCAGATTCAGCCAGAATATCCAATAGAGGGCATGGGCGAGTATCCAGAAGGCATCGCCCTGGTCGCCGTACCACCACTGGATGCTCTCGGGGACGGGGTCGAATCCTCTGAGGGGCTGGGCGATGTAGGAAAGCATCGAGGTCCCGGCGTTGAGGATGCTGTCGGCTCCGTAGAGCGGATTGCTGGCCATCTCTTTTATCTCGCTCGGTGTGACCATTCCCATTCCGGAGGTGTTGGTATATACGCCGAGGTATCCGATGGACCCTTTGGAACCCAGGGTGACGGTCGTGGAACTGACACTGGTACCGTCGGGGGTGTAATTGATGGTCACCGATTTACCGGGTTCGGTGATACTCATGAAACTGCTGAATCCCTGTGCGGTGTAGAATGTGTATGAAGTTCCCTGGTATTCGATCGAATTGATCCAAACCTTATCCAAGCCTGCCGCCGGACTGCCGTCGACGGTCTTCATGATGTAGACTCCCCACACCATATCCCGGTTATGCTCGCCGTCTGACATCTCGTATATCACGGTCTGGGACGTTCCCGGATCCCAAGCATAGGGCGTGTGTCCCACTTCGTAGTATCCTTTGTCGAACACTATCGGAGCTCCGGCCACTGCGGTCACGATGGCCCCCGCGGGCAGGGTATCGGGATCATAATCCACCGCCACCTGGTAAACGGCACAATTGTCCTCGTAAGGTGAACTAATACCTCCGAGCATCACCGTGGAGAACAGCAGGAAGGAGATAGCAGCAAGCACGAAGTTAGTGGTTATGCCTGCAGTATACAGATCAATCTTTGCCCTGCGTGAGGCCTTCTCCACCTGCTCGTTGTCAGGTTCCACGAAGGCACCCAGGGGGACCACGGCGTAGAGGAGGCCGGTGTTCTGCACCCCGATGTCGTTGCTGCGGCTCTGAAGACCGTGGGCGAGCTCGTGGCAGACCATGGCCACGATAAGACCCAGAAGACTGTACCAAAGGGGCAGGAGGGGATTCAGACCGGGGATGGCGAGAACGTACTCCACACCCATGCCGGCACGTCCGAAGGTCGAGGGGAGACGGATGACCGCCACCACCATGATGTAGATCATCATGACCATCAGTACGAGCGAGACGATCTGGGAGAATATACCGAACCCTCTCCAGAAGCGTTTGTATCTCCCGAAACGATCCATGAACCTGAGACCCAGTTTGGAATTGATCTTGATGGCGGGCCCGTACTTCTCGAAGACATTGCGGAATGCTCCCGGATGCCTCCAGACATAGAACCAGAACGGTACGTAGATGACGAGAAGCACCAAAAGGATGAGTACCGTCGTGTTCATATGTCAGAGATAATGACAATCGGATATATCAGCATGGCTGAACGATATCCGAGCTGTCCCCGTCGAAGATTATCCTGCGGGCCCATTCCAGTTTGCGTTTCTTCATCACGGGGTCGGAACCTTCCTTGGGGTTCGGATGTTCGAAATCGAATCCCAGCAGGAGAATCCTCCCGGCACCGAATTCCCTGGCGAGACACACACAGCGGTCGCCGTCGGTGAATCCGCCGTAATCGAACACGGTGTTCTCCGGACGGCCCTGCGTGGTGAGGACTATCGGACCGGTGAACAGAGGGGCATACTGCCTGACGAGGTCCATGTTGTCCCCGTGTGCCAGGATGAGTGTGAGGGCACCTTCCGAGCTTGCCTCGAGCTGTGCGTTGATGTTCCCGTCGAGGTCGGTGACGACGATCTGCGGCATGATACCCAGACGGAGCAGACGGAGTACCGAAGAACCGGAAGCGATCACGCATCCTTCGGGAGGGAGCTTTGAGATATCCTCCTCGAGACCGGGGGAATCCCCCACCACGGTTACAGTGCTGCCGATCAGCGGCCTGATGGAATCCTCGTCGCGGAGATCGGAATTGGGTGTCACGGCCTTGAGCATACGGACGGACATCGCATCGGAATCGGGACTGAAACCGAAATCCCCGCATATCCGCAGGTAGATCGGTTCCCATTCACTGAACTTCATAGGCCGCGGTCTCCGGTTTTTCCCTGTGGCCGTAGTTCTTCTTGATCCTGTTGTGCAGAACTCCGGAGGATGCCGCGAGGGCGAATCCGATGAAGATCTCCAACGCGTACATGAGGGGCTGGCTGCTGTACAGTCCGACATAATCCATCATGTAGTCGAGGATACCGTTGACAACGAGTCCCATCGAGACGAGCATCAGGATGGGGGCGATGAAACTGAAGCGGATGATCCTGGAATAGAGGTAGCTGTCGACGACGGCACCGAATGCGTAGACCATGAACGCGAAGATGAAGAACCAGAGGGCATAGACCATGAAGATGAGCACCATCTGGGATTCCCTCTCCACATAGACCTCGGTGATGGAATAGAATCCTACGACGATACCGACCACTACCAATGCCACGGATGCGGCGAAGAAGACGGTCATGATGCTACCGCGGGCGGCACGGTTCTTCCACCGGCTCACGAATTCCGCTACCCGCTGTTCCACATTGAACGAATACACCGCGAGGATGAATCCGATGGTGAAGAAGATGAACGGCGTCGTAGCCTTGCTCACGAAGTTGTTGATGGAACCCGATGTGAACAGAGAGGAAAGGATGTAGATACCCGCGACTATCATGATGATGACGCTGAGCGGCGTGAGGAAACGCCTCCTCTTCTCGGGTTCCTCGAGGTTCCTCTTGAGGAAATAGAGCATGCTCTCCACACCGGGAGCCTGCTTGACGAATATCTTCTTGACGGAGAAGACCGGGGCGATGTGACTGAGGTTGTTGGAGACATCGGCATCCTCGGCACCGTCCACCACGAGGAGGACACGGTCGGGATTGACACGGTCGCAGACATCCATCATCTGTGTTGTAAGGATATCATCCGCCTTGCGTCCCACGGTCTTGTAACCGCAGATCAGGGCGATCTCGAAATCCCCGGCATA
>CACWTF010000080.1 GCA_902763685.1 methanogenic archaeon | reverse complement strand
CATTGAAGCGTATCCTCACGCTCTCATCGCTGTGGGGGACCTTCGCTTCCAGAAGGGTATCCAGCCTCACGAGATCCGTTCCAAGCGAATACAGCTCGTCCTTGAACTCGAGGGGACACCCCTCGGAATCCTTGATGATGCAGTCCTCGATCTCTTCCTCGGTGCAATCCCTGAACTCCTCGGTAAGGTTCCTGAAGAGTTCAGCAGCCAGACGCATGTTGCGGAACACGGTCTTGGCTCCCAGATCGGTCACGCTGTGGTTTTCGGTTTTCTTGTCATCCATTTTTTACTCCTGGCGATCCATGATCGCCGGGATGAGTTTCTGACAGAGACGATATAACCGCTCGTAGTACAGTTAACAACGTACATCTGCCCTGTTTACCTAAGTTTTAAATAATAGTCGATTAACAATCATTCGGAATTCGATTCCAACCGTTAAATCACATTTGAATTACGCCTAAAATTCTTCGAAAATCAATTCCATTTTTACGAATTTCGTATAAGGTTCGGGTAATTTTATAAATAACGCTTCAGTACCCGAACCATCAGCCCTAGACATTGGTATGTCGGACTGGATTGACTGCAAAATAGCAGGTGTGATAAAAAAATGTCAGTTCTAGATACACTGAACGACCTCATTGTGCTCGTAAACCACTATTTCTGGGCCATTGCGTTCGCGTTCATCATCGGATTGGGCATTGTCTTCACCGTCAAGCTGAAGGGAATGCAGATTCTAAGGATCAAACACACCTCATCGCTCGCACTCTCCGGTATTCAGGAAGGAGCTTCCACCAAGAAGATCTCCTCCTTCGAAGCATTCTGTATCGGAATGGGTGCCCGTATCGGTGTAGGTAACATCGCTGGAGTTGCAACCGCAATTATGACTGGAGGACCTGGAGCAGTCTTCTGGATGTGGATCTTCGCTATCATCGGATCGGCAAGCGCATTCATGGAGTCCACTCTTGCCCAGATTTACAAGGAGAAGAAATCCGACGGACAGTTCTACGGAGGTCCCGCATACTACGCTCAGAAAGGTCTCGGAAGCAGGAAGCTCGGAATCATCGCGGCTATCCTTCTCGTCCTTACCTTAGGGACTCAAAGTGGTCGCAAAGTTCTCCTCCAAGGTCGTCCCCATCATGGCAGTCGGTTGGATCATCTTTGCACTTATCGCCATCGTCCTCAACATCGGCGGAGTCGTCAATGCGTTCGTTATGATCTTTGAGTACGCCTTCGACTTCAAGTCATTCGTCGGCGGAGGTCTCGGTATCATCATCGTCACCGGTCTGAAGAGAGGAATCTTCTCCAACGAGGCAGGTCTCGGTTCCGTTGCAAACATCGCTGCAACCGCTGATGTGCCCCACCCCGTTAAACAAGGTAAGATTCAGTCCTTCGGTGTTCTGGTCGATACTCTCATCGTCTGTACCATCACCGCTCTTGTAGTCCTCTCCTATGGAAGCTACGCAGAGATTACCGCAATCGGTGAAAAGGGTGCACCCCTCGTACAGGCAGTCGTCGCAAGTACCGCCATTGGAGATGTAGCGAAGTACATCATCGCCATCTTCATGTTCATCTTCGCATTCACCAGTCTTATCGGATATTATACCATGTCCGAGGCCAACGCAAGGTTCGTCAAGGATGATAAGAAGATCATCCTCGCAATCCAGGCCGTTGTCATCCTCACGGCATTCCTCGCAGCATGCGTCGAAGACGTCACCCTCATGGACAACTTCTCCGATACCCTGATGGCGCTCATGGCATCTGTCAACATGATTCTCTGTGCCCTCCTCTCTAGGAAGGCCTTCGAAGCATACGCTGACTACCGTGCCCAGAAGAAGAACGGAGTCGAGGAACCTGTATTCCACAGGGATACTCTGTCCGATTCCACCGGTGTCACTGAGTGGGAGTGATCCGTATGGCATTATTGAGAGGTGAAGAGATCAGGAAAATCCCCGTATCTCAGGGCATCATCAACAATACCCATTACGTTATTATGGGAATGCTCCTGGCCTCCATCGCAATAGGCGTCATTACCGGATACTACTACGACAACGAGGAATATGTAACGATGTTCATTCCCCTGTCCATAGCCTTCGTGACCGTCTTTATCGCGTATATGTTCATCGACCTCAGGTCCGAACTCGTCGCGAACAACAAGGAGAAGGCAATGTATCTCTGCAGGGTCTATTTCCTGGTGCTCCTCGCAACCGCGGTCTGCATCGGAATGATCACAGGATACTTCTACGACAACGAGGAATACGTTACCATGTTCATCCCCCTTTTCGTTGCATTCATCTGCGTATGCAGCGGATATTTATTCATCGAGATCAGGGGAGAACTGGAAGCGGACAAACTCGTCGACGCTTACTGAAATTCCTTACGGAGGGGGCAACCTCTCCGTTCATCTTTTTTTTGCAAAAAAAAAATAAAAAATCAATCAGAGCCTGATGCTGGCCCAGCAGAGCTCACGGGATTCGGAGTAAAGACTGTCGCCCTTGTTGTAGGAGATCACCCTGCGGAGGACGATGTTATCCTTGGCGATGTACATCCTCACCGACGAGTCCCCTTCCTTCCCTTCGTATATGTTCACGTAGAAATGCCCGAAATTGGTGTTCAGGTTCTCCGAACCCTTCTTCTCCAGACTGCTGAAATCGAAAAGGGAACAGCCGAAGGAGGTCTTGGTATGGATCCGGCCTACAGGCTCGCCGTTACGCTCCACCGACACGGTGCAGTCATCGCCTTCGATCTTCTCGAAGGTGTAACGTTCCACCATGGGAGCCACCTTGGGTTTGCCTGATTCGGAGACATTGAGTTGATATCCCAACCATGCTCCTTCCGGAATCTCGAACATAGATAACATAACATCGTTTTACGCAATATAAACACTTCGTACGTCCAACAGTGCAAATCGGGTTCAAAAACGGCATAGTTTATTTAAAAGATGATACGAAAATATCCGTCCAGACTCGAGATGTAATTTTCTTTGATTGGTTACATCCAATGAACATCCAACAGGACGGTAACCGAATCCGATAACCGTTAAAATCATCACCTGCATATCCGTCCCAGTGTGAAAATGATAAGGGAAGCCATCATCAAACTCGTGAACAAACATGACCTCACCTACGACGAGGCATTCGCCGTCATGACGGAGATACTGAAGGGTAAGACCACCCCTACCCAGAACGCGGCTTTCCTGGCAGCCCTCACCACCAAGAACACCTGTTCCGAAACGGAAGCCGAGATAGCCGGCTGTGCCGCTGCACTGAGTTCCATGACCGCCAAGGTGGATCATGCCTACAGGGTGACGGACATCGTCGGCATGGGTTCCGAATCGTTCGACACCTCGATCGTTTCCTCCCTCGTACTTGCCGCTGCCGGGGCCAAGGTGGCCAAGCACGGCAACCGTTCCGGCGTTTCCAGGAACTGCGAGGCGGACTGTTTCGAGGCGTTGGGCGTGAAGGTCGAGCAGCCGCCGGAAAAGGCCTCCGGACTCCTCGACAGCATCGGGACCTGTTTCATGCTGGATTCCCTTTACAACACATCCACGGAGAACGTCGTCCCCGTCATCAAGGAACTCGGTTTCAGGACTGTCTTCGATATCCTCGATCCCATGATCAACCCTGCCGGCCCCACATACACCGTGCTCGGGGTCAACTCCGAACACCTCGTTCTCCCGCTGGCCCATGTCCTCATCGCCCTCGGCGTAAAGAAGGGTATGGTGGTCTACGGTCAGGACGGGACCGACGGATTCACCTGCAGTTCACCCACCACCTTCTGCGATTTCGAGGGTGATGATTATTCGGTGTACACCACGACCCCTGAGGAATTCGGTATCCCCAGACACCGCAGGGAAGACCTGTTGTCGGACAGCGTGGAAGACACCGTCAGATCCGCCCAGGCTATAATCGCGGGAAGCAGGGGACCCAAGTACGACATGGCCCTCATCGGTTCCGCCGCGGGACTTACAGTCTGCGGGAAGGCCAGCGACCTTCGCGACGGTATCGAACTGGCTGACAAGCTCCTGTCCGACGGGAAGGTATCCGAACTCCTGGACAGGTACAAGGCGGAATCGAACCGCTGATCATATCCTGCTGAACTCTTCCAGCCTTTTCAGATCGCGGGGGTCGACGGAGGAGCACATGTCCCCGGACGCGAATTCCGCATCGGACATGCCGATGGTCTCGTCCTTACCGCTGGCCATGGACCTCTTCACCGCGGATAGTTTCATCCTGTCGCAGAATTCCACCACATCGGCGGCGTTGTAACCCTCCGTCATCTCCGCGATGCGGTCCAGGTCCAAATCGCCGACGGGAAGACCGTTCATGTTGTTGCGTACGATCTGCTCCCTGGCCGGGGCGTCGGGCAAGGATACGTACACCTTCCTGTTGAATCTGCCGGGACGGAGCAGGGCACTGTCGAGGAGCCACGGCATATTGGTGGCGGCCAGCACCAGAAGTGCGTTCTCGGACTTCTCGAATCCCTGCATCTGTGCCAATAATTCGGAGAGCATCTTGTCCGCCCAGGGCTGGAGATCGTTGCCCCTGGCTTTCCCAATCACTTCGAATTCGTCGAAGAATATCACAGAAACGGGGAAGGAACGTGCGGCGGCGAACAGCTTCTTGATGTTCTGCTCGCTCTCGCCCACGTATTTGGAGATGACATCGGAACCCTTCACCGAGAAGAACGCTCCGTCCACCTCGGTGGCGATGGCCTGGGCGAGCATCGTCTTACCGGTCCCGGGAGGACCGTAGAGGAGGATCCCGCCGCCGGATCTCAGGCCGAAACGTTTGTAGAGATCCGCGTGCCTGAAGGGCAGGATGATCTGGTCCCTGACGGCTTCCTTGACCGATTCCAGGCCGGCGATGTCGTCGAAGGTTATGCCGGTGTCCATGACTGGCTTGTATTTGGAATACAGGGGGTTCTTGGTGTCGTAAAGGTCGGTGTTGCCCATGACCGTCGGCTTGATGTCGCCGTCGCGGCGGTCGGCGGTGCATTTCATACCGTGGACCTCGTCGTCCCACTCGAAGATGTGCCCTCCGATGTCGCCGACGTAGTACTGCTTCCCGTCCTCGTTGTAGAAGGTGATGGTGGAGATAGGAGGCACCTGGGTCTCGTAGCCGATACTCATCCACGGAAGAGCCGTCTTACTCCAGTTTGACCAGTAGCGACCAGTCTTGTCCTTCTTTGGG
>CACWTF010000079.1 GCA_902763685.1 methanogenic archaeon | reverse complement strand
GCCGGACACCCCCTCACCGAGAGCCTCGAGATCACCGTCAAACGTGTCATCCCCTTCTACGAATCCACCGTCGTCCCCGACATAAAGGCCGGGAAGAGGATCATCATCGCCGCCCACGGCAACTCACTCCGTGCCCTCGTCAAGTACCTCGACGGCCTGACCTCCGAGCAGATCATCAAGGTCAACATCCCCACCGGCGTGCCCCTCGTCTACGAGTTCGACGACGACATGAAGGTCGTCGGAAAGAGGTACCTCGGGGACCAGGAGGCCCTCGCCGCCAAGGAGAAGGCGGTCGCCGACCAGGCCAAGAAGAAGGCATGAGGAGGGTTTGAAATGGAGGTCCAATACATCCACAAACGCTGCTGTACCAGGATATCCGCCGTATACGACAACGAGGAGGTGGGTTACCTCACCTACACCATCGAAGACGGCACCTTGGACATCGAGCACACGGTGGTGAATCCCGAGATGCGCGGACAGGGCATCGCACGTAGGATGGTGCAGATGGCCGATGCATTCTGCAAGCGCGAGGGACTGAAGATCAAGGCGAGCTGTTCCTACGCAGCAGACGTGCTCGGACTGGACAACCCCAACCCTTCCTGCAAGATCTGATCAGCGGTACCTGTAGACCGCACTGACCTGATGGCAGAGTTCCTGGGTGCAGATAACCTTCACACTGGGATCGAGCGAATCCGCCCATGCGGGAAAATCCGCGTTCTCGCGATGACCGGGGAAGAAAATCACGTCCCCTTCCGCGACAGTGTCGGGTATCCCCTCGCACCATCTGACCGACAGTTCGGGGCACTTCTCGCACATCTCCCTGTAAACCCACTCGAGGGACTTGAGCGGCCCCGCACGGCGTTCGCTGAGCATCATCTTCCCGATGCTCTCATCCGAAAGCATCTCCTATATCCTTGCCGCTGGTATCCCGCTGCGGACGATGCAGCACTTCGCCATGGAAGTCAATCCGATTCAAGGGATATAATACCCGCATTTTCCATGCTGGTTAAATTTAGGTGTGTCCTAAACTTTATAACCCCGTTTTCTAATCGCGTGTCCGATGTCACTTCTAGAGATCGAAGACCTTCACGTCGTAGCAGGGGACAGGGAGATCCTCAAAGGCGTTTCGCTGAAACTGGAGGAGGGCGAGACCTGTGCCCTCTTCGGTCCCAACGGATCCGGAAAGTCCACCCTGCTCGCAACCATCATGGGATACGGGATGACCACAGTCACCTCCGGAAAGATATTCTTCAAAGGCAAGAACATCACCCACATGTCCGTCGACCAGCGTTCCAAGCTCGGTATCGGCATGATGATGCAGCGTCCCCCGAACGTGGTCGGCGTCACCCTGGGCAACCTGGTCGCGGCCACCGCCAAGAACGGCAAGGGCGTCGTGGGCGTGGAGAAGGAGTTCAAGATGCAGGATTTCATGGACCGCGACGTCAACGTCGGTTTCTCCGGAGGGGAGATCAAGAGGTCCGAGCTCCTGCAGCTGACCGCACAGGCCCCCGATTTCGTCATGCTCGACGAGCCCGAATCCGGAGTAGACCTGGAGAACATCGATCTCATCGGGAAGAAGGTACACGAGCTCATCTACGGCAAGGAGGGAACCGACAACGGCGGAAGGAAGGTCTCCGCGTTCGTCATCACCCACACCGGTCAGATCATGGATTACATCGGCGCCGACAAGGCATACGTGCTCATCCACGGCAGGATCGCCAGGGAAGGCGACCCCAACGCGATCCTCGAGGACATCAAGACCAACGGCTACGGAGTTGAGGACGAATGACCAGGATCGACGAGAACGAAGTGAAGAAGGCCCTTGACAAGCCCGCAGCCTACGGAGAGGACATCGACCTCAACGAATACGTCGAGGGCGACCGCGAGGTAGAGCAGATCGAGAACATCACCGACACCCCCGAGGACCTCAAGAAGAGGATGATCAACGTGGGCGTCGAGGCCGACGATGACGGCAAGGAAGGTACCATCCTTTTCATCGACAACGCCATGAGCCACTGCTCCAACAAGGCCCAGGAAGGCCTCATCATCATGAACACCCAGAAGGCACTCGAGATGTACCCCTGGGCGAGGGACTACTACTGGTCCGCGATCGATCCCACCAAGGACAAGTACACCGCCAAGACCTATCAGGAGGACTCCGACGGTTATTTCATCTATGTCAAGGCGGGTTACCACATCAAGACCCCTGTCCAGACCTGCATGATGCTGGCCAAGAACAGGTCCGTCCAGAATCTCCACAACATCATCATCGTGGACGACAACGCATCCCTCGATATGGTCACCGGATGCACCACCGTCCACCATGCCAACCAGGCACTGCACGTCGGTGTCTCCGAGATGTTCATCGGGAACAACTCCTCCCTCTCCTTCACCATGGTCCACAGCTGGTCCGACCAGACCGCGGTGAGGCCCAGGACCAACGTCCTGATGGGAAAGAACTCCAACTACGTGAACAACTACGTCGTCCTCGACCCCGTCGGGACCATCCAGTCCTTCCCCAACGCGTATCTCAACGGAGAGGGTGCCAGGTGCAGTTTCAACACCATGTGCATCGCACACGAGAACTCCAACATCGATACCGGTGGCTGTGCCGTGCTCAACGCCCCCAACACCGGTGCCGAGATCGTCAGCAGGAACATCTCCTACGGCGGAAAGATGATCGCCAGGGGAAAACTCGTCGGTAACGCTCCCGGAGCGAAGGCCCACCTCGAATGCAAATCCATCATCCTCAAGGACGGCGGCGTCACCCATGCCATCCCCGAGCTGGAAGCAAGCTGCTCCGACGTCGAGATGACCCACGAGGCAGCTGTCGGAAAGATCGCTCAGGAACAGATCGACTACCTCATGACCCGCGGTCTCTCGCAGGATGAGGCAGTATCGATGATCGTACGCGGATTCCTTGTCGGAGGCATCAGGGGACTCCCCACCAACCTCCAGTCCGAGATCGATGCAGCGATCGAGAAGGCCAACGAAGGCAACTGAAACTTTAGAAACAAACCCGAGAGCTTTCGGCTCTCGGGGAAATACTTTTCAAGCTTTTTTCTGGATTTTCTTCACAAGTCTCAGGACTTCGCCCTTGTCCTCCTCGGAAACCCCGACTGCATCTAGGGCCTCTTCGAGAGAACAGCCGAACTTCTGCATTATGCCGACGATGGATTCAGCGGATTTCCTGATCTCGCCTTCCTTCAGCCCTTCGGCCTTGCCTTCCTTCAGCCCTTCGGCCTTGCCTTCCTTCAGCCCTTCAGCTTTACCTTCCGCAACGCCGTCCCTGTAACCTTCGGCCTTACCGTCCTCATAACCTTCTTCCCTCGCCTCGGAAACATAATCGGTTACTTTGAACACGTCCATGAGTGAAAAAAGGTCGAGTTGAATCTTATACCTTTCTTCCAACAGCTTCTGCCTTTTCTCCACATCCAGTGTATCCGAGAATATCAGGCTCAGCATATCGGTCACGCTACCCGGGTCGTTCTCGTTGGGTTTGCCCGGATATACGAAGACGATATTCATCAGACTGTCCATCCCCTCTTCTTCGGGGATCTCTCCCTACGGACACATGCAGTATCTAATCACTTTACCGTCCAGTCTCTCGGGGGCCCTCGGACAGATCCATACAGTGTATGACCTCTTCAGATTGAGGTACTTGTTCACTCCCTTGCTCTCCTTGTTCTGGGTGGCCAGCAGCATGGCTGCAGATAATATAAATTTCTTCATAGTTATTCGGCTTTAGAGATTCGAGGACGAAGATAAATGCAGTCAAGATACATCTCACGAGAATACCTCGACGTTTCTTTTGCAGAAATGTAGCATTGCAGGTTTACTGCAACCTTAATGTCACTCTGATCATAGTTACAAACAGGAAGGTGGAACTTCTCTGCAATCACCACCGTATCAACCTTTTCAGGATCAGATGTAAAGGTGGTCTTGTTGCAATTAAACTCCTGTGCCTTGCCATTTTCGTCCACATATTTAATGGTTGCTCTGAACTTACAGGGTCTCATATCGGGATTCACCTTATCTGAAACTGACTTCGGCAGAAGAACCACACAAATATCATAGTCTGCGGCAAGCGTATTATTTACTCGGAAGGTCACATCCCAGTTAGCCGTATTCGTACTAGGCATAATCTGAAGGTAAGAATTCACGTCTCTTTGCATCCTTCAAGGTGTAATCAATAACTCGTTTTCCATTTTTT
>CACWTF010000078.1 GCA_902763685.1 methanogenic archaeon | reverse complement strand
AACTTCAGAGGTAAATCCACCGCGGACGCCGACGGTACCGAGTACGAGCTGTTCTGCAACATCGGCACCCCCAAGGACGAATCCAAGGCGGTGGAGTGGTACGTGAAGGCAGCCTCCAACGGCGATGCCGACGCCAGCTTCAAGCTCGGCTGCATCTACGAGGAGGGGATGGGTGTTCCCAAGGACGATTCCCTCTCACTGAAGATGTTCATGCAGGCCGCCATGGCCGGTGTGCCCGAGGCGCAGTTCCGCGTCGGTTCCCTCGCCTACGAGGGTAAGATCGAGGGCGGTAAGAAGGGGGCCGCCAAATGGTTCGGCCTCTGCGAGGACAGAATACCCATTGCCAAGTTTAACCTGGCCACCATGTACTACTCCGGCGACGGGGTGGACAAGGATCTGAGGAAGGCCTTCGACATGTATCTCCAGCTCGGCGAAGCAGGTGACCCGGATGCACTGTTCCAGATAGGGAAGATGTACATCGGAGGGGAGGGTGTGGAACTTGATCCGCAGAAGGGATTCGAGTACATCGCCAAGGCCGCCAACGCCGGCAACCAGGAGGCCATGCTGCTCATCGAGAACCTCCGCAGAAGGCAGAACACCCAACTCATCCACATCGACGGTGCGGAGTGAACCCCGTACAATAGACTGGATTTCTGGGTCCTGGATGTTTCAAGTATTCCTAAAAATCTTCGATGAGATTTAATATGTCCTAACTTATGCGAAGCCAGTAACTCTTCTGGAGGTAAGAGAGTGCAGTTGGGAGAATTGAAGCTGGGCGAATCCGCCGTCGTCGTCAACGTGGGCGGCGAGGGTCAGCTCAGGAAGCGTTTCCTCGACCTCGGCATCACCAAGGGCACCAGGGTCACCATGGCCCGCATCGCACCCTTCGGGGACCCGGTGGAGATCCAGCTGAGGGGTTACAGGCTCACCTTGAGGAAATCCGAGGCCTCCATCGTGGAGATCGAACCCGCGGAGGACAGCGAATGATCACCGCCGCCCTCGTGGGGAACCCCAACTGCGGTAAGACCACCGTTTTCAACAAACTGACCGGAGCCGTCCAGAAGACAGGTAACTGGCCCGGTGTCACCGTCGAGAGGAAGCAGGGATTCCTCCGCGGTGCCCCCAAGGACGACATCCTGGTGGTGGACCTTCCGGGAATCTATTCGCTCTCGCCTTACAGTCCTGACGAGGTCGTATCCCGCGATTTCCTCATCGGGGATTCGGAGAGCAGGCCGGATGTAGCAATCTGCATCATCGACGCTTCCAACCTGGAGAGGGGACTGTACCTCCTGACCCAGGTGGCGGATCTCCGCATCCCCATGGTGGTCGTCCTCAATATGATGGACGTGGCTGAGAAGATCGGCATGAGGGTCAAAGCGGATGCCCTCTCCGAGATACTCGGCTGCCCCGTTGTCGAGACCGTTGGAACTAAGGGGCAGGGTACCTCCGCCATCGGCGAGGCCGTGCAGTCCGCATACGAGGAACGTACAGTCCCCCGTACCATCTCCTACGGCAACGCAATAGACGACTGCATCGAGAGATTGATCCCCATCATAAAGGAGACCGTAAGGGACGACCTCCTCCGCTGGGTCTCGCTGAAGATCATCGAGGGCGACTCCATGGTCATGGCCGAGCTCGACGAATCCACCGCAGCAAGTGCCAGATCCGTCGTGGAGGAGCTGGAGCAGCAGGTCAGCGACGACGGGATGCAGATCATCGCCACCGCCAGATACAAGGCGGGCGAGGCCATACGCGACGGGTGCGTGGAACACACCGAGAGCGTGGACGAATCCGAACGCATCTCCGAACGCATAGACCGGATCCTCCTCAACAAGTACCTCGCATGGCCCATCTTCGCCCTCGTGATGTTCACAGTATACCTTGTATCCGTGCAGACCGTCGGTCTGGCGATCTCCGATTACATCAACGACGAGCTCGTGGTATGGGTGCAGGACCATGCCGCCGAGGCCATGGACTCAGCGGGCGTGGATACCGTCGTGGCGGACATGATGCTCACCGGCGTTATCGGAGGAGTCGGCGCGGTCATTGGTTTCATACCTCTCATCGCCCTGCTGTTCGCGTTCCTGGTTTTCCTGGAGGAGTGCGGATACATGGTCCGCGTGGCGTACATGCTGGACCGTGTCTTCACCTACTTCGGACTGTCCGGCAAGGCCATCATCCCCGCCGTCATCGGTATCGGATGCAGCGTTCCCGCCATAATGGGAACAAGGGTCATCGAGGACGAGTCCAACAGGAACGTATCGATCATCTGCACCTCTTTCATGCCGTGCAGTGCGAAACTGCCCATCATCACTCTCATCGTCGGGGCCTTCTTCGGTGCCTCGGCACTTGTAATAACTTCTCTCTACCTCTTCGGTATCGTGATGATCCTCATCTCCGGACTCTTCCTCAAGAAGTTCAGGGGATTCATAGGCAGGCCGTCGCCGTTCGTCATGGAACTCCCCGTTTACCACATGCCCACCGTACGCAACGTCATGTTCGGCGTGAAGGAGAAGTCCTGGTCCTTCATCAAGAACGCGGGAACCATCATCCTGCTGTCCGCGGTGCTCATCTGGGCACTTTCCTCGTTCACCTTCACCGGGGAGTACCTGGGCGACAGCGCGACCACTGATTCCATTCTCTCCGCCATAGGCAAGGCTCTCTGCTGGATCTTCGTACCGCTGGGATTCGGCGGTTCCGAGACCTGGGAGCTCACCGTGGCATCGTTCACAGGCATCGCCGCCAAGGAGAATCTCCTGGCAACCCTCGCCGTCCTTCTGGATTCGGCGGTGGGTATCGACGGTCTCCCCACCATGGAGGTCCTCACCGAGTACCTCTCCGTCACGGCCTATCCGGAAGCGGTCGCCATGTCCTTCCTCATCTTCAACCTGATCTGTGCTCCCTGCATCGCTTCTATCGCGGCAATCTACCGCGAGCTCCACAGCCACAGGAAACTGCTGCTGGCACTTCTTTACCAGTGTGCCACCGCATACGGTGTCGCAGGCATATTCTATCAGGGTTACGTGCTGCTCCACGGAGAGGTCGGACTCGGCGTATTGTGGCTGATTCTGTTCATCGCCGTACCCGTCTACGTCATCCTTTCCAAGAGGCCGTTCGGTTTCATCACCGGCGGTAAGGAGGAGGTGCAGGAATGAATCTCGCCACCCTTTTCGTTCTTTTGATCATCGTTCTGATCGTGGGAGGAGCGGCGTACCGTGTCTACCGTTCCATCCGCGACCACGATACCTGCTACGGATGCTCGGCGAAATGCTCCGACTGCAAGGACGGGAATCCGATCAACTGCACCTTCGAGAAGAAGTGAGTTCCTGGCTAGTATGCGGTATCAAAAAAATGTTAGGAAGCTTTAAATTTAAGTTAGACTATCCTAAAAAAGATGAACACGGTAACGATCCTCGTAGGCATCGTCCTCATCGTCGTCATTTCTCTGGCGGCATGGGGTTGCTTCAGGAACTTCCGCAGCGACAGCTGCTGCTGCGAGGAGAAGAACTGCAAATCGTGTGCTACCTGCCGCTGCAGCATTCTGAAAGAGATCAAGTGAGGTTTTTCCCTCACGATCATCGTAAATTGTATTACGATTACTGATTATCCGCGAATGTCCCCATCAGGCATCCGAGGATCCCGTAAAGGGCGACCGCATCCTCTTCTGAGATGTTCATGCAGGCCCCCACCGAGGCGGGGATGGAGACCGCCTTCTCCTTCAGCCCTCTGCCTTCCGGAGTGAGGGCGACCACGACAGACCTCTCGTCGGCGGGGTCGCGGGCACGGGTTATCAGTCCCTTATCCTCCAGTTTGCGGAGCAGGGGGGTCAGCGTTCCGGAGTCCAGGAACATCCTGTCCCCGAGGTCCTTCACCGACAGCCCGTCCCTTTCCCAGAGGACGAGCAGGGCTATGTATTGCGTATATGTGAGACCCAGAGGGTCAAGGAACGGACGGTACTTCTTCACGATCTCCTTGGCGCAGACATACATCGGGAAGCACAGCTGGTTCTCCAGCTTCAGGCAGGAAGTTCCCTTACGAACCTGATTCCCGCACGTCTGGCACATTCCTCGTTCAGAGCACCGGTACCGACGAGCACTGCGGAATCGGCATCGGAATCGGTCTCTTGGAGTATGGTCCTGATGCAGTACGGATCGGGACGTTTTACCGCCATCCGTTCCGCCGCGAAGACCACGTCCACGCAGTCCCTGATGCCCGCCTCCGTCAGAATCGTCTCCACGTATCCGGAGAACAGGTCGGATATGACGCAGATCTTCGCACCCTTACCCTGCAGTCCCCTGACCCTCTCCGCCACACCCTCCCTGACGGAGAAACCCGAAGCGAAAGCACGGTCGAACTCGCCGATGTACTTGGTGACGAAGTCGCGGTACTTGCATGTGCAGCCCTTGTAATATCTCGAGAAGAGTACGTCCAAAGGGGTGGCGGAATACTCACCCAAACGGTCCGCATCGAATGGGATCCCGAACTCCGCGAAGGTGGCCGAGAACGCCTCCCTGAAGCATGCCGAAAGGTCGGCCAAGACCTCTTCGAGACTGTGTTGAATAAGTCCTGATTCACCATCGCTTCAGGCCTCCAGCATAATCTCCCTATGGATGTCGTACAGCGAATACCTGTACTGCATCGTGAGAC
>CACWTF010000077.1 GCA_902763685.1 methanogenic archaeon | reverse complement strand
CACAAGCTTCTGCACCTTCTGTGCAAAGTCCCGCACCAGACGGACCGGCAGCGGGTTCGCCATGCCGAGCTTCAGGATGTTTACGCTGCTGCCCAGCACTTCCTTAACGTACTGGTACGCCGTTGAAGACGTGATGATGCCGGCCTTTGTACCGGGGATGCCGAGTACGGTGATGTATTCCTGCAATACGTCACCGACAAGAAGCTCATGAAGGAGAACCGCAAGGACTTCCTCAAGAGGAGCAGGACCCTGTCCAAGCAGTCCATAGGAGAGTACCACGACCTCAACGACTGCGTCAACCGTCTGAGGGATGAGAGACTGATCCCGGACGACATGGAGTGCGTCCTGTCATGGGATACGTCACCGACCAACAAGGCGGCGGGCTGTTCCCTTCTCCAGGGAGTTGTCTGGGTCAACAAGGCCCTCGACCAGAAGGGTGTCCCCGAACACGTCCTCGACTACAGTGTCTACAGCGAGATGTGTCACCTCATCATGGGATTCAATTCCCGCGACGAGATCGGCTACCGTAGGCTCTGTTCGATGCACCCAATGGCCGCCGACGCCATCAACTGGCTGAACGAGCACGGGATGTACCTCTGACCATGTTCCGCAGAGGCCGCACACCGAAAGGCATACCCGTCGGAAAGGACGGGTATGTTCCCAGAAGGGACATCGTCAGGAGATACCAGGAGATCGGGGACTTCCGCGACTCCGAATCCGACGACAGCGTCATCCTTCCCGGAAGACTCACCCCCGAGCAGATCGCGGAATGGTGGGAGAATCCGTCGGTTTGCGACATCGAGGGCATCGACACCAAGGAGTCCGACATCTATTCCGTACCATTGTCCATCAGAGGGAAGAAGAGGAAGGCCCTGAAGCGGATCGCAGTACTTTCCGACAGGAAGGAGAGCGACCGCATCAAGAAGATCCTCGCCGATTCTTTCACGGCAGAGGAACTGGAGGAGATGGCCGAGGGACGCTCCCTCATGGTCACCGTCCAGCCCCATCTGAGGGACTGTACGGGATTCTATCTCCGCAGACAGGACGGCGTCCCCGTCCCCGAGATCGTTCTGGAAGAGGGTACGACCGCCGACGGCATAGTCCACGAAGCGGTCCACCACCTCCGGGCTAGGGAAGGGAGATCCGCGTTCCCCACCAGGAACGGCGTCCTCGACCAGGGATACAGGAGACTCCCCAAGAGCGAGAGGGACACCATCGTCGGGAGGGAGGAGAAGGAGACCGTTGCCGAAACCGTCGCCAGGACACGCATCGACCCCGTGGAATCGGGATACTACGACCGCATCCCCGGACAGTCGTCCAGAGCGGCGTATCTCCACGACCAGGAGGTCATCAGCGGTTCCAAGGCCCTGAAGGGCAGGGCCGCCGTGAAAGCGGCGGAACGCAACTACGGGCGTACCTCCATCTCCAGAGCCATCCTCTCAGCCAACAGGAAGGGGAAGAGATGAGGAAACATCACGTCCCCGAGAACGACCCCAACGGACTTCTCAGCGCCGTCAGGGAGTTCAATTCCCATCAGGGTCCGGCGAGGATCTTCTACAACAGGAACTCGCACACCTTCTTCGCCCGTCTCTACCCGGACGGCGGGGACAGGTGGTTCGGTCCTATGATGGACGGGCTGGACGTGGCAGAGCTGTACCGCAAGACCTCCGACTTCTGTGACGTGAAGGTAACTCCGGAGGAGCTTCGCAGCATGGAGGCGGACATCGGACAGTACGCGGTGTGGTAACATGGTGACCGAGAGAGAACGCAGGAAGGACCGTATGGACATGGCATCCCTGGCGCTCGCCGCGGCGGGACTCGGGCTGTCAATAGTCGCCCTTCTGAACGATAAAGGAGAGAACATTATGCCGAACAAGATCGACAGCAGCAAGTACTCCACGCGCAGGGACCTGAAGAAGGCCTATGCGCAGGAGATCAAGAGGACGGCATTGTCCGAGATAGGTTACACGGGCACCGTCATCGTCCTCAACGAGAAGGGGGAGCAGGTCCAGTACGGACTGGTTCCCCTGGAGAACAGGAAGATCGTTTCCGAAAAGAGACCCCTACCCAAGACCCAGACGAGGAAATCGTGGGTTGCGATGGAGATCAATTCCCGTACCGGGAACGACAGGCAGGCGATTGTCTGTTCCTCGAAGGAACAGGCTAAAGCGAAAGCCGAGGCGATGAAGAGAGCGCACAGATCCGGCTCCAAACAGAGCAGGGACTGCGTGCAGGGCTACGCGCTGATGGACACTTCTCAGTCCATCGATGTGGCGGGCATGGTCTCCGGAAAGGGAGGCCAGTTCTACAGGGTGTGATACCGTGGAGTTTTTCAAACTGATGAAGAAGCAGAGTTCTATGAACAAGAAGGGCAACCAAGTTGCCTACGTGAGGCCCGGCGTGGACTACGTCGAGGCCCTGGGGAGCGGGACCGCGGGGAGGAAGAAGATCCCCACCGTTTGGGTCACCGCGAAGAACGGACAGAAGTGGGAGATCCCCGTGGACCCCAAGACCGGGAGGGTGCCCAACGAGTACCTTTTCGGCAGGTTCCTGGACATCAACAGGGGTTCCAGGAACGGAAGGGAGAGGAACATCCTCATCGACATATGGAAGGAGGCGGACATGATCCACGAGATCCCCGACGGAGGATTCACCCCCCAGCAGCTCATCGAGACCGGCTGGTGGCAGGCCGTGAACGAGAGCGACATCGAGGGTATCGACGACACGGGTGCGAGAGCATTCGCCAGGGAACTGGAGGATGCCGCGAAATCCGCACAGGCCCAGGGTATGAAGATGGTCCTCCTGATGCCCGACGAATCACAGAAGAGGGTCAGGGACATCATCGCCAGGGACTTCAACGCCTCCGAGGTCAAGAAAGCGGTCAGGAACGGCGGCATCATCATCAAGGAGGGCAACCCCGGAAGGGGAGCCGCGGGATGCTACATCCCCATGCAGGAGACATCATCCCTAAAAACACCTGTAATCATCCTCGGCAAGAATTGGGATGAGGAGACCCTTGTCCACGAGTTCACACACCACCTCAGGCACGTGGACCAGACCAGGGGAGGACTCACCAGAACCCCGCTCAAGCTCAACGCCGGAGGGGAGAGGGTATCGTCCAGGGCATACGACAGGAAGGAGTACAACTCCGCCGTCAATCTGGAGGAAGCTGCAACAGTCGCAGAATCCCTTGTCAGAATCCAGGCGCCTTCCACGGGGGCCAACGGTTACTACACAGCCACCAAGGTCCACGGGGACACCCCCATGGAGAGGTACACCCACGACAGGACCACCCTCGTCACCGACAAGCCTATGAGGGGAAGGAAAGCGGAGAAGCAGGTCACCGGCAAGTTCGAGGACACCTCGATCTCGCACCTCGGTTACTACCGCCCCGGAAGCAACGCCGCCAACTACTACAAGGAGAGGAAGGCGAAAGGTACCCTGCCCGTACCCGTCAAGCTCGTCAGGAAGACGAAGAAGACGGATGCAACCAAAGGGACCGTCGCCGGACCCGTCGGAGCCACCGCCGCCAAGAGTCCCAACAGGAGGATCAGCAGGGCGAAGAGGTAATCCCAAACACATTCAGCCCTCCGTCCTTGACGGAGGTGCTGCAAAACCTTTCAGTTCCTTATCTTTCTGAAGATGGTCTCGAACGCATCCGCGACCTGTTTCCCCATCGTGGTCAGCGAGTACCGGATCTCCCTGTAGCTCTCCGACGATACCGTCCTGGTGACGAGGCCTTCCTTCTCCATCTTCGCCAGCACCTTCGTTGTGCTGTCATACGAACGGACCACGTCCTTGATGTCCTTCTGGACGACGTACTCCTTCCCACGGAGTAATCTCAAGATTGGGTCCGCGTACCTCATGTTGATGCTCTTCTCGGAGATGTCTCCGGGGATGATCGTGTTCGCCATGCTGACCAGCAGTGCGATCTCCTTCCCTTTCTCGGTGAGACCGATCCTTACCTGTTTGTGGACGGTGCTGACGATCTCCACATCAACTATCCCGTCCTTCTCCATAGAATCGATCCTCTGGCGGAGTGTCTGGGTGTGGTTCGTGATGTCCTGGAGATCCTTCATTATGAGGGGCCTGTCCGCTTCGTACAAAGCGAGGATCAGCGCGGCAGTGTTCCTGTCGCTCATCGACGTGAAAAAGTCCGTGTCCCTCATTGGCAGACAATGGAAACAAGTCCTTTTAATCCTATTCCTAAATGGTAATCGGGAACCGTTTCCGCAGCATCCCCGGACCCTTTTGCAAAGCCTAATGTATCATGAAGATATAGTCTGCAATAAAAGTATCACTAAATTAGTATGATACTGATATTTTGCCTAATATTAATATATTGTAACAATTAATCATTACACCTTAGTGATACTTATTTATACGGACGACCCGTATTCTTCCTTCGCGAATCGTTGGTGATACCATGAAACGTATAGCAGAGACCACATTCCCCGCGAAGTTCACCATCCGCGGGACGTTACGCTATGTGACCGTCCCCGTGTCGGTGGCAGAACGCATGGGGATCCGCGACGGCGACTACCTCGACGTCACGGTGAGATGGCCGAAGACGGAGGATTACGACATCGATGATCTTCTGGCCCCGGCACCAGAGAAAGAGGACAAACCCAAGAGAGGAAGAAAAGCAAAGACTGACGATGAATGAGATGGGAATAACGGCCCGCTCGACGACTGGAATCAACAAGCGGACCGAACCAAGGTTGTGACACGATGGTTGGTATTAGAACGGATATTAGTTATTTAAACTGCGACATCGCAGTATTCGGACAGTTGTCCGAGCCGTCGGAGGGGATTTGATGGACAATCTCAAGCCCCTCGTCGACAGGAAAGGCCTTGAGGAAAAGTACGGCACATACG
>CACWTF010000076.1:3191-8450 GCA_902763685.1 methanogenic archaeon | reverse complement strand
CAGATTGAGAACATACTTCACAACAGGGTGCTGGGCCATGGCGGACTGGATTGCCATGTCGCTCTTCTCTGCCTTCTCTAGCTTATGCTGGAAAGAACGTATGCGGGCCTGTTCGGCCTTCACGTCATAATACTCCAAGGGTTTCATAAGTCCTCAAAGAGAGTTTCGGAGACTCCCTCCTCCGTGTCCTCTACAGCCGCGTCCGTGCCGTTGGCCCGTCCGCGGAAAGACGGCCGGCGGGCTGGGGCATCCGCCCCAACGCCCGCACGGCCTGTATTGGATGCCGCCTGACGGCGGCCATAGGGAACGGGGGTGGTGTGAATGGAGGACGGGAGTCCTCCGACACGGCGTTCCGTCTTTCCGTCGACCGCTATCGTCTCCACCGGCTCCGAACGGCCGAGCCACGCGGAATAGTGGCTGAGCCTGTCCAGGTAGCGGGCCTTCGATACCTCGGAGGCCATGGATCTGTCGATCTCGAATCCTTCCAGGAATCTCACGAGGGGGTGGTCGGCCACCCCGAGCATGCCGTAGTAGGCACGTCTGCGGAAGAGGATCCGTGCATCCCTCGGATTGCAGAAGGATATCTCGGGAGGAAGGGGAACGGAAGATGCCGCCCTGGCGGAGAGCAGTCTGTCCGTTTCCTCGTCGCTGGTGAAGTTCAGCACAGCTTCGCCTCCCTGAAGATCTTGGAATGACGGTCATCCCACCAGTCGGGCAGAGGAAGGCCGATGGTCTCGTTGAACCTCGGGAAGAAGGTCCAGCTCCGGGGATCCATCGAGTCGTCGATGTGCTGGGCCTTGTCGATGTAGAAGTTGGCGAAGGCCTGGTCCACCCTGTGCTCCTGCCGCTCGTACTTCATATCGGCACCGTGCATGGTCTTGTGGGCCACGACGACATCCTGACTCCTCATGAACGAGATGTCGCACTCGCTGAAGTTCTGCACCGTGAAGGCCACGATGTTGCTCCTGTGGGATATGATGCCGAGCCACTTCGACAGTGTCGGATCCTTGGATGAGCTGCGGGCGTTGAACACCCTCGACACATCCTCAATCACGCAGATCGAACCGACCGGGACCTCGGAGGCCTTGGTGACCTTCGAGTAATGATCGGGGAAGATCGAGATGTCGAAATCCATCGGATCCATCATGCACACGGGACGGTCCGGCTGACAAAGTGCCAGCAGTCCGTGGAGTGTGCCGGATTTACCCGTCTTCCCGGAGCCGGAGACGGCGATGATGCCGTGCTCCATCCCCCTCAGGTATTCGAGGGTCTTGCTCATCGGAATCCCTCCTCGGGCTGTTCCTCGGTGTAATCCTCGGGGACCATGTCGGCCGGGGTTCCCCTGTTCGCCTTATTGGCAACTCCGTGCTGTTCGAAGTCCATGTCCCTGAATCCCATGACCTCTGCGAGTCCGTCGAGATTGTCCCTGACGGATTTCCTCGCATAGCCGAGACCTATGATGTGGGGGTGGCTCATGAGTTCGAGATTCTCTTCCAGAACGTCGGAGAGGGTCTGGTCCCATTTAGCGAAGGCCTCCTCCCTGGTCATGACCTCGAGAGCATTGAGTTCGTGGATCCAACCGTAATCGATGACCATGGTCTCGGGATCGATATCCCTGGCCACATACAGCGGATAGCCGCTGGCGGTGTGGTAGACCACATTGTTGCCGGACTGGTTGAAATTCCTGTACACCGCATCGGGGACGAAGAGCACCCTGAAGGTGTGGTTCTCTGGATCCAGGAGGGCGATGTATCTACCCGAGGGATGGTAGAACCTCTCGATGCTCCACTGGGCGAACCACCAACCGAGGATCGGACCGAGGATGATGGGCCAGTATTCTCCGATAAGGGATATGGCCTCCTCTCCGGCGAATATACATACCAGATAGGATCCGATGAGTCCGCCGTAGAGAAGGATCTCCTTGCCGTTGGCCAGTAAGCGGTCGAGACCGGAGTATAGATGTTCCCTGAACCTTCCTACGGAAGAAGGCTGCCCTTCGGGGATCTGTTCCTCGGGAATGTCAGATGGCATCGCGTACCTCCGTTTCCTCCCTCTCCATCGCCTTCACCAGGAAATACCTGAATGAGACCGCGAACGTGAGGACCATCCCAACGATAACCCAGATATCCATTTCAGGAACCTCCGAGACCGCTGCGGAAGATGAATCCCGCGATGAAACAGATCGATCCGAGGACCGTGATGGGGCCCCAGATCTGTTCGCTTCCCATGGACTCCGCCAGGATAGGTGCGAGCCATGCACTGGCTCCGAGAAGGGAAGCTCCGGCTATAAGGCGGCCGAACCTCATCTCAGTACCTCCTGGGTTTCACGGAATCCGCCGTGCCGTTGAGGACCAGCAGAGACAGGAAGAAGACGCAGACGATGATGAGTACGTACTTCGCACCGCTCTCATAGGCGGATCCGGAGACCGTGAACCTGGAGGAGGGCGGCTGGGTGAAATCGTCCTCTTCCTCGAATCCGTTATCGGGCCCTTCGGAGTGCTGGTTCACACAGACATAACCCCAGGGATGGATCGCATCGAAGACGGGGGCCAGTTCCCCGGCCACATACTCATCCTCATCGAAGGTCATGTTCTGACCGCCTGTTTCCGATCCTTGGTTGTTCCACGAAGGCAGTTCGCCACCTTCATAGTAGTTCTGGGCCTCCTCGGGAGTCACTGACGGAGTGATGACCTTCGGTTCCACGGGATTGACCTGACGGGGTTCGTCAACTCCGTCGCTGTGGGTCCACTGATAGAACGGGGAATCCTCGCTGACACCCTCGTCGACGGCCATTCCGCCGACGATGAGCATACCTGCCGAGAGAGCGATGGCCGCCGCCCAACCCGCAGGTCCGAACGGAAGCAGAGCGAGCTGAAAGGCCATCAGTATCTCCTCCAGTAGCGTTCGTATTCCCTGTCCACCTTGCGTTCCCTCATCGATCTTCTGAGAGATGATACGGATGAGACAACGAGAGCAAGACAGGCCACCACGACTATGCCGATGAGCATGGCCGAGGTGTCGGAATCGACTCCGAGAATCTTGGAAACCGCACCCACGGTACTGTTCCATGTATCCAGGATGGCGACACCTATCGCGGATCCGGCCGCTATCCTCACGATGGGGAGTTCGGTGATGAACGCCGCCATCTTTGAAGATTTGATCCCCGTTGCTCCCGCTTCGGCGATCTTCAGAGCTTTCGCACCCTTCCCGAGACCAAGGATCTTCAGGAATCCGAGACTGGGCATATTACCGCCTCCTGCTGTTCACGGAAACTGTGCTTGCGGTGTGTCCGAAGACCATGAACATAAAACCGAGGACAAGGAGCAGAAGCTCGTCGGAATAACCCGTGAAGAATCCGAAATCCTTCTCCTCGATGGTCAGGGGCATACCCGATACACGGGTACCTCCGAAGTTGGTCGCGGTGCAGAGGACATTATATGTGCCAGCATCCGCGTAGGTCTTGTAGACCTCGAAGGCATCAGCCCCGGTACCGTCACCGAAATCCCAGTGGACGGAGTCCGCATCCTCGCCGGTGTACTGGAAGAAGTAGGTCTTCGCCGAACTCGTCACCGCATCATCCGACGGATCGGAACTGAAGGTGATGGTCTCGTTGTCCGGCTCGTGAACGTATGCGAGGTACAGGGACGACATGAAGCATACCGCGGCGGCGAGGACACAGAACGATCTGGCCCTGCTCGGTGCATACTTGGGGGAACGGGTACGGACTGCCATCATATCACCGGCGTTGCAAGGATCCCTCCGGTGGGGACGCTCTCGAAGGCGAGACGGTTCACCACATGGATGACGATGGTCTGCGAATCGGACGAACTCTCGTTGGATGCGGTCACCGTCACCGTGTAATCACCGGCCTGGGTGGGAGTACCCACGAGCGTGGATCCGCTCAGTGTGACCCATGACACACCGCTCACTGAGAGCGTGGCTCCCGAGGGATCGGTGGTGATCATCCTGACGAAGGAGTCCCCCACCACGATGTCCGCCTGCTCGGCGGAAGAGGTGATGGTAACGGGGATGGGGGTCCACTGGGCGACCGCCGATACTGAGGTATCGGCAGCGACGGGGACGAACTGTCCAGGCTGGTAGATTGTATTGCCTATCTTCCATCCCGCGAAGTTGTAACCCGCCCTGGAGAAGCCGCTGTCGGCCAGGGTGACGTCGGTGTTGCCGTTGTTGCTGTCGGTCACGACCGTGCTCTCGGTGGATCCGTTACCGCCGTTGGCCGAGTAGGTCACGGTGTGGGTGTAGGAAGGCATCGTCACATTGAAGTTGATGAATGCCTCGTAGGAACCTGTCATGGAGGTCTTGTTGTAGACCCTGACCGAGGTGTTGTCGAGTGCGGTTCCGGTGATGTGCAGCACTTTTGTGCCCGTTCCCATGGGGGAGGTCTTCTCCATGGTGGTACTGAGAGACAGTCCGCTGGACGTGTTGGTCTGGGTGAACGAGAATGCAGCTCCGTTGAAACCAGGGCCGGCACTGGGCCAGATATCTATATTCACGGTCGAACCGTAGTTACAAACATAGGTTTTGGATAGAGCACTGGGAAATGTCTGCACTTGGTCCCATGTGCTGGCCTGTTCGTTTCCTAAAGGTACAATGTAAAGAGTGGCGGAGACATTCTCCGCAGCGGATTCGTCACTGGTACCGATGAAGGTGATGCCTGAGAAGACCAGACCGAACACTGCGAGGACGGCAATCGTTCTGTTGTGGCTGTTGGCAGACATCTCATCTCCTCCTCATCACTGCGATGACGACGATACCGCCGATGACCAGCATCAGGATCCTCCAGTCGAAGTGGATCGCAACGGCCTCCTCATCAGGTTCTACTTCTCCTTCATCGGAGACGGGGGCCCATTTGGCATAGAGGGTGGTGTGGCCGGTCACTCCGTTATTGAAGTCGTACCTGTCGGTGCAGGCGGAGTCGGTGAACCATCCACCGAAGTCGAATCCCTCTTTGACAGGGGTGTCGGGGACAGTCACACGCTGACCGAGCCTGACGGTCTGCATGGGGACGTCGGAACCTCCGTCGGTCTCGAAAGTGATCTCGGGGGTACCGAGGATCTCGACCCTCAGCTGGGAGGTGTAGGTACCGACAGTGTTGGAGACGATCTGGGTGACCGTGTACATTCCCTTGGCAGGGAAGACGATGCCCTGGGGGTTCCATTCGTCGGAGGTCGCACGGGTACCGTCAGGGTTCTCGAAACCGAAGTCCCAGAGGATAGTCTGTGCATCTGTTCCGCGGAA
>CACWTF010000076.1:0-3162 GCA_902763685.1 methanogenic archaeon | reverse complement strand
TCCACGGTATAGGTGTAGTAGGAGACGGTACCCTGGTCGTTGTCCACTTCTGCGGAGGCCATGGAGGCCCCCGCTGCAAGCATGACGAAGACCGCGAGGACCGCGGTCACGGGAATCCCGATCCTGGTTGCAGCAGAGGTCATTTTATCAGGCCGCCGTTGCGACGATTCCGCCGGTGGGAACGCTGTCGAAGGAGAGCTTCGCCACAGAGGTGATCGTCATGGTGCATTCGCAGGTCTGTCCGGAAGCGGTATGGGTTGCGACAGCGGTGACAGTGGTCGGGCCCATGGCAGTGGAGGTACCGGTGACGGTACCGTTGCTGTTAAGGGTCAGTCCGCTGGGCATGGAGCTTCCGCTCTTGAGGGCGAAGGTCACACCAGAGGTGATGTTACAGACCAGCTTGTTGTAGTCGGCATTGGAAGAATCGGTGGTCACGGCGGTGCCGTTGATCACGTAAAGATCCTTTCCGTTGGAGTTCACACCGGAATTGTTCTGGGCGATGGCGGAGAAGACCTTCATGTTCAGGGTCTTCTGGATGGTCTGTCCGGAGGCAAGATGGGTGATGGTCACCTTGGGGGTGTAGGACTTTCCGCTGGTGGTACCGTCACCCGTGATCTTGCCGCTGATGACTCCGGTGGAGGAGTTGATGGTCAGTCCGGCGGGTGCTCCGCTCAGGGAGTAGGTCACACCGCTGAAGTTGGATCCTACGGTGAACACGGGAGTGTCACCGACATATGTGTTGGAGTTGTCCACGGTGAAGGTTCCCGTCAGGGCATCATACACGGTGAAGTGGATGTACTGCTCCGCGTGCTGAGTAGGCCTGACGGTGTCCGCCTTGATGGTCAGATCGTAGGTGGCGGTACCCCCAGACTGTGAGACGCTGGGGGCGGTTCCGGAGATGACTCCGTTGGTCACGGTCAGCCATGCTGCGGCAGTACCGGCAAGCGTAATGGTCGCACCGCTGAGGTTCACCGAGGGGGTGTAGCTGTAGGAGGCACCCTCGACGAGACCGACGTTGTAGGTCTGTCCCGTGGTGTTGTCCGCGGAGGACTCATCTGTAATCGTTACCGCACAGAAGCAGGCACAGAACATGATGGCCACTACTGCCACCGCTCCGAATGCGGTCTTCTTGTTCAGGAAATCCATGTTACCGCCTCACTGGTTGTTTTTACCTCTGCCGAAGCGGGATCTAAAGAACATCTGGGGATACCTGCGGACGACCTTGGTGATCGCGATACGGTCTCCCGTGTTGGAGTTGGGATTTGTGAGAACCTTGAGAGCATAGCTGGAGTTCTGAGCCCTGCTACGTCCCCTGGCCGAGGTGAAGAAGTGCTTCTCCTTGCCGGACATCGCATTGAACTCATCGGGTTTGGCGTATGCCCTGTTGGACCTGAACCTCATCGCGGATTCGTCGGAGACGAACATCTCGGGGTGCTCGTTCCTATACTTGACGAGATTCTTCTTGGTGGTCTCGTTGGACTCGGGGTTGTCGAGGACGCTCATGAAGTATCTGGTGCGTGCTCCCTTGGATCTGATGTTGCCCATGGTCTGGGCGACGTCGTTGGGAGTCCTTGCCTCGGAGAGCGGCCTGGAGTTCCTCTTCTTGAAGGAATCGATCTGTTTGTCGGTGGCGAACTTTCCGGGGTTGAGCTGCCTGTAGGCATCGAGGTTGGCCATGGTCTCGGGATTGCTGTCCTTGTTGCCCATGACCGCGTTGAAGTACTGGGTCCTGCGGACGTTGGTGCCGAGACCGTTCATAATCTCCTGGATCTCCTCGACGGATCTCTCATCGGAAACGGATTTGCGGACGTAGGGCCTGCCATTCTGACGGCCGTAGTTGGATCCGCCGTAGCCTTTGCCACGGTATCCTCCATTACCGTAATTGCTGTAACGGGAAACGGTCTTGAAACCGAGCTCGTTGTAAGCATCCCTCGCATCCTCATACTCACCAATGTTGATGGTACCGATACCGGAGGGACCTTTGTTGGCATTCCTCCTCCAGGAATCGGATTTCTTCCAGCTCTCGAAGGACAGTCCCCTGTTCTGCATAAAGGAAAGGGAACTGTCGGAGGCGAACTCGTTCTTGTGCTCCCTCTTGTAATGCATGAGAAAGTCGGCCACCTCGTCCGGAGTGTTGGTATTGGTGAGGCATCTGTTGACATAGCGTGTACGCTGAACGGGAGTCATCTTGGAGAGTTTCTCCCTCAGCTCATCTGCGGAAGGGATTGACCTTCCGGAACTGGTTTGATAAGGCATGATAAAACCTTCAAATTGTTTAGGGTCCGGCGTTTGACCCCGCCGGTGGGGTTGTTCCACCGCAAAGCTCTGATGGGATCAATTTGGATTGCCTTGCGGTACGGCAGAACCCTGCCGAGGTCCTTGACCAGATCATCAGTATGGACTACCTTGTTGAGAATGTCATCGGAAGTATACCGCAGTATGAGGACCTCAGCCCGATGGGCAAGGCTACCGTTGACACCGCGGGCGTTGAGAGCGCTCAAAGCACCTCTCAGAACACGGAAGAAGCCGAAGAAAAGAAAGATGCTGAAGCCGGTGAGCAGCAATGAGGATATTGGCTGTTTCCGACATCGAGTCAAAATATTTATACGATTATTATACCCCGGGCAAACTCGATAATATAGATATGATAATCGCGTGCGGCGACCTGTCAGTCGATTATCTCGAGTTTTTGGTGACGCTGGCGGATGTTCCGCTGCTCTATGTTCACGGCAATCACGATGATAACTACAGGCGCGAGCCCGAGGGTTGCATATGCATTGACGAGAAGTTTTACGAGTACAAGGGCATCCGTTTTGTGGGCTTGGGCGGCTCATGCCGCTATAAGGAAGGCAAGTATATGTATTCCGAGCGGCAGATGAAGCGCAGGATACAAAAGCTTTGGTTCAAGATACGCAGGCGCGGCGGTTTTGACGTCCTTGTGACTCACTCGCCCGCAAGGCATCTCAACGATTTTGACAACCATACCCACAGGGGCTTTAACTGCTTTAATCTTTTGCTTGACCGCTACAAGCCCAAGCTGTTCGTCCACGGCCATGTACATACGAACTACGGCGCGAGGATACCGCGCAAATGCGACCATAACGGAACGATAGTCATCAACGCGACCGACCACTATTTTTTGGATATTGATTTTTAAATGAA
>CACWTF010000075.1 GCA_902763685.1 methanogenic archaeon | reverse complement strand
TCGGTGTCGAAAGAGATCAGATTCACCGCGCTGGCCCATAATCTGAGACTGATTTTGGAAGGGGGGTCTGATCAGGTTCTGATGATTTCGTCAAAGCCGATGCTGGGGAATGATTATAAATCGCTATACGGTCCCGTCAGTCAGTAATCGTGATACCATGGACACATCGGTTTATCTCAAGGCTGCGGAGGATTGCTCCGTCATAGCCTTCGATGTGTTCGACACGCTCATCGTGAGGCCGTTCGTCAGACCGGACGATCTCTTCGATTTCATCGAGAGGGTCACGGGGAAGGAGGGATTCGGTAAGGCACGCAGGGAGGCCGAGAAACAGGCCCGCAGGCAGATCAGGCAGGAGATAGATCTCGACGAGATCTATTCCGTTCTCGACAGCAAATATTCCGATTTGAAATGTATCGAGATCGAGAAGGAGATCGCCCTATGCAGGGCAGATTCCGAAGCGCTGGCACTGTACGATTCATTCATCAGGGAAGGTAAGAAGATAATCCTCGTCTCCGACATGTACCTCCCCCGCAACGTATTGGAGGATATATTGGAGAGATGCGGATTCTCGGGATATTCCAAGCTGTACCTGTCCAACGAACTCGACCTCAACAAGGCATCGGGTTCCGTCTACGACCGGATAACGGAGGAGAACGGGCCGGTGCTGATGATCGGCGATAACGAGAGATCCGACGTGAGGAACGCTGTCTCCCATGGGCTGAAGGCTGAGAGATGGATCCCGCTGAGGGAGAGGTATTATGCTTCGCATCCCAGGGAGAAGCGGTACTGCGGGAAGCACGGGGACGCATCGCTTTTAGCGGGTATCGACATGCTGAGGTGGCAGGTCCTGGGGGACGGGGAGTATTGGTACGATACGGCGGGAAGGTTCGGGGGACCGATGGTGTTCTCCTTCGCGAATTTCGTGAAAAGGTGCTCGGAAGGGTACGACAGGGTGCTGTTCGTGTCCCGCGACGGGTACGTGCCGATGCTTGCATACCGGGAGATGGGCGGGGAGGATTCCGCTTACATATACTGTTCCAGGATGCTCAGCACGGTTCTGGGCGGGAATAACATCCAGGACAGGGATTCGGCTTTAACAATAGTTAATTATCTGGCGAGGAAAGGGTTCCCGGGTGCCTCGGAGATAAAGGATTTCAAGGATGCTGGCACATTCCTTTCCGAGCATTCGGAAGAGGCAGAGAGGATGCTCAAAGAGAGCTTCGCAGAGTATTCCGAATATGCAAGAAAAATGGCCGGGGAGGGAAGGATCCTGATGGCAGACACCACCACCATGAGGTACTCCTCCCAGAGGTTCCTCTCCGATGCGATGGGGACGGATGTGGAGGGATGTTACTTCGCGGTTACCTCGCAGGACGGCCCCCAGCATAAGGAGTTCATAGACAGGTCGAAGCAGCACCTCACGTGGTCTTATGTGAATCTGGCGGAGTTCTTCTTCTCCAGTGCGGAATCCCCCCTGGATGATGTGACCGCGGAGGGGCCGGTGTTCTCTTCGGATAAATCGGAGCACGAGAGGTACCGGGAGGAGATACAGCCGTCGATGGAGAGGGGACAGCTGGATTACGTCAGGTTCGCCGGGGGGATACTGGGGGAGTATGTGTTCGACCCCGGGGCCCTGGATGCCTGGCTGGATGTCCTGATATCCTATGAGAAGGGGAACGATCACCACCGGCTTTCCGGGATGGGCTGGGGAGTGGACAAGGGCCACAAGGATTACCGGCCGCTGCTGTTCAGGACTGGTCAGCTGCCTTTTGCGGTGAAGCAGACCGTGGCTGGGATTTTCAAAAAATAATCAGCTCAGAACGGACAGGAGTTCATCAATCTCATTCAGACGCTGTTCCCTCGCACGCAGGAGTCCCGACACGACCTTATCGCTGCAGTCCGGAGAATAGAACGCGGCCGCGGTATTCTGGATGATCTGTTCGTATATCCCTGTCTCCTACGGGAGGATGCTGCGCCACGCTTCCAGTGTCTCGGCGGAAACGTTGCTGTGGCATCTCTTGTCAAGACGCAGGAAGTAGCAGAAGTAGAACCAGAAGCTTTCGGATAGGTAGAACAGGTCCTTGATGGAGGCCTTGTTTCCAAGGGCCATTTCGAAGACTGCCGTGAACATGTCGAACTGGGGGCGGATCTTCCTGAATTCCGCAGGATAGGATGTTTTCACATCCTCCAGCAGTTTAAGGACATAGTCGTCGAAATTGGAATAGGGATTGTTGATACGGGACAGTTTGAGGGATTCCCTCAGCTTCCTGTAATCGTTCTGGAACTGGTAGGGGGCTTCGCTGTAGGTCTCGTCCACCACGTTTTCATGACCGTATCTCCCGCTGTATTCCTTGATGAATTTCTTTGCATAGCTGCGGGCGGTTTTGATTACCTTATCGTCGGGGTCGATCTTGGGGGCATCCTTCTCCCTGAACGAGACGTAGGTCTTGTCCGTACCGTGCTCCCATTCCAGATAGGGCATGGAGTACCTTACGACCTCATCTCCCCACCTGTACCAGCAGTGGGGGAGATGGATATCGGTGCCTTCGGAAAGGAGTCTCCTGTTCAGCAGGACCATGTATTTGCTGAACAGGATACCGGTGGGGTTCTTCCCCATGCTTTTACTGTATTCCTGTATGAACACGAACGAAGATTTTTTGACAAAATCAGAATCCGACTTGATATTATCCCCCCTTTGAATGCAATAATGACGTTCTGACTGATTAGCTTATCTGGGATTTCAGTTACCCAGGGTGCGGCGGGGCTTGCGTGAGCGCTTACCATCGGTCAGTACTGGGCAATGTCTGTAACGGTTTCGTGGATAAGTTAAAATCGCGGGAGGGGGATTCTTTTCTTACGGGTATTTGATCTTGCATCATGCCCGTCCTGCCGCCTATCAGTTCCTGTGCCATGAGAGCACGTCCGAGGACTGCCTGCAGTAACCATCTGCGTATCAAGACCAATAGATGTCTTTGCACCATCACGAGTGCGGTGCGGCAGGTTATTTCCGGTGCCGTTCACCGAGGGATTATTCACTTTTCAGACCCAGCATCCAGTCGATGACGTTCAGTACTCTGATGCCCCCGAATATGCCGAGGTTGAACCGATCCATGGTCAGGACCGTCTTCGGGAAGTTGTCCCTGATGGATTCCAGCGAACCGAACTCCCGTTTCTTGGTATCTTCGCTCAGGACGGTCATGGCCACCTGGTAGTATTCCACCTCGTTTCCTGTGATCGCCGTGAAATCCACCTCCCTGTCGCGGTAGGAACCTATCCTGACCGTGTATCCCCTGCGCAGGAGTTCTAGATACACCGCATTCTCCAGAGGGTGGCTCAGGTCGTCCGTTCCCGAGCCCTTCAGTGCCATCAGCCTCATTCCGAGATCCGATGCGTAGAACTTCCCGTTGGTGGACAGGAGCTTCTTCCCAACGATGTCGTACTTCTCCGCATGGTAGAAGAGCAGGGCGGATTCCATTCCTGCGACGTATCTCTCGACGGTGCCGGGATTCAGTCCCGTACCCTTGGCGATGCTGGCGATGTTGGTCACGTTGCCGATGTTGGAGTACAGGAATCTGGCGATCGCCGTTATCCTGTTCACGTCATCTGTCTTCAGCCTGGCGAGGACATCCTTTATCAGAACGGTGTTGAACACGCCTTCCAGGTAACCCAGGCTGTGTCTGTCTCCCCTGTCCGGGTCGGTGTCCGGAAGTCCTCCGTATCTCAGATACTGGACGAACCTCCGTTCCTTATCGCCGGGACGGAGTTCCAGATACTCTCTGAAGGACAGAGGCAGCATCTTTATCTCGGTGTACCTGCCGGAGATGTGCGTGGAGAGTTCCGTCGAGAGCATATCCGAGTTCGAACCGGTGATGTATACATCGAAGTTCTTCGTCTCTTCGAGGGAGGATACTATCATCTCCCAACCTTCGACGTCCTGTATCTCGTCCAGAAGGACGTACACGATCCCGTTTCTGGGGAGTTCTTTCAGGCGGGAACGGAGGACATCGGGAGACAGGAGATCGTATCCTTCGAAGGTCTCGAAGTTCACGTGGAAGATGTGGTCCTCGGCTGTTCCTTCAGACCTGAGATCGTCAACATACTGTTCCATCAGCGTGGACTTGCCGCATCTCCTCATGCCGGTTATCACCTTTACGACGCCGGTGGCATCCTTGGAATCATGCAGCTGCTTCAGATAGTCCGATCTCCTTACGGTCCCGTCCATGCTTCAGGATATGGATAGTGAATATTTATCTATTGCGATAGAGATTTTTTCATAAAATGAAAAATAATATGGTGAGCTAGATTTTTCTTTTAACATGGGCGATCAGACGGATTAACTCTTGAATCTGATACAGAATGTATCGAAAGAAGCGGTTAATATCTGGAAAAACAGGTTTAAGCGATTGAATCAACTAGATATGGATGAATGAAAGTTAGGATTGTAAAGTGTTTGACACTTATTCTCTCATGAGAATTTTAACATGGGCGCGATATTGGGCACCGTCCCTGGTCTAGGAGGTGCTCGCAAATCCACTACTGTTCTGACGCTATATAACCTTAGATGAAAACAGCGTGCCCTGCCCCTGCGGGGCGGGGCCCGCAGGTTGAAAGCACGCTCCGCGAACAGGGGGAGGACAGGCTCCCCCTGCCGCTCCGCGTGATTGTTTCGACAGCTGACGCCGTCGACGATCGGACCCCATGCGTCTGTTGATTATCCGCAAGTTGCTACGTCCAAAGTCTTCCGCTGGAACGGGAACTCCGTCTGCGAATCCGATAAATTCCGCCAAGGCGAAATAGGGGAATATGTATTCGATTTTAAGGCACCAGATGCCTGGCTGGGATGTTGGACAAGAGCCACAATGATTGCCAGTCTTTGTTGTTCAGGGTAAGTCAGCTGCCATTTACGGTGAAACAGACGGTGGCTGGAATTTAAAAGTACAGAAGGGGCCTAACAGGTGAAACCCGTTCTCCCCCTCCGTGGTTTACATGCAGTTTGAGTAATAAAGATAATGGCCCGAACAGGCTTTGACGAAATCATAAGGTAAATGTTTTTCTGATTCTTTTTCTTCACTTTCGGATCGGCCGGCGTCGAGTCTTCCGTGTTCCAAACGAAATCATTAAATTCCAGACTTCGATTTCAAAAGTTAATACTTAATTATAATTCAGTTTACTGAATATATATTAAGTATTAAAAATCCAAATTCCGACACGGGACCAGATCACCATGTCCTCATCGACGGTTACAGATACGCAAAGTTGGTATTTTAGGGATTCTGAAGGCAAAGGGCTTCTGGCGGCGGTCGTCACCGCCGCCTGGACGTTCTGGCCTTCCTGGAATATCCCGAGAGGATCAGATCTGAACTGGATGCTTCTCTGCAATCGAGGATATGAGGCTGGTTGCCTCGCCGGATATCCTGAAGGTCCTCACCCATTTCCCGTCGAGCTTCACCCAATCGCCGGAGATTATACCCAGATCGAACAATTGATCCAGATTCTTGGATACGGTGGCCCTGCTGATTTTCTTGTCAAAATCCTCTACGAGTTTGGTGAACCAGACGGGTTCATTCTTCTTATTGTAGTCCAGAATACGTACCGCAATCTCGAAATCGCTGGGCAGTTTTTCCATTTAGATTCCCCGTTTTGAGTTTTGATTATGGGTTGTTTTGTGAAAGAGGGTTAGCGTTCGAATCAAGTATAATATTCTATACTTGAGTATATTTAATCTTACATCGGTATACTATATTAATACGTTTCCTCGCATTCATTCTCGGCAGATCGGATCAGAATGATGTATGAAACGGCTGTGTTATGATGTGTTCGTCTTTAGAAATAGATCGTATTTCGGTTCAACACTATACAGACGCCGATGAGATTTGTTTAATAAACGCGGGCCCAGGCCCCTGCGGGGCAGGGGCCCGCAGGATTAAGCACGCTCCGCGGACAGGGGGAGGACAGGCTCCCCCTGCCGCTCCGCGTGATTGTTTCGACGGCTGACGCCGTCGACGATCAGACACCGGAGCATTCCCCCAGTCCCAGATATATCAGAACGGGGGCTTGATCTTCCCTTGGAATTCCGGTCTTTGGCTCAGACAGTAATCGAAGAAAACGTGCAGGTTGGTGTTTTTCGGAACGGTTTTCAGCCTTTCGCTCATTGCGATGTAATCCATGGCCATCATCGGGTCGAACAATGCGTGATATGTGGCGGTCTTGTTCGCTCCGGCAGTACTTATTGGATATCCGAGATCAATCAGTACGGAATCCAGGTCGGTATCGTTCAGGATCGGGTGGATGCGGTCTTTGAACGGGCAGTCCCTGAACAGGTTTCCTGTAAGGTAGGATTTCTTCTCTTTCTTGTACGAGTCCACATCCAGGATGGGGAAGATGACGAGATCCTTCATCCTGATGTTGCCCTTGGATGAATAACCCAGTCCTGGAAGCGTCTTGTGCAGCGTCCTCTCATCTTTGAAACCGCATTCCTCCATGACCTCGAGGATGTTGCCTATGGCGATGTCGTGTTCGCCCTTGAACGGATCGAATAGGGCGATGGGCAGCTTGAGTGCGTTCTTCACGGCATTGGCGATTATCCTTTCCGATCTGCCGTGCGGTATCACTACTATATCCTTGCGGCTCATCGGACCTCCTTGCCGTACAGGCCGGATGCGATCTCGTCCAGGTCCAGGGAGCCCATGTAGGGGACCCCGTCCATGACCCCTTTCAGGTATCTGTCCTGGTTGTTGTGGTTCTTCTGGGTTCTGATGATTTTGCTGATGCTGCGGATCTCCCTCTCCCCGTTCAGGTCGACGTTGATTATGAAGGCGCACCTGGGTTCCAGGATCTTCAGCAGAGAGGTGTTGTGGGTGGTGATTATGAGCTGGCCCCTTATCTCGCCGAGTATCTCGGTGATGAGGTCGAACACCAGTTTGTCGTGGATTCCGGAGTCCATCTCGTCTATCATCACGGTCTTACCGGCCGCACAGTCCAGGAGGAAGGGGAGGATGCTCAGCAGTTTACGGGTCCCGCTGGACTCTGCGGTGGCGGGGATCTCCCTGTCCTTTCCGTGGATGTGCCTGACGAAGAACAGGGTGTATTCCATAACATTCTCTCCGGATTCCTCGGTCCTGAAGTAAACTTTACGGACATCAGAGTATATCCTGGTGAAGGCCTTGTTCAGGGCGGTCTCGTAATTCATCAGTTCCGCGAGGTGGTCTTTTTTGATGGAACCTGACTGAGGGCTGTATTTTATGCTGTCCGCCCTGCTGAGGATTTCCCCGAGGGGCCCGGATTCGGTCCTGATGTCGTTCAGTGAATCCATGAACACGAAGAGATTCTCGGTAACGGCATTCCTCATGAACTCAGTATTGTTCTTGATCCTCTCATGATTCATCACGGACAGGAAGGAGTGCTTCCCCCAGTATTTCCTGATGGATTCCCTCACGTTCTTCTCGTAGCTGTCGTCCCTGAAGAATCTGGGACTGAATGCGATCCGGGGCCCGTCATCGCTGGAACCGATATTGAACAGTTCGGTACTGCGTTCACTGGCCAGGTATCTGAGGGATTCCTGCATCAGGGTGTTGGAGGTATCGAATACCATGGAGTACTGTGCGTCATGCCCGTCGATATCCAGGACGATGCTGATCCCCATGCCTTCCTCGCTGCCGATCATCCTGTATCCGGCGGTCAGGTAGACAAGGTCCTTGGGGATGAGATAATCCATTACGGACTGCTTCAGGTTGTCGTTATCGTTGTCGTGTTTCATCATGTCGAAGAGTTTCCCGAAGGTCTCCATCAGTTCCTTTTCCTTGACCTCGGATTTGGGTTCGCGGGCCAGGGTCAGCTGGGAGTTCTTCAGGAAACTGATGGACTCCAGGAGGTTGGTCTTTCCGGAGCCGTTCTCCCCGTAGACAAATGCGTAGGGTAATGCCTTCTTGCCATCGGTCAGGTCGAAATCGAGATGGCCGAAGGGTTTGAAGTTGTCAAGTGTGATTCTCTTAATGGTGGCCATATTCTCACTTAACTCTGAAATATGATATAATTTGTATCATATTTAATCATTAATATTCAGGTTCGAAGAGATAGGACCTTCTCGGTACCACTCATGTGTTAGATGCCCGGGCTGCGATCGGGTTTTGTTTTTTGAATCGGGAGTGATGATAAACTGCGTGATTGTTTCGACGGCCGACGCCGTCGACGATCGGACCCCAAGCGTCTGTTGATTATCCGCAAGTTGCTACGTCCAAAGTCTTCCGCTGGAACGGGAACTC
>CACWTF010000074.1 GCA_902763685.1 methanogenic archaeon | reverse complement strand
CCAGCAGATCATCTCAGAGTGCGGAGGAAGGAAGGCCTGCGGATGGGTCTTCGCCGACGGAAACATCGAGAAGATCCGCGACGAGACCACCGCCAAGTTCATGGAGGAGCTCAAGGCCTTCATCATGGACCCCGACGCCACCGCCGTCGCAAAGGGTGCAGACAAGCTCTCCCGCGACTTCAACGAGGAGATCTGCAACAAGCTCAAGGAGATCGTCGGCAAGGACAACGTCAACACCGCCGGAGAGGAGAAACTCCTCTACAGCCACGATCTGGCACCTCTGCCCAAGATGGCAGGACTCGCATTCGACAACATGCCCGACGTCGTCGTCAGGCCCAGCACCACCGCCCAGCTGTCCGCGATCATGAAGGTCGCCTACAGGCACGGTATCTGCGTCACTCCCCGCGGTAACTCCACCTGGGGTCTCGGAGGAGCACAGCCCGCATTCGGAGGTATCGTCGTCGACTGTTCCTCCAAGATGAACAAGGTCTCCGTCGATGCCAAGAACATGATCGTCAAGGTACAGGCAGGAGCCACCTGGAAGGCGACCCTCGATGCATGTATGAAGGAAGGATTCATCGTCGGGTCCTACCCCTCCTCGTTCCCCGCCGGAACCATCGGAGCCTGGCTCGCCACCAACGGTATGGGTATCGGTTCATTCAAGTACGGATCCGCCAAGGACAATGTCCTCAACATGGAGGTCGTCCTCCCCAACGGAGACATCGTCAACACCGGTTTCGACGACATGGGCGACTACAACTCCGGACTCAACCTCAACCAGTTCTTCGAGGGATCCGAGGGAACCCTCGGTCTGTTCGGAACCGTTACCTTCAGGATCCACCCCATGGGTGTCATCAAGCCCGTCGCATACGAGTTCGAGCACCTGGCCGACGCCAACCCCCTCATCCAGAGGATCATCGCCCACCCCAGCGTAAGGCCTCTCCACATCGCCTGGTCCGACGAGAACCACTTCGCCAACCAGAAGAGGGCAGGCTGCCACGCACCCGACGTGAAGAACCTCCTCTGCGTGACCTTCCAGGGAGCACAGAACTACGTCGACATGGAGATTGCCGAGGTCGATGCCATCGCCGCCTCCGTCGGCGGAAAGAGGATTGCTGACGAGATCGCCGCCCACGAGTGGGACGAGCGCTGCTACGAATTCAGGGCCAGGAAGGCAGGAGTCGGAGAGATCCCCGCTGAGGTCATCGTTCCCGCCAAGTGCTGGGGCAAATTCGTCGAGGAGAGCTACAAGGGCTTCGACGTCATGAAGATGGAGATGGGAGGAGTCATCGGAGTCATGGTCGACAACCAGACCACCCTGTTCATGCCCTACTACTTCAAGGACGACGAACTCCCCACCGGAATGCTCGCATTCTCCTTCAACTTCTACCTCGGAGACAGGGCCGTCGAGTACGGCGGAAGGACCACCGGATTCGGTATCTTCTTCGCATGGAACCTCGACAACGTCCACGACTCCAACACCGTCGGTCTCATGAGGGAGCTCAAGACCTTCATCGACCCCCACGATGTCATGAACCCCGGACACGTCGTCTGCGGTATGACCAAGTTCGGTGTCAACATGGGCCACGGACTCATGGGTCTCGGTAGCAAGCTCATGCAGATGGCGAAGAAGATCATGCCTCCGGACCACACCTTCTCCAACAACCTGGAGAGGTTCAAGTTCACCAGCTACACCGAGATCAAGGCCGAGGACAGGAAGCACGTCCTCGGACGCGGATACGAGTGAAACCCTTCAACGCACTGCGGGAACCTTCCCGCGGTGCACCCTTTCTTTTATAAGACCCAGACTTCGGAATACGGTCAGCTGAGATCGGGTTTCCCGGTAGCCTTGACTGTCACCGTGGCACCGCGGAAGTACTTCCTGTCGCCCACTTCCAGTATGTTCTCGTCGGTGATGACGTCCACCACGGGATTCTTGGCCCCTGATACCAGGGCACGTTCCTTCGCAAGCCTAGTACCTTCCCTGACCGCGAAGTCCATGGCCTCCTTCGGCCATCCGAACGTCCTGATCTCCTCTCCGGTGAAAACGTCGCATTCGGGTTCTTCCGTGATCTCGGGACCTGCCGCACGGACGGTTATCGACACCGTTTCGCAGACCGATCCGGTGACCGCACCTATGGCATTGCCGATGTGGGAGTTCTCTGGCAGTATGAGCTTCGTATGGAGCAGATCCGCCACCGCAGGGAGCCAGGCTCCGACAGGTGCCCCGATACCGATGATGGGGTGGCGGAGGCCGAACGTGAGTGCGTAATCCCCGCTGCAGCCGTACAGGATACGGCTGACGAGTTCTTTCTCGGAGTCGGAAAGGGCATCCTTCCCGGATTCGTCGAGAAGCACCTTCTCCATGGCACAGCCCGCAATCTTCTTGGTTATGAGGGTCTTGGTCTTGCCGATGAACGAATTGGTATCCATACCGCATTTGCGGGCCAGATACCCAACAGCGATGCGAGAGGATTCGGCATCGTATTGGGTATAGGTGCCTTCCGCATGAAGGATGTCTGTCGGTGTGACGCCGATCCTCATGATGTATCCCTTGCTTTCGAGTTCCCCGGCGGAGAAGGCACCGGCAGGTATGCCGAGGCGTTCCCCCGCATCCGTGAGACGGAAGGGCCTTCTCTTCAGAAGGGTCAGGAATCTACGGTCCGCAGTAGATAGGTCCTTGGTATCCGCGGCATGTGCCAGGATGAAGAATTCCGTATCCTGTACGATGTCCTCCGTGCGACAGCTGTCGGGTGCACGGTCATCCGTTATGTCCTTGAGGGACTCCAATGTCCTTCTGACGGACGGCCATTTCTTGGCCGCTATGCACAGGGGTACGGCACGTACGGGGGAGAGTATGATGTCCTGTCCGTTGACCGCGATACGGCTGTCGCCTCCGATGCCGTAGGTCGCTATGTCCGCAGCCATGACCCTGGTGCGTCTGCCACCGATATTGGCCCCTTCGGGTTCTATGTGGGGGAATCCGTTCTTCAGGATACCGATGTCAGACGTGGTCCCTCCGATGTCGATGACGACTGCATCGTCCACGCCTGTGAGCGATTTGGCACCCATTAGACTGGATGCGGGGCCTGAGAGGATGGTCTCCACGGGTTTCTTCAGAGCGGTCGAATCCTTCATCAGGGCACCGTCGCCCTTCACCATCATCAGCGGGGACCTTATCCCGAATTCCTTCATGATGGCCTTCACGGACCTGAGCAGTTCCTCGATGACGGGGATGAGACGGGCATTCATCACCGCGGTGGTGGTACGCTGTTCGAATCCCAGTTTGGAAGTGAGATCATGGGCACACACGACTGGTACTTTCAGGATGGACCTCGCCATCCTCTCCACGCGTTTCTCATGGGACGGATTGCGTACGCTCACGTATCCTGAGACGGCGACCGCATCTACTTTGCCCTTCATGGCCTCCAGTTCCGAACGGACCGTTCTGACGTCAAGGGGTTTTTCCTCTTTCCCTGACATGCTGAACCGTCCTTCTACCACCGCATAGCAGTCGGGTCTCACGGAATTCACATAGTTGGTACCGATGCAGATGAGACCTACCCTGCATCCCTTGTTCTCCACAACGGAATTGGTCGCCAGAGTGGAAGATAATGAGGTAAGGGAGATCTGCCGGAGGAGACCGCGGTCCAATCCCGAAAGCGATTCCCGTATCCCGGCGGTGAGGTCGCTGTGGGTGGTCAGGGCCTTGCTGCCGCACATCAATCTGCCTGAGTCAAGGTCCACGACGGCGGTGTCGGTGTAGGTCCCGCCTGCGTCGATACCCAGTCCGTAGGTCATGTTATCCCTTACAGGAATTGTCTCAGTTCGGCGATGCTGGGTATTATGGTCACATCGTCCCCCGCGACCTGTCTCCAGCGGGCGAGGTCGGTATGTCCGGAGGTCACGCCGATAAACTGCGAACCGGAGTTCACGGCGGTCATCCAGTCCGTGAAACCGTCGCCGATGAAGAGGACCTCGTCACACTTGACTCCGAGTTTCTCGCAGAAATGTTCCATGGATCTGGCACTGGGTTTAGCTTCCGAGCGGGGATAGTCGTCCCTGGCGACCACGGTCTCGAAGAGATCCCTGATCCCGGAGGCTTCCAGGATCTATCTTGCATAATCCCTTCCTCCGCGGGTGAGGATACCTACGTGATATCCTCTGGAACGGAGTTCGTTGATGAGTTCCACCGTTCCCGGGAAAGGCTTTGCCTCGTCGGCGTGTTCGCATTCGACCGCGGTGGCACGGTCGTTGATACGGTCCTCTATACCTTCCAGCGACTCGGGTTTGTTCTCCTTCAGCCAGGTAAGGCCGTTGACCATGGAATCCTCGGCCCTGTCGCGTTCTATGACCTCTTCCGGGACACCCAGGGATTCGTATTCGTCCTCTACGATCCTCGCGAGTTTGACATAATCCACGTTGGTGTCCATCACCGTACCGTCCATATCGAAACCGACGGCCTTTATGCTGGGGTCTAACGCCATGAGGGAGGGATGTGGCTTTTTACATAAAAGAATGGCCGTCGGGAACAGGTCCCGACGGGGTGTCAATTCAGAGTAGTAGCCCCCCTTCTGTTTCAGACAGCATTCAACTTCGCACTCTACCCGCCGGTCGCAGGCATCTCATCCCGGCTGTATGAGCTTGCTCCGATGAGGAGTCGCCGTTTCACCAGATCTCCGGGAACGTCGCTGACAGACAGGTCATCCTGTTTACCGGAACTGTGTCGTTTCTGGGCCCTTGCCAGAGCTCTCGCCCTGCCGAATTTCTCGGCTCATCTTTGCCCGTGGAGGAGGGAACTTCCTCAGCCGGGTCCGAAGACCCTACCGTCAGCCGTCCTCTCTCTATTGACATTACTGGATTGGTACCGTTGTTTAATATTTTTGGGACTGGGGATTGCCAGGATTCCAAAAGGCTTATTAAGTAAGTACAGATAGGGTGCTCTACTGCAAGGGTAGTCAAGCATGGCCAACGACGCTAGCTTGAGGGGCTAGTCCATAGCGGTCCGCGAGTTCAAATCTCGTCCCTTGCACCTTCTCCACTATTCCCGGTTGGACGTCAGTCTCGCTTGATCCGGTTTTTGGACAAATGAGAATGGTGTGAGGTGTAGTTAAGACATATTTATAATCGCGATAACCGATGAATAGTCGCTGGTAGGATGAGCGTAGAATCTGATTATTTCATGAGGATGGATTCCAGCCCATATGCGGGCGAATGGATAGCGATCCATGGGGAATCAGTGGTGGCACATTCAAAGTCACTCAAGGAAGTCCATAAACAGGCCTGCACCCAGTACAGTATGTCATCTCTGTTATTCGTTCCTGTTCTGGGTGATGACACTTATCTTCTGTGATTCAATGTCTTTGAACTACAGATATCATCAGAGCGATTGTCAGGTCTCCAAGATTTTCGCCATACTCAGGCGAGTCAGTCATACAAGTGCCATTCCTTGTAAACCACGGCCTGGCTTTGACGAAATCATAAGGTAAACGTTTTCCTGATTCTTTTTCTTCACTTTTGGATCGGCCGGTGCCGATCCTTCCGTGTTCCAAACGAAATCATTA
>CACWTF010000073.1 GCA_902763685.1 methanogenic archaeon | reverse complement strand
AAGGTCTATGGCATCGTCTCCTTCTACAGCTTCTTCACCATGGAGCCCAAGGGCGAGCATCCCATCGACATCTGCCTGGGTACCGCCTGCTACAGGTGCCAGATGAGCTGTCCCCAGAAGGTCTACCAGTACAACCAGCTGAAACTGGTCGGATGAAACCACAAGGCGGGGCATGACCCCGCCATCATTTTATTGCGGCTCGGAGATTCGGAAACGTGAACCGTTTCGGAACCGACCACCACCGTACCGAGTATCTCCTCGACGGGGAGCAGAGATTCGGCAGACCGTTCCTCGAGGTCTTCGGATTCACCGAAGGATCGGGTGCGGTCAGGGACCGCAGGGGTGCATACCATATCGATTCCGAGGGGAAGCCCCTTTACAGCGAGGTCTTCGTCAGGACCTATCCCTTCAGGGACGGCATCGCCGCCGCCGAGGACAATCTGGGTATGATGCATATCGATACCTCCGGGAAGGCACTCTACACCCGCAGGTTCTCGTGGGTATCGTATTTCTCATGCGGCCTGTGTGCCGTGAGGTACCGCAACGGGAAGTACACGTTCATAGATTCGAAAGGCGAACCCTGGGACAGTGAGTACAGGTACTGCTACGACTTCTCGGAGGGATCCGCAGCCGTCCTTACCGATGACGGTTTCGTCCACATCGACACGTCTGGCAATCCGCTGTATCCCGAGAGATACGAACTCGCCGGAAGGTTCTCCGGAGGGTACGCACCCGTATGTTCGGGCGGAAGATGGCATCTGATCGATACGGGAGGCAGGTGCGTTACCGGGGAATTTGACCGTCTGTACGAAGGGAGGAACGGGCTCTTCATCGCCGCGAAAGGGAAGGATGTCGGATATCTCGATGCCTCTCTGGCATTCCGCAGACTGTACACCGAGGAACCCCGCGACAACAACGAGATGCCGGCCTGGACCGACGACATCCTCTCTGAGGATTGGGATTCATGCGTGGTGTTCATGAGGCATTCCGAACGCCGTTCCCACTATCTCTGCGACGACCGCGGCATCAGCGGGACCGGCCTCACCTCACACGGCGAGGATCTCGCCCGCAGCATCGGTAAGAAGATCTCCAAATTCAAGGAAAAGAAGGTGCTGGCACAGTGCAGCAGATCCCGCCGCTGCGTCACCACCGCCAACTGCATCATGGCAGGCATGGGTGTCCCCGCGCAGGTGGGGACCATCGACGAGGTGGGGCCCGAGGGCACCGCCTACATCGAGCACAACGATTACTCCCCCGAGGACCTGATACGTCCCAGTTCCCTCGCCCTTATGGATCAGCTGAAGGGGAACGTGCTCCGCGGCTGGTACTCCAACGAGGTCATCCGCGACCACGTGTTCGGGATGGTGGACAGGATGCTGGAGGAAGACGATACGCTCACCCTATGCGTGAACCACGACCTGTTCGTGATTCCTCCCATCGCATACAATCTCGGAAGGTTCGCCCAGAACGATTGGGTGGAATACTGCGAGGGCTGCCTCTTCGTCAGGAAGGGTAACGACACCTTCATGATATGGAAGGGCAGAAGGTATCCGATGAACCGCGGCGGGAAGATTGTCGTGGACACAGCTCTTCTCCCATCCGATGCCGAAGTGGAACTCCCCAGCCCCTCCGATGTCCGCGGATGGCAGTGGGTCCCCAGGGAATGCATCGCATGGCAGGGTCAGGCGACCGACGGCATCCGCGATGTCTGCGACAGGGAGGGGAGGTTCATCCTCGTCAGGGATGACGGATACATGGTGACGAACCGTACCTTCTCCCTTGCCGGTGATTTCTCGGAGCAGTCCGCCCCGGTCTACATCAACGGACGCGGTGCCACCTTCATCACCGATTTCGGCGATCTGCTGAACAACAGGTGGTTCGACGGGGCATCCGGATACCACGAGGGATATGCTGCGGTACGCGAGAACGGCAGGTTCGGTTACATCGACGTGGACGGTGTGCCTGCTTTCGGCAGGACCTTCGATTATGCCGGCGATTTCAGGAACGGCGAGGCCTTCGCCATCTCGGACGGCAGGCCGTGCACGGTATCCCTGTCCGGAAAGGTCTCGGAGATCTGATCACAGCGTGCAGAAATGGCAGTTCGTCTGGCCGCATGCGGGATTGTCTATCTTCCACTTCAGTGCCCACATCTTCAGTTCGTGGACAACGTTCATGAGGTCCCTCCCCATCTCCGTGAGACGGTACTCGCTCCTGATGGGAACGGTGCTGTTGTCGACCCTCTTCTCGATGAGACCTTCCTCCTCCAGTTCCCTGAGGCGTTCGGTGAGGATCTTGGGGGTGATCTCCTTCATGGCGTTCCTGATGAACGAGAACCTCTGCCATTCGTCGCCCTTGCTGAGCTGGTGCAGGATGAGGATCGCCCACTTCTTCGAAAGATAATCCATCGTCTTGTAAACGGTGCAGCAATGGTCCATGGTTTCTCTTTAGATAGTTTCCATTATTTATATTATAGTATCTTTTCTATACTTACTATCAGATTGATAGGATGCCTCCAGAAACCATTTAACGGGGATTACCCCTTCATGTGAAAAAGGAACCGATAAGATGGAGAACCCATTCAGACCCGCAGAGAAGTACAAGCCTCAGATAGTGCTCATCACAGTTGTTTTCTCGTTCATCGGAATCGCCTTCCTGGGTCTTGTGGACATGAACCTCCATAACCAGTACATCGTGGCATCCTTCGGATCCACCGCGGTGCTGATCTACGCCGCTCCGAAGGCACCCTTCTCCAGGCCTAAGAACGTGTTCTTCAGCCATCTGTTCGCCGCCGCGGTCTCGCTCGTGATCGTTTGGATCTTCGATGCGGCCGGACTCTTCGACGATCTGAAATGGATCGTCTGCGGTCTCTGTGTTTCCATATCGATACTGGTGATGATGTTCACCGGTACCATCCACCCTCCGGCGGGAGCCACTGCTCTTACAGTTGCAATTAGTTACATCACCGACCCGCTGTTCCTGATCTTCCCGCTGGCCATCGGACTCGCGGTGATGATGGCGGTCGCGTACGGTGCTAATTACCTGAAGGAAAAATACAGTGACTGAGGGGTCAGCCCCCAGTCACCCAAGACGGTTCAGCGTCTTTTCTTGTTGTCGGGTTTGTAGCTCTTCAGCCATTTGACCAGTTCCTCGTCCTTATCGGTCCACTCGGGCGTCTCGCCGGCCTCGATGTAATCGTGGTACCACTGTTCCGCGTCAGCCATGGGCTTGGTCATGTCGGGCCTGTCCATCTTGATCAGGACGGTGTTCTCGGGAGTAGGCACCCAGAATGCCGGTCTGTCGTAATCCTCGTCATCCAGGAAACCGACCGCGAATACGATGGTGTCGAGATTCGAGAGCTGGGCATAGAGTCCTGCCTGCATGATGTAGGTCGGGGGAACGACCGTAACGTTCCCGTCGGCATCGAGCCATTTCTCCCTGTCGTGAGAGGTCTTGATCTCCAGGATCGCCTGTCTCTTTCCTCCGTATGCCACGTAACCGTCCACCAGACCGCCGAACAACTTGTTGTCGTGGAAGTGGTCGTATCCGCATTTCTCCTTCTCGACGGGTTCCTCGATTATGATAGGTGTGCCGGATTCCAGCCCCAGCATGGGAGCCAGCATCTCGGGGGCATGCTTGCGCACGTAGTTCCTTATCTTGGGTTCGAGGATGTTCCCCGCTTCCATGTACTTGTTGGTCTTGTCCCCCGGGTAGAGTCCCGCGATCTCGCAGGCGATCTTGAAAGGTGTGACGAGGTCGCTCATCCCCAGTATGGGGCCGAGTTTGGTTCCCGAGATCTTCTTCCTGCGATAGAGGTCGAAGACCACGGTGCGGGTCTCGTCATCGATCTCGATGATGTTTATCCTGCCGTCGAATGCCATACCTGCCCGTATGCCCCCTGACGATAAGTACTGTCCGCTGTACGGTGCTAACTGTACACCCGTTCTTTAAGAACCCTGCCCGGCTGAATCAAGCATGAACTTCAGAACATTGGCGAAGAACAGGAACGACACGCCGGGAAAGGCCTTCATCCAGGAAGGCACGGACACCCTCTGCATCAACTGCAGGGGATGCGACCAGTTCCCGGACAGTTGTTCGCCTGCATGCATCAGCTGCATCTGCGAGGCGGTTTCCGCTTGCGGTACCGCGGACAAGATAAAACTCGTATCCTCGAAGGATACCGTCATCTCGGGAAGCACGGCCGAGATCCTGTGTTCCCTCGCCCGCATCAGGCGTCCGCTCCTTTCGCAACCCTCGGGCAGAAGATGTTCCAGATGCCCCAAATCCCCCAATTCCATCCTGGAATCCGCATGGTCGGAGTTCCCCGATCCGAACTTCAAGGCAGCCCTCTCCAGGCTGTATTCCGACAGCAACGACCTCCCCGAATGCACGGCCTGCATGCAGAGGACTTACAACGCCGTGACCTCCTCCGAGAAGGAGATGGAGGCCATCCGCGAGAAGGCCAAGACCCTCTGCAAGGTCCTGGGGGTGTCCGAATGAGCCTCTTCCAACGCAGACCCCTGTCCCCGCAGGCATCGGAGCCTCCGAAGCAGCTGTTCTTCGCCGGGACCGACAACGTCCCGCAGCCGGGAGCCATCCTCCCCCAGAGTACCTTCATGGAGAACCTCAGGAAGCTGTCGGTCTACGACATCCGCACCAAGCCGTCCTACTCAGACTGCTGGCTGATCGGCAACGCCGGAAGCCTGGAGAAACTGGAGGAGTACGATACCCCCAGCGGGCACGTCATCATCGGCATAACACCCGACGGGGAGACCGAATACAACCTCACTCCCGCGGAATACACAAGTTCCGATTCGATCAACTCCATCATCGAGTCGCTCATCTCCAAGGTCCGTATCGAATTCAGGAAGAACGGCGGAAGGAGCGACAGGCTGTACATCGATTCCCTTACCGACGACCTTCTCGCCGAATACGCCGACGGCATCCTCGTGGCCTGCGGAGGGAACACTCAGGCAGTTGTGGAGATGAACCGCCGTATCTGCGATATAGTGTACCGTTACACGGTGGGTCTCGGGGTGTTTGACGTCCTCCTTTCCGATCCGAGGCTGGAGGATATCTACATCGATGCACCCTGCGAGAAGAACCGTATCCACGTGACCTTGTCCGGGATAGACGGCACCAACGGCCACGGACGCTGCAGGACCAACCTGATCGTGGACAGGAGGGAGGTCCTGAACCTCATCTGCCATCTCAAGAAGATCAGCGGTCTTCCCTACGGCCAATCCAATCCCGTATTGGAGACGGATATGGGATCCTACGACGCAAGGGCCACCGTAGTCGGATATCCGCTCAGTCCCAACGGCGATGCCGTGGCGATAAGGAAGCATTCGGTCACCCCGTGGACCCTCACGAGGCTCCTCGCCAACGGAACCCTCGATCCTTACACGGCGGGACTGCTGTCCTTCCTGGTCCAGAACCGTGCTGCATTCTTGGTCTGCGGAGCCAGGGGAGCGGGAAAGAGCTCCCTCCTCTCCGCCATGATGTTCGAGTTCCCCAAGTCGCAGCGTATCCTCACCGTCGAGGACACGATGGAACTCCCGGGAGAACAGATGCGCCGTATGGGCTACAAGGTCCAGTCCATGCTCGTCGACGAACGCATGGAGGGCAGCAGTCTCGAA
>CACWTF010000072.1 GCA_902763685.1 methanogenic archaeon | reverse complement strand
ATCTTTACCCTCTCGAGTGAAGATAGGTCTATGTCGATTTTATACTTCGCATCGAGGATCTCCTGGCATCTTTCGTTCTCCAATCCTTTGGAGAACACCAGACTCAGCATGTCGGTGACGGATCTTTCCTTCCTGTCCTCGGACTTTCCGGGATACACCATCACGATGTCCAGAAGACTGCCGAATTCGGGACCTACCTCATACTCTGAAACCGGGAGCATGCGGTAGGCGAACACCTTCCCATCCAGTTCTCCGGATGATATCGGACAGACCCATACGGAATAGCACCTTTTCAGATTCAGGTACTTGTCCCCGCCGACGGATTCCTTGTTCTGCGTGGAAAGCATCATGGCCGCGTACATCTGTGCGCGGTCGGTCAGACAGTATCCCATGTCGGTGCGGGCCTGCATCTCCAGATTGAAACGGATCCTCACGCGGTCGTCGGTACCGGGTACCACCGCTTCGGCGATGGTATCGAGCCTGACACTGCCGGTGTTAGGATCGAAGAGTTCGGTGTTGAAGTCCACGGGTACCCCGTGTTCGTCGGTCACGATGCATTTCTCGATCTCGTCGGCATCGATCCCCCTAAACTCCTCGGTTAGATAACCGAAGAGTTCGGCGAGGAGACGCCTGTTGCGGAACACCGTCTTGGCACCGAGGTCCGTGACGGTATCCCTTTCATTATCTCTTTTGGTCATTTTCTGTCTCTTGCGGAATTCCATCCGCATGACGTGCTTCGCATCTGAGGATAAAAAGCGGGGACTGTACAGTTAGCACCGTACACTCAGAGGATGCCGAGACCGCTCAGAAGGAACCTGAAGCCAATGCCGATGAGGATGATCCCGCCGAGGATCTCCGCGTTCTTTCCGAACCTGTCGCCGAAGATGCCGCCGATATACACACCGGCCGCGGATATCAGCAGGGTCAGGATACCGATGACCGAAGCCGGGAACCATATCTCCCCGCTCTCCATGGCAAGGGAGATCCCCACTGCCAACGCATCGATGCTGGTGGCCACCGCCAGGAACAGCATGATACCGAACCCCAGGGAGGAATCGATCCCCTCCTCCTCATCGCCGAATGCCTCGCAGATCATGTTGAGTCCGATGGCCAGCAGCATCAGGAACGCGATCCAGTAGGCGTACGAGGACACCATGTCGTAGAACGACCTGCCCAGGAAGAACCCGATGACCGGCATCAGGGCCTGGAACACGCCGAACCATATCCCCACCGTGAGGGCCTGTCCGGGTCTGACCTTCCCGAAGGCAAGTCCCTTGCACAGGGAGACGGCGAAGGCATCCATCGCCAGACCCACGCCCAGCAGGAGAACGGTCAGCATGTCCATGAGGGGGCGGATTGGGTGGCGTATTAAGGTATTTTGCTGTACGTCGATTGACGTAGTCAGTCCGGAAAAGGGTATTACTAATCGTCTCGTTGTGACATATTATCATACTCTTTCCGCGTTGATAATAACTAATGCATACGAATCTCCCAAAAGTATGCACAGACGGAGAACGGTCTGCCAGGTTCTATATCCCCCTATTGCGAACCATTATGCATGGAAGAAAGGAACGCGATCGTCGACTTTTTCACCGACGATCTCAGACGTACCGCCCTCTTCGTCGCGTTGGCGGGGATCTCGCTGGTGGTATCCTTCCTCTTCGGAAAGGACCTCCCTGCGGACCCCGCGTGGGTCGCCATCATCCTGTGCGGTTCGCCGATAGTATACGAAGCGGTCACCGGACTGCTCTTCAGACACGACATCAAGGCGGATGTGCTGGTCGCCATCGCCATCATCGCCTCGCTGCTCATGCAGGAGTGGTTCGCGGCGGGAGAGGTGGCGTTCATCATGGAGCTCGGAGGACTACTGGAGGACATCTCCACCAACCGTTCCCGTGCGGGTATCGAGAAACTGATAAGCATGGTGCCAGCCACGGCACGCGTAGTCGACGGGGTTGCGGAGACGACAGTCCCAGCAGAGGATGTTCCTGAGGGTGCGACCGTCCGCCTGCTGCCCGGGGAGACGGTACCGCTCGACGGTATCGTGGTGAGCGGCAGCAGCTGTCTCGACCAATCCTCGCTGACCGGGGAGTCCGTCCCCGTGGACAAGACCGTAGGGGACGAGGTTTACAGCGGAACGGTGAACCAGCTCGGGACCCTGGAGTACAGAGTCACCAAGACCGCCGGGGATTCATCCTTCCAGAGGCTGGTGGACATGGTGGAGAGCACCGACGCGGAAAAGACCAGGATCGTCAGGATCGCGGACAGGTGGGCCACATGGCTGGTCGCACTGGTGTTCGGAATCGCGGCGCTGGCATATCTGGCGTCCTGGGAAATCTCCAGGGCCCTTACGGTCATGATCGTGTTCTGCCCCTGTGCCTTCATCCTCGCCACCCCGACCGCGGTGGTGGCCGCCATAGGCAACCTCTCCAGACACGGTATCCTGGTGAGGGACGGCGATGCGATAGAAAAGTCCGCCTCCGTTGACAGGGTAGTGTTCGACAAGACCGGTACACTTACCGAGGGAAAGCCGGAGGTCGTTTCGGTGAAGGCGTGCGACGGGTTCACCGAGGAGGATGTCCTGAGGTTGGCTGGTTCGGCGGAGAAGGCATCCGAACACCCCTTCGCGAAAGCGATACTCGCACAGTGCCAGGATATGGATCTGGTAATGCCATCGGATGCCGAGGTGACCGTGGGCGGGGGCATTTCCGGCACGGTGTCCGGCAAGAGGGTGAAGGTGGGTAACGCATCCTTCGTCGGTGTCGAGGATGTGGCGGAGGGCTCCGCCACCGCCATCCATGTCTCCGTGGACGGGGAACCCGCAGGATGCATTCTGATCTCCGACAGGCTCAGGGAGGATTCCGCCTCCGCCGTGAGGAGGATATCGGAGAACGGTGCGGAATGCGTCATGTTCACCGGTGACTCCGAGAACGTGGCGAAGGACATCGCGGCCCAGGCCGGGATATCCGGTTACAGGGCATCCTGCAGGCCGGAGGACAAGCTGCAGGGGATCAGGGACCTCCAGGCGGATGGTCACACCGTCTGCATGGTCGGCGACGGCATCAACGATGCCCCCTCGCTGAGGGCAGCGGATGTGGGTATCGCCATGGGCGGCACCGGCAGCGGAATCACCGTGGGTGTCGCGGACATGGTCGTCGTGGGCGACTACATCGGGAGGATGCCCCACCTGCAGTTCCTTGCCAAAAAGACCGTGTCGAGGATCAAACTGAACATCACCTTCGGCATGTGCTGGAATGCCATGGCGGTGTGCCTGGCGTTCTTCGGCATCGTGGGACCGGTGATGGGGGCCATAGTACACAACGTGGGATCCGTCGCCGTGGTGGTGAGTTCATTCCTGCTGCTGTACAGCGAGATGAAAACCTGAGCGGGACGACGTCCCGCCCCATATCCGTTTCACCACAAACGGATCGGATCAGATGTGTAAAACTTGTAAATCATGGGTCCAAAAACCCTTCAAAACTTGTAACACAACCTGTGAAGTATTGGTGCTGGACGTACCCAACAAATGCTTCAACTCAATCCCCGAGATTACTTTGCTACTTTTCTCTTCCCGCGGCGTCCCGCACGGTGCACCGCAGCCTCCATCCTGTCAAGGAAATAATCGTCGTCGCGGAGCTCCATGGTCCAGAATCCCTCGAGGGTGTCATCGAGGGCTAGGAGCTCCGGATCGTTCAGAATTATGTCGGCACTTTTTATGTCTGGCACTTGCACCCCGATGACGTCCGACGCGCACTGTACATCACCGTCGGTAAGGGACAGGATTATGCGGAGGATTCCCTCTTTATCGCGGACGCCCTCGAAGACGACGTACATGATCCGGGATAGTGTGTACCCCTACTTACACCATGTCCTCGGGCCAGGGTTCCTGCTTGCCGTCGAGGAATTTGATGATAGTGGCCTCGTCGGTGGTGTTGCAGACCACCTGCGTGGCATCGTTGCCCTCGGCTACGTAGGGGATCAGGGCACCCTTCGCCATGTAGGCGTTGATGTCCCTCTCGATCGCCGAGAAATAGGTGGAAATGACGCAGAACTCGGTGAGCATGCCCGCCAGGAGGATGCAGTCGATGCCCCTGTCCTTCAGCTCCTTCTCCAGGACGGTGTTCTTGAAGCAGGACATGTTCTCCTTATGGACGGTGATGTACTCGTCGCGGTAGTCTATACCTTCCAGCCACTCGTCGCCGTCGTTCTTGCCGTAGGGGACGTGGCTGGGGCCGTCGTAATGGATGTAGAAGACAGGTACTCCCCTCTCCCTGAATATGTCTGCATAGCGGTTGATGCCCTCGATGGCGGCGGAACTCCTTTCCTTCCAATCGGGGACGGGGAGGGTGAACTTACGCTGGGGATCGACGACGACCATGGCCATCTTGGTGCCCCAGATCTTGTCTCTGAACATGCGTGGAGTATAGCTCCATTTGTATTTATCGATATCATAACTTTTTGTTATCGGACCTTTCGAGCCTGAGTATGACAGTTAGCGTACGTTTCTAATTTTTTTCATACCGTTTCCTGTTCTCAGTTAGCAGATTTCTCTTCCGATCCATGACCGTTCGTACCCGATACCCGGGCATATGTCGTATCTGGAAACGATATCCTGTTCGAAAGGACCAAAAACAGGGGAATTCGCTATCATTTTTCGTAGTTTTTTCCAGGTCTGGGTATGTACAATCCGTAAGTGGAAACGAGGTCGGGAACAATCCCAATAACATTGTCTTAAAAAACACGATAGCCTATCCGTGAAAAGAGGCAATGGGACGTTTGTCTGAATAGGGATACCGTGCAGGGAATATATGCGAGTGAGGGTTTCGACAGAGATGTCTCTCAAAGATGTCGGATGACATCAGTTTCGGTCACTTTCGGCCATCTCCCCCTCTTAAGCTTATATACTCCGGGAATCGTGGTGATTCCCGATGAAGACGATCAAGATGCGCATCGAACTCACCTCGGAGCAGAGGAAGGCCGTAGACCACAATATCGATGCCAACCGTCTCGTCTACAATTCCATGATCACCGCCTGTAAGAACGTTTACCATACCGCAGGCAGACTTCCCACCGTATTCGATCTGAACAAACTCGGCACACAGATGAGGCACAATCATGAGTACATCGGCAGTGCGTATTCCACCACACTCAATTCCACATCAAAGCGTGTCATCAAGGCCTGCGAGAAGACCCTTGGTAAGAAAAGGCGCAAAGGCAAACGTAAAGCGGAGACATCCGCCGAAGAGAATTCGCAGGAATCTGATGATGGCAACCGTTTCCCCAGGTACCGTCCCAAGGGCTCGTTCTCCTCGTACACCTATCCCACACCGAGAGATTTCTCTGTCGTGACGGAGAAGAGGAACGGAAAGAAGAGACGTTTCCTCAGATTGGGTAAGGTGCCCGGTCTCGTAAGGTGCTATAATCAATCCACCAATATAACCGGTCAGGTGAAGACCTGCATCATCAAGAGAAAAAACATGGGCTCGTACTGTCAGTATTACGCCTGTATCACCTATGAGACCGAACCTCCGGTGAAGGATGATTCTTTGCCTTCCGTAGCGGTGGATATCGGGGTAAAGGACATAGCCACACTTTCCACTGGAAAAAAGTATCCCAACGACCATATCTTCGTGAAATTCGGGAAGATACTGGCCAAACTCCAGAGACAGCTGAGCAGGGCCCTGTACGGATCCCCCCAGTACTGGAAGATACAGACCAGGATCAACCACCTTTACGGGAAGATAAACGATCACAGAAAGAACAATATCGAACTCATATCTTCGGAAATAGCGAAGAACTTCTCCATCATCGTGATGGAGGGCCTGTCGGTCAGGGGCCTGCGCAAGATCTCGAAAAGCAGGGCAATGACCAACGGTTACAACGACGCATCCCTCGGACTGCTGAGAAGAAGGATCACGGACAAGGCTTCGAGCGCCGGTCACGATGTG
>CACWTF010000071.1 GCA_902763685.1 methanogenic archaeon | reverse complement strand
CATCACTGTGGGTACCGGTTCCGGTTTCATGTACCCTCCCGCCGTGGCGGAGCTGGTACGCAAGGGACAGACCGTCGGAGAGGCCATGAAGGCCGTCTTCGAACAGCCGGACATCGGGAAGGGACAGGGTGCGATAGGCTACCTCAGCAGGGGCCTGCTGGACCGCAAGGCCCTGACGGAACAGTCGGTCATCGCCGCCATGGTCCCCAGGCTGAACGATTCCTATGATCAGACTAACTGATGTCCCCGAGGATTCCCCCTACACCATCGACGAGTGCAAGATCAGGGGTTTTGCTGATTCCGTCCTGATCCCCGAGAACGAGGCCGACGTCATCGAAGCGGTACGCAGCGAGCCGGAGATCACCATCTCCGGTATGAGGACCGGCATGTGCGGCGGTTCCGTCCCATACGGGGGTACCGTCCTGTCCATGGAGAAGTTCAACAGGATCCTGGGCGTGGGGAAGGATGCACGCGGTTTCTATGTGAGGGTACAGCCCTTCGTGACTGTCAGGCAGCTCAACGATTTCATACGCAGGAAGGAGTACCGTTCGCTTCCCTCTCTAACCGAGAACGCGGCGGAGGAGATGGCAGCCGATCCCAACGGATTCTTCTATCCCGTGGATCCCACCGAACTCAACGGTTCCCTGGGAGGCAACATAGCGGACAACGCATCGGGTCCCAGGACCTTCAAGTACGGTCCGACGAGAGACTGGGTGAGGCACGTCAGGGTCGTGCTTTCCGACGGTTACGTGCTCGACATAAAACGTGGAGACATCCGTGCGAAGGGAAGGGTACTGGAGATCCCCTTCTCGGACGGGATCCGTACCGTGGAGCTCCCTGCCTACGAGTTCAACCGCAGGGTGAAGAACGTCACCGGGCTCTTCGTGGAGGACGATATGGATGCCGTCGACCTGTTCATCGGCAGCGAGGGGATATTCGGCGTCATAACCGAGGCAGACCTCTACCTGGCTCCCGCCCATCCGCTCATCAGCAACATCGTGTTCCTCCGCAGGGACCGCGATGCCTATTCCCTGTCCAAGGACATCCGCGACAGCGATGTGGTTCCCGAGTTCCTGGAGTTCTTCGATTCGGGATCCCTGGACCTGATCCGTGCATCCCGGAAGGACGACCCGAGATTCACGGGCATGCCCGACATACCCGATTATGCGAAGTCCGCCCTGTTCTTCGACCTGCCCATGGACGGTTCCCTCGAGAAGAACTATCTGGCACTGTCGGTCCTGCTGAAGCGGTACGGGGCCTCCCTGAGCGACAGCTGGTGCGGCCACGAACTCCGCGACAGGGAGAGGTTCTTCGCCTTCAGGCATTCCGTTCCCCAGACGATATTCGAATATGTGGCAAGGCTCAAGGGCAGTTCCGCACCCCAGATAAACAAGATGGGTACCGATATGTCCGTACCCCTCGAGAGGCTCGACGAGATGATGGATTCCTACGATTCCGTCTTGAAATCCTATGGTCTGGAATACGTGGTGTTCGGCCACATCGGCAACGGCCACCCCCATGTGGAGATCATCCTGAAAGATATGGACGATTTCCGCAAGGCCAAGGAGGCCTATTCCGAATTGGCCGCCAGGGCCATCGAGCTGGGGGGCTCCCCCAGTGCCGAGCACGGGATCGGTAAGATGAAGGTCTCCTACACGGAGATGATGTACGGCCCCGAGGGTGTGGCCCAGATATGGAACGTGAAGAGAACGATGGATCCCGAGGACATATTCAACCCGGGCAACATGTTCGTGATGGACGACTGATATCATGAGATTCCTTGTGGCAGTGAAACAGGTCCCGGATACCACGCTGATAGACGTGGACGAGAACGGCAACATGAAGCGGGAGGGCGTACCTTCCATCCTCGACCCCTATTCGGAACATGCCATGGAGGCCGCTCTGGGTCTGAGGAGGGAAGGGGATACTGTCACAGTGGTGACCATGGGTCCCCCGCAGGCGGAATCCGCTCTCAGGAGATGCCTGGAACTGGGTGCCGACGAAGCATATCTCCTTTCCGACCGTGCCTTTGCCGGTGCGGATGTGCATGCCACCGCCAGGACGTTGTCCGCATTCATCGAGAAGTTCGCCTGCGACTGTTCGCTGTTCCTCTTCGGCAAACAGGCTGCCGACGGGGATACCGCCCAGGTCCCGGCCGAGACGGCCCAGATGCTGGGACGTCAGCAGTTCTGCTATTGCACGAGGATAGAGCACCGGGACGGAGGATTCGCCGCGGTGCAGGATTACGGCGACGAGATCCGTACCTGCATCGTGCCCGAAGGTTCGGTCGTATCGGTCGCGGAGGGGAACATGAACCGCGGACTGCCCTCCATCGAGAGGTTCATGAAGGTCTCCGCGATGGAGGTGAAGACCCTCGACAGGATAGCTCTGGGTCTAGGTAATTTCTCGGTCGGGATGAACGGTTCCCGTACCCGCATCGTGAAGTCCGTGAACGTACGTTCCGAGCGTGTCGGCAAGGTCACCGACGGTTCCGATCCCGCCAAGGCCGCTGAATACATCAGGGGGCTGCTGTGATGGGATGCGAATCGTGTTCATCCGGCAGCTGCTCCACCGCCAACAAGGACGGGCTGCCCCCCGGCATGCTGCAGAAATACAGACTGAACATCGACCGTTCGGACGGTTTCCTGGTATGGATCGAGACCGAGACGGACGAGGAAGGAAGACCCAGGATGTGCGGATACTGCAGGGAGCTCCTGGGACGCATAAGGGAGATGGACGGCGGAAGGTCCCGTGTATGGGGTGTGATCTTCGGACATCTCGAACTGAAGCCTCTCTATCCAGAGATCTATTCCTACGGTGTCGAGACGCTCTACGAGGTCCACGACAGAAGACTCTCGGTGTACCATCCCGAGGCCTACGCGGAGAACATCGCACAGATCGTCATCCGCACCGAACCCGCCGTGATCCTTTTCGGAGCCACTCCCCGCGGAAGGGAACTCGCACCCCGTGTGGCCGCCCTCCTAGATGCGGGACTAACCGCGGACTGCACCGGTCTGGAACTGAACGACCGCGACCTGCTGATGACGCGTCCCGCGTTCGGTGGGAACGTCATGGCCACCATCCGCTGCACCACCTTCCCCCAGATCGCCACCGTCCGTCCCGGCACCTTCCCCGTGCCGGAACCGGATACAAGCCGCAGGGGTACCGTGATTTACTGGCAGAATTCGTCCGAGACCCTGAAGGAGATCCTCAAGACTGAATCCAGGAGGACAGCCGACGAGGACATCTCCGGAGCACGCGTCCTGGTCTCCCTGGGTGCCGGCGTGAAGAAGGACCTCATCCCCATCGCCGAATCCCTGGCAGCCAAGCTAGGAGGGACGGTGTCCTGTTCCAGGAAGCTGGTGGAGAACGGCTGGTTCCCCCAGTCCCGCCAGGTTGGACAGTCCGGGAAGAACGTCTCCCCCGAGATCTACCTGGCATTCGGCATTTCGGGTTCCATACAGCACCTCGCGGGCATCGCATCCGCGAAAAGGATAATCGCGGTGAACAGCGATTCCAATGCGAAGATAGCTGAGGTCGCCGACGAGTTCATCATCGGCGACGCGAACCGCATAATAGCAGAACTGGAGAAGAGCCTGTGAATCCCGATGACATCCCCGATTTTGTCAGGAACTCGGTTTCCTGGAACCCGTGGCACGGATGCCACCGCGTCAGCGACGGCTGTCTGAACTGCTACATGTTCGTCGGGGACAAGAGCCGCGGGATCAGCGACAGCGGGATCGTCCGCCGTTCGAAGACCCAGTTCGACCTTCCGCTCCGCAAGGACAGAAGGGGGAAATACCTGTTACGCGAACGTCTCATCCTCACTTCCATGACATCCGATTTCTTCATCGAGGAGGCGGATGCGTGGAGGGACGAGGCGTGGAGCATCATCCGTAAGAGGAAGGACTGCACGTTCATCATCCTCACCAAACGCCCTCAGCGTATACCTGACTGCCTGCCCGCGGATTGGGGTGACGGATATCCCAACGTGAGGCTCTCGGTGAGTGTCGAGAACCAGTATACCTGGGACGAGAGGGTGCCCCTGCTGTGTGCTGTGCCAGCAAGGAAATACGATGTGTTCATGGCACCGATGATCGGCCCCATCCTCACCGACGATCTGCTCGATTGGTATCCCATAAGCTGCATCTATCTCGGAGGGGAGTACGGACCGGATTCCAGGCCCTGCGATTACGATTGGGTGCTAGAGGTGAGGGAGTCCTGCATAGTACACGACGTCACGTTCCACTGGAGGAACTGCGGACAGGTGCTGATAAAGGGCGGACAGGTCTTCGAGGACCTGAGCCTGGAGGATCAGGGCCGTATCTGCTGTTCGGCTCACCTCGACCATATCGTCGACGACATCATGCCGAAGTTCAAGCAGACTACCCTGATGTGAACTCAGAAATCCGGATTGCCGTAGACGGGATCGTTCTTGAAGTGGGAGAGGGTGCCTTCGAACACCCTTGCCGCATGTCCGGTGGCCTTGACGTTCATCCAGGCCTCCTCGATCTTACCGTCCTTGCCGATGAGGAAGGTGGACCTGATGGTCCCCTGCACGATCTTCCCGTAGTTCTTCTTCTCGCCGTAGGCACCGACCTGTTTGGCCAGTGCGTGGTCGGGATCGCTGAGGAGCTTGATCTTCATTCCGTACTTCTCGGAGAATTTCTGGTGGGATGCGACCGAATCGCCGCTGACGCCGAAGACGGGGATGTTCCTGAGGGCGAATTTGGGATAGAGTTCGGTGAAGTCCACGCACTCCTTGGTGCATCCGGGGGTGTTGTCCCTGGCATAGAAGAACACGATGTACCTCAGACCCTTCAGCATGTCGGAGTCGATGGTCTCGCCGTTCTCCGCCTGGAGGGCGAAATGGGGGAAGGATTCTCCCTTCTCCATCAGAACAGCCTCCCGGACTGTTTGGCGATGATTCCGGAGATGTCCATCTCCATCATCATGACGGGGTGGGTGAGTTCGTAGTCGGTGATGCACTTGGGCGACATCTCTCCGAAAACCCCTATCCTCTTGCCGTCGACCTCGATGAACGCTCCCCTTCCGGGTAGGAAGGTGGTGTAGTCACAGGAGGAGATGGTGTATTCCACGTTCATCTCCCTGAGCACGGACTCGGTGACCGATTTGATCTCGGTGAAGGAGGTCCTCGATGCGGCCTGGAGAGCACAGAGGTGCAGCACATTCCTGGCGTTCCTGATCACGTAGCCAACTTCGAAGATCTTCTGGGGCAGGTCGCGGTTCTTGTTGTGCCTGAGGATCCTCATGAGCGAGGGCATCATGTACGCACGGAGGCAGGTGTGGTCCTCGGTGATGGGGTTCTTCATGGTGACCACCTCCACCTCGGGGAGACCGGAGATGCCGAACTCCTCCCTCTGGTTGGACAGGGTGAGGGTGGTCAGCTCGGTGTAGCCGAGTCCGATCATGATGTCCTTCAGGTTCTCCGAGAAGGAGGTCTCGGGGAGCAGGCTTCCGAAGGTCTGGGTCACGTTCATCTTCTTGTGCCCGTACTTCTCGAATCCGTATCCGATGGATACCTCCTCGTAGATGTCGGCATCATGCATGATGTCGAACCTGTATGCGGGGATGTAGGCGGTGAGTCTGTCTCCGTCGGCCTTACCGTCCATTCCGGAGCGGTTCAGGGCCTTGATGCATTCCTCGCCGGTCAGGGGGATACCGTTGACGGCGTTGCATTCCCTGATGGAGATGGTCTTCTCGGAGGGGGTGAAGTCGGGGTAGACCTTCTTGGGGGCTCCCTCCATCTCGATGGTGCAGATCTGTCCGCCTCTCTCCACGAGTGCGGAGGCGACGATATTGAGACATATCTCCACCGATTTGGCGTCGAAACCAGTGACGTCGATGAAGATGTTCCTGGTGTTGACGGTGACCGTGGTCAGTGCACCGTTGATGATCGGCGGGAAGGACAGTACGTCGCCGTTGGCGTCGAAGATCATGGGGTATTTGTCATAACCGTCCAGCAGGTGGGCGAAGGCTTTTCCCTTCTCGTGCTTCTGGAGTATCTCTCTGGGGGTCATGGCCTCGGTCTGAACGGGGGTTTCACCTTGTCGAGGTCGTGGACACCGATGGCGAGCTTGGTCCTCTTCCTTCCGAGGGTGGTGTGTAGCTTCTCCTGCAGCTCCATGATGGATTTGAGGGCCTGATCGTCGATGCTCACGCCTTTGACGACGCATCCCACGAAGTAGGGTCTGATCTTCTTCACTTCGTCGGTGACTATCGCTTTAACGTCGGATTTGCCGATATCGTACTTCTTGAGGCCGGGTTCGTACCCAAGGAAGGCCTTCAGTCCGCGGGCGATACCCTCGGCGGAATACATATCGGGACGGTTGGGGAAGAACTCGATGGCGATGGCGTCGGAACCCTCCTCGTGCTCGTCGATGACTCCGCCGAGCAGGGGAATCTGTTCCAGCATGGTATCCATGGGGACATCGTGCCCGACGAGGCGTACCAGGTCCTTGTAGGAGGTGTTCATCACTGGCATTTCTTGCCCCTCCCGAGTTCCGCGTGTGCCTTTCCTAGGTGTCCGGCCGCCTGGGCTGCGAGGGTGGAGAGCTCTCCGGCGAGTACAGTCACCGAGAGGATCTCGGCGAGCTTCCTGGCTTTGCCGTTGCCTTTGCATCCCATGATCTCCAGTGCCTCGGACTGGCAGGGGAGTGAGGTCCCGCCTCCCACGGTACCGAGTTCCACGGCGGGCATCCTGACGCTGATGTAGAGGCTGCCGTCTACGTCCTCGCAGTCGGTGAGGGTCATGCTGCCCCCGACGACCTGTGCGGGGTCCTGTCCCGTGGCGATGTAGAAAGCCGCGACCATGTTGGCGGCGTGTGCGTTGGCTCCCAGGGTGCCTGCCAAGGAGGAGCCGATGAGGTTCTTGCGGATGTTGGTCTCCACGATGGCCTGGGCGGTGGTGTGGAGTTTCGATTCGACGATGTCTGCGGGGATGAGGGCCTCCGCGACGACTGTCTTCCCCCTGCCCTCGATCATGTTGATGGCGGCGGGTTTCTTGTCGCTGCACATGTTGCCCGAGACGGATACGAGCACTGCGCCGGTGGCTTCCTCGATGAGCCTGCAGGCGGCTTCGGAGGCGATGGTGGCCATGTTCATTCCCATGGCGTCGCCGGTCTCGAAGGAGAATCTGAGGTAGAGCCCCTTTCCCATGGGGAACTTCTCGATCTTAGCTAGCTTCCCGTGGGAGGTGGTGGTCGCCACGGCCGCTTTGATCTCGTCCTCGTGGGCGTCGATCCACTGGATGGCCTGGCATGCGTGTTCCAGGTCCCTGACCCTGAGGACGGGTGCACGGGTCATGTAGTCCCCGAAGACCCTGGTCCTGGAGCCTCCCGCTGCGTTTATGACGGACATTCCCCTGGCGATGGATGCGATGAGTGCACCTTCGGTGGTGGCCAACGGAACAAGGAACTCTCCGCTGGCGTATTCGCCGGAGATCTTCACGGGTCCCGCGTAACCGAGGGGTATCTGGGTGGAACCGATCATGTTCTCGCAGTTGCGGGATGCGGTCTCCGCATCGAAGCAGCATCTGGTGACCATGTCGAGTTTGGTTCCTGAGAATTCTTCAACGGCGGCACGCCTGTCATCCACGTCCGCCTGGGTGCGGCCCCTGTTCTTGAGGCCAGTTCCGTCTGTCATGGGACTCCGAATCCGTTCCCTTATAATAACCGTATCGCGGGCGCACGCATGTTCATAGGAGACCGCGGTCCCTCTTGAGCTCCCACTCCAGCTTCCCGACGTTGTAGAGGTGGGCGTTCTCCTTCGGCCTCGTATTGCTCCAGAGGTTGGAGACGGTGGTCCTGGATTCCAGGTCGTCCAGCATGAAGAGTCTTCCGCCGAGGGTCCCGGCGAGCCTCAGGGGCATATCGGATTTGGAGGCACCGAGTCCGGTGTCCACCACTATCCAATCCACGTTCTCGGTCTTGAGGTGCCCGGCGATCTCCACCGCCTCCTCGCAGGGATCCCTCTCAGGATCTATGGCCTTGGTGGATTTGCCGTCCGTGAACAGGACTATGTGGATGAAGGCCTCGGGATGCTTCTTGCGGTACGACTGCACGAACCTCCAGCAGGCCATGAGAGCCTCGCTCAATGGTGTACCCTTGTCGAGTTTGATGTCCTCCACGATCTTGGTGAGCTGGTCCACCGCCCTGGTGGGGGCCATGATCTCCTCG
>CACWTF010000070.1 GCA_902763685.1 methanogenic archaeon | reverse complement strand
TTGGAACCGGCTGCGGTCTTTCCCGACTTGAACATGACGATGGGCTTCTTGATGGGCATGCTCTCGACGGCTTTGATGAACTTCTCACCGTCTCCGATACCCTCGGAGTAGATTCCGATGACCTTGGTGTTGGGGTCCTCGGAGTAGTAGTGGAGGATCTCAGCCTCGTCGATGTCGCACTTGTTACCGAAGGTCATGAAGTTGGCGAGTCCGAGTCCTGCGGTACAGGTCCAGTCGAGGATGGAGGACCCCACGGCACCGGACTGGGAGAGGATGGAGATGTTTCCCTCGGAAGGGACCAGGTGGGAGAAGGTGTAGTTAACTCCGTTCCTGACGTTCATGTTACCGAAGCAGTTGGGTCCGGCGATGCGGATGCCTGCCTCTTTGGCGGTCTTCTGGATCTCCTTCTCCATCTCGGCTCCCTGGGGGCTGTCCTCCTTGAAACCCGCGGAGAGGATGGACATGCATTTGACGCCTTTCTGGATACAGTCCTTGACGGCCTGGAGAACGAAGACGTTCTTGACTGCGACGACGGCGAGCTCGATGGGTCCCTCGACCTCGTTGACGTTGGTGTAGGCTTTGTATCCCATGATCTCCCCGCCCTTGGGGTTGATGGGGTAGAGTTTACCCTTGTAACCTACGTCGATCATGTTCTTAAGGAGCATACCTCCGAGTTTGGTCTCATCAGCGGATGCTCCGATGATGGCCACGGAACTTGGATTGAAGAATTCCTGCATGAAGCCTGGTATCATCTTCCCTATTATAAAGCTAATCTATGGATTGTGAAATTCGTAAAAATTATCGCAAATTTTCTACGAATTTCGTAGAAAAAATGCAAAATTAGCGTTTAATCCTATGATTTTCGTCATAAAACGATTTAATTCGCAATTATCGAATGAAAAAATCGACGATTGTCGTAATCATATTTTTATAAGCTTGTACAGATAAGATAAGCCTACCGTTCTGACGTAAGGGCGCGACCCGTGAACGCCATGTGTACGGAACGGCGGACAGCGGCCCTGATCCCATTCATTTGGGGCACTTACGGTAGCATCGGCGTGACGCCGTGTGCGGTGACCGGGAGCCAACACAGGGTCCGACACATACCCCCGGCGTCAGTCAGTGCCTCGAGACCTGCGTCATCGTTGGACCGTGAAAAGGCGTGTTAGCGTTCGGGGGACAGTCGTTTTGGGAAGATGGGGTCCGGAGACCCCTGTTTGTTCAGACATACACGCAGATCCTCTTCATCCAGGTCTTCGCCTCGTATTTCTGGGGGAACTTGCTCTCCAGCCCCGTGAAGATCTCGTCGCCGACCTCGCGGTCGGGATCGTATCCCACCAGCATGTGGCAGAGCTCGTAGTAGAGGCAGTAGTCGAGCACGAAATCGGGGATGTCCTCCGCGTCGAGGAGGTTCGAGATGCCCACCACCCTCATGAGCACGGAACAGCCCGCGGCCTTGTGGGTGTACGCCCCGTCGTACCAGGAGAGCACGATGCTCGGATCGTAGGGGACCAGTCCCGCACCGATGAGACGGTCATATGATTCCTGCAGGTTCTTGTGTTTCCCCACCGCGGTGCGGCTGTATCCCGAACACCTGGAGAGATAGATGTTCTGCTTCAGGGCATGGAACGCAGGGTCGGTAACCCATGCACGGAGTTTGTCGGAGGTGGTGAACTCGTCGCCGAGGATCTTCCTGAACAGGGTTTGTGCCAGACTGACCAATACCTCGTCCGGTGCGTCCTCGAGGTAGTCGGAGATCCTGAAGTCCACCCACCTGTAGGAACGCTGCCAGGTGCACTTGAACTCCCTGAAGGCCATGAACTCCGCGTTCACGGTGTCGTATCTGAATGTCTTGCCGACCGTGGCGAATATCTCGGTCAGCCTCTTGTTGCTTTTGTCAATCTCGTCGATTTCCATCTTATTCCTCTGCGGTACTTGCCCGCAGATACCGTTTCGGCGAATGGGGTAATATTAAGCACAGTGTACAGTTAGCAGTTCACAAGTTCCAGGATGGCCGTGGCTTACTATTTACGGTATGAAGGTAATTCCATCATATGCAGAACGATCCCGAACTGAAAGCGGAGACGGAGAAACGTCTCAGGATGATCGAGGAGGCACTCGGAAAGGTACCTCCCACGAATAGGATTCTCAGCCGCAGACCGGACCTCTTCATCCCCAACAACGATGTCAGCGTTTCGATATTCATGAAGGAGGGGGCTTTCGACAGCAAGACCCGGCATCTCCTCGCACTCAGCGCGGCTGCCGCCAACGGCAGTCCCTACTGTATCAGAGCCCAGATGGAGGATGCAATCCTCTTCGGTGCCACGGAAGATGAAATCCTCGAGACCCTCCAGATATCCGCGTATATGGGCCTCACCAAGGTACAGTCCACCGCGTTCAGGGTATTCGACGAACTGTTCCCTGAAGAAAAGTGAACCATGGAGTCCGCAGAGAACGTCAGGATGATGACGGAGAACCCCCGTCATTCGATTCTCAGCATGTCAGTCCCACTGACTGTAGCTCTGCTGATATCCTACATACAGCATTTCGTGGACTCGGTCTGGTGCGCGGGACTCGGCACCGCGGCCATGTCCGCCGTCACCGTATCCGGCCCCCTGTATTGGATCATCATCGACCTGGGTATCGGCCTCGGTGTCGGAGTCTCCACCTCGGTGGCCCGTGCATTGGGGGCCAAGGACAGGGAAAAGGCGAACAGCCTGGCCGCCCAGGCCATGGTGCTGGCACTGATTATCGCCTCGGCCGCCACGGTGATGCTACTGCTGACCTGCGGACCGGTTCTCGACTTCGTCAACAACGGCGGCGACACCTCCCTGTGCGAGGCTTATGTCTATCCGTACTTCGTCTGTGTGATACCCATCGTGATGCACGGGGTGCTCATAGGCCTCCTCAGAGCGGAGGGTGCGAGCAGGATGGTCCTCCGCCTCTCGATCGTCTCCTCACTCCTTAATCTCATCATCGACCCCATATTCATCTATACATTCGGCTGGGGCCTATCCGGAGCGGCCATCGCCACCTGCATATCCTTCATCGTACCCCTTGCCGTCGGACTCTGGTGGTACCTCAGGGGAAGGATGTACGTCAGACTCAGCTTCAGGGGATTCAGGTTCAGACCGGTCGAGATGAAGGATGTCATGTATGTCGGTGTCCCCCACATGCTGGAACTGATGGCGATCTCCTTCCTCATGATACCCCAGAACATGATCGTCATGCGTACCGGCGGGGAAGAGGGAATGGTCCTCGCCATGACACCGTACAAGTTCATCATCCTGGCCATTATGCCCGCCCAGGGGCTTTCGGAGGCCATGATCCCCGTCACCAGCGCTCTTCAGGGAGCGGGGATGGCCCGGGAGGCGAAGAACGGGTTCCTGTTCACGGTGAAGGTCTCCGCACTGCTCTGCATTGCATTATCGGTGTTCCTCATAGTAGCCGCTGACCCGCTCACATGGGTGTTCACCTATTCGGGGGACATGGCGGACCTCCATGACAAACTGGCGGAGATCCTGCGGCTATACGGATTCATCACCCTCTTCGCCGGACTGTCGCATGTGTGCTCCGGCATCCTGCAGTCCCTGCGGAAGGCGATATTGGCGACGGTGGGCGTGTTCGTGAGGGAGAGCGTATTCATCGGGATGTACGTCGTGGCCGCCGGATACGGTATGGAAGCGATATACGACTGCATGGTGCTGGGTATGTTCTTCGGATTCGCACTCATGGGTGTGTTCGCGGCATACTGCGTGAAGCACATGCCGTTAACGGCGGCTAAGCCCGAACCGGCGTGAATCTCCGTAGTATCACGCCCTTTTTTATAGTGGGTTAAGGATGCCTAATTATGGTACAAATCACTGCCGAAGCAGAGAAGTTCATCGATGAACTCCTCGAGAAGAACCAGAAGGTCGGATGGGGAATCAAGGTCTACCTTTCCGGATACGCATGCTCCGGACCCCAGTTCGGAATGTCCTTCCAGCAGGGAGCCAAGGAAGGCGAGCAGATCGACAACACCGCCAAGAGCTTCGAGATGTACTACGACGAAGAGACATCCAAGGCCCTCGCAGATTGCGTCATCGAGTTCGTCGATGACCCCAACTTCGGAACCGGACTTTCCATCCGCAACCCCAACTTCAACGGCTGCGCCTCCTGTGGCGGCGGCTGTTCCAGCTGAAACTATCCCGCCGGCTTCGGCCGGCAACCCTTTCTTTTTGAGAACATCGTCCGTCGGTATCCCACGCGGACTGTGTTATTACCTTTTTGAAATTCATACACAATCAGTATGTTTATATTCGAAAAAAGGTGTTACCGAAACGAATGTGCGAATTCACTGTCTACCTGGACGGACACGAGGACGGCAACATCGTCGCCCGGTCTGTCATCAAAGCCATCGTGAAGCCCGAGTACGTCTCACTCATGGATACCTCCGGCAAGGTGGTGAAGGTCCCCTCCGCGAGAATAACGAAGGTGGATACCATCATGACCGAACTCATCCTCGAGACCGTCAAACAGTGATAGCATGAAGAAGATCATCGCGACCGGGAAGGGCGGAGTCGGAAAGACCACCACGCTCACCACGGTCTCCCTCCTCATGGCACGCGAAGGCAAGAAGGTCATCGTTTTCGATACCGATCCCAGCATGAATCTGGCACTTTCGTTCGGCATCCCCTATGACAGCGTCTCCACCATCACCGAGGACAAACACGATATCTCCCACGAACTGGAGGACAACGGCATATCGGAATCTGGAAAGCAGATCCTGGAGGACCATTCCGTCGTGACCCCGGACGGCATACGCATCGTCATCATGGGAGCGATACAGCACGGCGGCGACGGATGCCTGTGCTCCGCGATATCCGTGATCAAGATGCTCCTGGACTATGTGGAGGAGAACGGGGGATACGACATCGCGATAGTGGATTCGCAGGCCGGACCGGAGATCCTCGGCAGGGGCCTGGCGGCCAAATTCGACTGCAACGTTGTGCTGTCGGAACCCACCGCCAAATCATCGGAGGTCTCCAGACAGGTGAAGAAACTCGCGGACGACCTGGGGGTGAAGGATACGATCCTCATCGTGAACAAGGCAGACAGCCCGTCCGATGTCTCGTTCACCGCACAGATGGTCGGCATCGAACCCTACAAGGCCACCGGCATCATGTTCGACCGCGACGTGGTCATGGCGGACAGAGAAGGGAAGCTCCTGGCCGACGCCTATCCGGATTCTGCGGCACTGGCCGACCTCAAAAAAGCGAAGTCTATGATCGAGACCGCGATCGGATGGTGACTCACCAATCCTCGGGAACCTTGGAATCGAGGATTTCCAGGAACGCGGGCAGACCGGAAACGGGACACAGCACTTCTGCGGGCCCGGCGGATGCCAGTGCATTCTTCGTATACTTCCCGTCGGCCGTGATGGACAGGGGCAGGACCTTTATCCTTCCGCATCCCCGTTCTCTGAGTGATTCCATCGCTTCCGTAACCGTCCTCCCGAAACGGGCGAAGGCACATTCAGCGATCCATCCCCCATCCCTCAGGGCTTCGGCGTAATACTCGGCGGTCTTCGCTGACATGGAGAGTTCGGAACCGTAGGCCAACAAGAGTATGCCGTCGCCCTGTGAAGGCTTACCGAGGTGCTCCACTATCGCCTTCGCCATACGCGGATCGCGGCCCAGTGCGGTAGAGAAACGTGTGGCGACATCATGATCGCCGACCATCATCCAGGACCCCGCATTGTCCGGAAGCCCCATCCTCTTTGGCATGTTCCAGACGGTCTGGTTACCCTCGGCCACGGTCAGGGGCAGGATGCAGAACGTGTCAACCCCTTCCTCAGTGAACATGCGTTCGATGACATCGGCGGAGGACGGCGAACCGCGATGGAATGCGACGCGTACGTTCTTCCTCCCTTTGGAAACAAGGAATGACACACAGCGTTCGGCCACCACAACCTCTGAAGGGATATCCGAATGCATGCCCAGGACTATGATCCCCGTCTTCATCGCGGCAACATGCACCCATGATTAGATAAACATATGTTTTTTACATTTCAACATAATGCGTATGCTTAAAATATGATTTTCGTAATACTACAAATATGGCACACGACCTCCCCGAAATGGATGAAGAGACTCTCAGGAGTTTCAGCAGAATGAGATACGGCCACGAGATGTGGATCGACGGTACGCCAACGTCCTCCTTTACGATGACAACGGCCGTGCCGATAATCCTGAGAGGGAGATCGTCAACAAACCCCGTGGATGGAAGTTCACATTCGAGGACAAAGGGGCCGACGTCTACACCCTGTACGTGGATTCCAATTCAGTCTGGGTCACCAACAACGAGGGTTGGCACAGGGGCTGCAAACGCGACTATGAGAACGTCAACTACTCGGGTTCGTTCAACATGGTGGCCAAGAGGATCATCTCCAAGACGGATGATCCCGGGAGTGTCATGCACGCCGCACTGGAGATCATGCCCGACAAGGCGAGGTACAAAGTGGGAGATACTGCCGAATTCACGATCCTGTACGAGGGAAAACCCCTTGCCAATAGGAAAGCCACCGCATACTGCGACGCATGGCAGGACCTGAAGAGCGTGGAGACTGACGCGGCAGGGAAGATCAGAATCCCCATCGACGATGCTGGCTCGTATGTCATCATCGCCAAACACGTGGATGCATCGAAGTGTGTAAGCGACGAATTCGACGAGACCTCGTTCTCCACCACGCTTCTGGTGGATGCGGAGTGATCCCCATGGAAGAACTCATCAGGATCAGAAAGGGGAACGCCCACTGCACCATTGACGTGAGTGCGGTTATGAAGGATGAGAAATCCTTCGCCGAGGCATCCGAATACATGTACGGGATGTTCGAACGCGAGGTGTTCGACGTCATCATCTGCGTGGATTCGGCAGGGACCTATTTTGCCGACGCGGTGTCCAAGAGGATGAACAAAAAACTCGTGTGCATGTGGGACGATCCCAAACAGTGCCAGCAGCCCGTTGTCAGCTATTCCACACATCATGGGGAACACCGCCTGACCGTTCCTCCGGGATCGCTTGCCGGCGGACAGAGGGCAGTAATCATCGCCGATGTGCTCTCCCACGGAAAGGACATCCAGGCCGCAGTCAGGATAGCGGAGGCCCTGAACGTCAAGGTTATCAAGATAGGGGTGTTTACTGAGGATACAGGTTTCAACGCCAGGAAGAAACTGCTGAAACACATCCCCTTGGAATCCATGTTCCTCTCGGAAGACCTGTGACGCGGACGGAGATACCTCCGAATGAATGATGAAAAAGACCTCGAGATACTTCTTGGAGAACCGAAGAAGGCTATACGCAGCATGGCATGGGCGTTCCTGTTCGCCATTGCTGTGATCGAGATCAATCAGTTCGTGGACACGTTCTGGGTATCGGGACTCGGCTCCGTGGCAAGTTCTGCCGTGACCACGGTTGTGCCCATCTACGGACTGATGATGTGCGCGGGACTCGGCATCGGGGTCGGGGCCACCACCTCCATCGCGTTCCGCCTCGGGAGAAAGGAAGGATCTGCCGCGAATATCCTAGCCTCGAACGCTCTTCTTCTGGGTGCAGTCGTCGGGGTGGTGTCATCTTTCATCATATACCTGGCAGCGGAGCCGGCGATCGTCCTGATGGGAGCGGAGGACGTCCTCACGGAATCGATCGAATATCTGCTCCCCTACATCCTGTTCTCGCCAGCCCTGCTGTGCAGTTCCATACTAGCTGCGATACTCCGTGCGGAGGGTGCCGCAAGGAAATCCACCATCCTCCAGATCAGTGCCGCGGTGTTCAACATGGCCCTGGACCCGCTATTCATATATGCGGTCGGCTGGGGAGTTTTCGGTGCCGGACTTGCCACGGCCGTATCGGCCCTCCTTTCGCTGTGCCTGGGATTCCGGTGGTACGCCGAAGGAAACACCATTGTGAAACTCGGCCGCTCATCCTTCAGGGTGGACCGCGATGCCATGCGGGAGGTATTGGGCGTGGGTGCACCCAAGACAGTCCAGGGAGTGATATCGAACGTCACCGACCTGATCCAGAGGGTATTCCTCATTGCGGCGGGAGGGATCAATGCCGTCCTGTTCTACAATTTCGCCTGGAGATACATCGGCCTGGTGAACCTCCCCGGACGCGCGTGCGACAGTGCGATGGTGCCTGTATGCTCCGCCGCATACGGACAGGGCGACCTTCGGAAGATGGGAGTTGCATACCTTTACACGATGAAGATCGTGGTTGGGGTGAGCATTGCCGCGGCGGTCCTGCTTTTCGTCTTCGCCGAACCGCTGATAACCATACTGACGCTGGAAGACAGCATGGTCCCTCTCCGTGAAGACCTGGTCTGGACACTCAGGGTATCGGTCCTCCTCATCCCGTTCAGTGCCCTGATGGGGATCGGATCGTCCATGCTGCAATCCCTTAAGAAGGCGAAGATCCCCATGAACTACTACCTGCTGTGGGGGTTCCTCAAACTCGCCATGTACGCGGTGTCAGCCTATGTGTACGGCTCCTACAAGGGGATCATCTACAGCATGGTCATCGTCCACGTGTTCGGAGGGATCTGCCTGATATACCTCGCCAACCGCGAATTCGCAAGGGCGAAAGCTGGATCCCGCACGGTGGCATGAACGTCACTTTCGGCCATCTCCCCCTCTTAAGGTTATATACCGACTGGGTCATCTCTGTATATGGACTATGTTTCCGCTCCGTGCATCGCCCCCGGTAAGGTGGAGGACCGCCGTTACCAGGCCAACATAGCCAGGACCTGCCTCCGTGAGAACACCCTCGTTATCCTGCCCACCGGTTTGGGGAAGACCGCGGTGGCACTCAGGGTGGCGGCAAAGGTACTGGAGAGCGGAAAGAAGGTCCTCATGATGGCCCCCACCAAACCTCTGGTGGACCAGCACCACACCTATTTCTCGCAGATGCTGGACGGTAAGACCGTGGGGGAGATGAACGGCCTGATGGCACCTGCCAAAAGAGAGCGGATAATCTCAGAGAACGATTTCATCGTCACCACCCCCCAAACGGTCTCCAACGACCTGGACAACGGGGTCTACGGCCTGAAGGACTTCGGACTCGTCATCTACGACGAGGCCCACAGGGGCACCGGCAATTACGCATACGTCAACGTTGCCAACTACGTCCTCTCCGGCACTCTTTCCATGGGTATGACCGCCTCGCCGGGTTCGGATCTCAAGAAGATCGAAGAGGTCTGTGATAATCTGGCACTTACCAAGATCGAGGTCCGTGCGGACGACGATCCCGATGTATCCCCGTACGTCCACGACACTTACATCAACCGCATAACGGTGAACATGCCGAAGGAGCTGATGGAGGTCTCCGACAGGCTGAGGACGCTCCTCGACCATTATTTCTCGGAACTCGCCGCAATGCACCTCACCAATCCCAACTGGCCCCCATCCACCAAGCATATGCTCAGCATAGCCCAGACCCTCCAGCTCCGTCTCGCCCGCGGAGAGAAGACAGCCACAGTGTTCAGGGGACTGACCGTACAGTCGATCTGCATGAAGGTACTGCGTGCCATCGAATATGCCGAGACGCAGGGCATGAGCGTACTCCGCAACTACCTCAGGACCCTCAACGACGAGGCCGAGGCGGAGAAACCCTCCAAGGCTGACAGGGAGCTCGTATCCCGTCCCGATTATCTGGAGATCTGGGCGATGGTCCGCGACTCCAGGGTGGAACACCCCAAAATCTCACGCATCCTCAGCCTGGTCAGCCAGATGCTCGCGGCCGACCCGAAGTGCAAGATCATAGTGTTCACGCAGTACCGCGAATCCTGCGACATCATCTCCAGGAAACTCTCGATCGTGGAGAACGCCAAGGTCTGCACCCTCATCGGACAGGCGAACGGAGGCCTGAAACAGAAGGAACAGATCGAGATCCTCGATAAATTCAGGGACGGGGAGTATAACATCGTGGTCTCCACCTCCGTCGGAGAGGAGGGACTGGACATCGCCAGCACCAATGCGGTGATCTTCTACGAACCGGTGGCTTCCGAGATCAGGACCATCCAGAGACGCGGCAGGACCGGCAGGAAGAACGACGGGGAGGTATACGTCCTCGTGGCGAACGGTACCGTGGACGAAGCCATGGAGAACTCCGCCAAGAAGAAAGAGAAGCTGATGAGGGAAAGACTAGAGACCCTCAGCGGAAGCCTCAGGACCAAGAGGGGTCTCCCCCCGGTACAGAAAGGACTGTACAATTTCTATCCCAAAGACTGATCTCGAATCGCATATCCTGGGTTAACAGAACTTTTTTTTCTTCTGTTTATTTGCCCTGTTTTTCCGTATGTAATGATATTTAATCTTTATTACGAAAATATGTGTGCCACTTTTTATGTATTTAAATCACACTGTTATTTAAGATAGTTTTAAATAATAGAATATGCGAAAAACTCAATAAAAAATGATGAAATGACAATAAAATACAGAATTTCGGAAAAATTATAAATAATGAAAAAACCGAATTTTTTCCATAGATTGGAGGATATTATATGGCAAAACATAACGTCAGGATTCTGGCGGAAGGAAACAGTCACGCCTTCGGCGGCGACATTTCCTCCGATTCAGGTCTTGTCAAGTCAATCAACTGGAAACAGGGTATGATTATCGCGATGGGTGTGCCCATCCTGATCCTCCCTGGTATCTATGATATCGCGGGTACCGCATGGGCCCTCAGTATCATGATCTGGACGGTATCCGTTCTTCAGGGATTCGCCCAGAACCTGGCCATCGGTGAAATGGCCGCGGCACTGGAGACCCCCGGTATCGGAGGTTGTGCCCAGAAGGTTTTCACCAAGCCTAACGGCGGCAGATACGGATTAGGAAAGTTCGTGGGAGCGTTCACAGCGTGGTCCTATTGGTTCACGTGGACCCCTGTCATCCCGATCTTCACATGTACCTCCGTCGATTACATCTGTAAGTTCCTCGACCACAGTCTTGGAATCCCCCTTACCGACGGAACAACCATTCTCGCCCTGCAGATCCTGTTCGGCATAGTCGTCTTCGCGGCCATCATCTATGTCGGATCCAAGGGACTTTCCGGAGGAGCGACTCTCGGACTCATCCTTGCCCTGATCGCCATCCTGCCCCTTCTCGTCGTCATCGTGCTGCCCCTCCTGGGCCTCACCGTCGGCGGCGGAGAACTGTCCGGATTCAGCATCGACAACATCGTCGACCACCTGACCCCCGACGGTTGGGATTGGGGAGTCTCCGACTTCATGATGGTGTTCGGTATGTTCGCATACGCCCAGTGGTGTGCATGCGCATGGGAGTCCGCTGCAACCTACGGTGCTGAGTACAAGGAGCCCGGAAGGGACATCCCCAAGGCACTCATCTCCGCAGGACTGGTCTGTCTTGCCATGTACTTCATCGTACCCTTCGTCGTGTACGGAATGATGTCTCCCGAGCAGATCGATGCATGGGGAGTATCCACCCTGTACCCGATAGCCGAATACGACTTCGGTTCCATAGGTCTGATAGTCGCACTCATCCTGTTGGTGGCCGGAATGGTCATGCTTATCCAGACCGCATTCCTGGGATCCTCGAGGACCCTGTACTTCATGGGTCACGAGGGGAACATGCCCAAGGTGTTCACATACACCAACAAGAACGGTGCGCCGCTGTTCGCCATGCTGTACCAATCGATCATGGGTGTGGTGTTCATCGTCATCATCCACTTCGGATCGGTCGGAATGATCCTGGCAGCATCCTCGTTCGGATTCTCGTTCGCACTCGGAATGGGTATGATGGCATATGTGGTGTCCAAACGTGACGCGAGATTCAAGGATCTCGAACGCCCCTACAAGGCACCCCGCGGATGGTTCTACGTCGCATGCTTCCTGATGTGCTACCAGTTCTTCGTGCTCATCCCCTGTCTCGCCTACTGGTGTATCAACGGAGGAATCGAGAACGGAATGTTCTCCGTCATCATCGGAGCCGTCATCCTGCTGATATATGTGCCAGTATGGTTCCTGCTGCAGTACTTCCAGGGTAAATCCGAGGAGTGCTGCTTCGTCTGCAAGAGGACCGTCGAGGACTACAACATGTACATCGC
>CACWTF010000069.1 GCA_902763685.1 methanogenic archaeon | reverse complement strand
CTGAAAGCAGCAGTCCCAGAGCCTCGTAGGCACGGGAGCGGATGAACGGATCGTCGGCGGGGAGACGGTTCTCCGCCTTCATTTTATCAAGAGATTGGATGGCCTTCCTCACGGAGGATGTGGCGGACCTGACATCGCCGTCGACGAACTGCGAGAACGCATGTGCCAGGATGAAAGAGAAAGACTGTCCGGACTCGTTGTTCTCGGTCAGAGGAAGGTATTCCTTGTAAAGTTCGAGGGCCTTCATGTTGCGGTCGGAATCCACCAGCACGGAGGCGGTGGCGGAGACCTGTTTCAGGCAGGCGTCCTTCATATCCATGGATCTGTAAGCGGAGGCAATCCTCTTCCCGAGTTCGACCGCGGCGGCCGGACGGCGGGTCTCGGCGTACCTCACCGCTATCTTCGAGAGTATCTCCAGATTCTCGGGAGAGGTATTCTCCATATCCGCTTCGGAAAGGAGTTCCGCACATTCGGGATCGGGTTCGTATATCCCCTTATCGGTCTCGATGAGGATATCCCTGTCCTCCTTCACGGAGGGTACGAGAACGGTCTTCCCGCATTGGGTGCAGTCGGATTCCATGCGGATGATCTCCTTGTTAGGATCGAAAACAGCGGTGATATCGCAATCCTTACCGCAGACGGGGCAGCGGCGGCAGCTGTGCCTCAGGTACCTGGCGAGCGACCAGGGATTGGTACCGCGGTAGGGATCGGAATCGTCCATGCTCCGTGATTCCTTCTTTTATAGATAATACTGAGGCGGTACCCTTTAATATGGACTCCCGCCGTTACCCCAAACATGGATAACGAACAGGCCCTTGAGGAAATCAGGAAGAACATCAAGGACGGGAAGAACGACATCGCGGGTCCCCAGATCATGGACCTCGCATCCAAGAACCAGCAGGACCCCATGCTGATGCTCACCTGTGCATCCATGCTCCTCACCATCGGCGACGACAAGAACTTCCCCGCGCTCATTTCGGTTATCATGACCCACCTCCCCGAGGACGAGGAGGGCAGGTACCAGGTCGCTTCCGCTCTCATTTCCGTCGGAAGCCTCAAGGAGGCGGGAACCATCCTCGCCGATCTGACCCCCAGCGACAAGGTCCACAGGGCACGTGCAGCCGTGTTCCACGGAACCCACAGGTACGAGGATGCCCTCGCATCCCTCGGAGCCATGAACGTCATGGAGGAACCTGACCTCGTCCTGAAGGTCCAGGTCCTCGGTTCCATGGGAAAGCACGAGAAGGCCATCGCCCTCGCCAAGGAGATCCTCGCCGGAAGCACCACCTACCGTGCCGGAAGGTGCTACATCTCCGCCCTCGTCCTTGCTGACAGGAGCAAGGAGGCGGCCAAATACGCCAAGGAGAGGATGAAGGACAAGTCCGCCGACGGTTATGCCCTGATGGCGTACTACCAGTGGCTGAACGGCAACTCGACCGCATCCGGTGCGTTCTCGTCCAAGGCCCTCAAGCTGGAGAACAAGCACCTCGGTGCCATGGAGACCATCGGACTCAGCTTCGCCGACAAGGGTTCCATCTGGGAGGCCAAGATCGCGGCCGGAGCCATCAACGAGATCGAGCCCGGAAGCCCCGCCGTCTTCAGGATCCTCGCACTCTGCAAAGAGTGATTAAACTATACAGAGGGGTAAACCCCCTCATCTCTTTCTGTTGAATTTGTCGGCCAGCATGTTGGCCGCCCTGCTGGACCTGTACTGTCCGACACTGAGCCTCACGTCGCTCCAGAATCCCTTGGTGAAGAGGATGAGTACCAGGATGAACTCCATACGTCCGATCCACATCAGGAAGCACATGAGGATCTTCGAACCGATGCTGAGGACGTCGTAACTCGCCAGGGGTCCGATACCCGCGTTGGCGATCGCGGCGAGGATGATGCCGAAGTAGGTCTGCAGCTCGTCGACGCCGTCGGGAGTGAAACGTCCCACATCGGGTTCCAGGAGCATCAGCAGTGCCAGGGAGATGAAGACTCCCATCAGGAAGAGGAAGATGGTGGACAGTGCGGAGTTAACTGCCTCCTCTCCCCAGTTCCTTCCGTCGGCCCTGATCGAGATGACCGCGTTGGGGTGCATGACCCTGTTTATGTTGCTCATGACGTAGGACTTCAGGGCCATCATACGGTAGATCTTGATACCTCCCGCGGTAGAACCGGAGGCACCTCCCATGAATTCCACGATCATGAGGATGAGGAAGATGAACTGCGGATACACGAAGTCCTGGATGGCGAATCCGGTACCGGTACCCGACGATATGACCGAGTAGAGCGAGGTCCAGAAGGTATCCGCGAGATATTCGCCGGTGAAGTCGCCGGAGTGCTCCAGCAGATAGCAGGCGAATACCAGCACGGAACATGCGAGGAACCATTCGAGCATGATGCGGGTCTCCCTGCTCTTGAACAGTGCCAGATCGTGCCTGAAGAACAGACGGAACATCATGTAGAAGTTGGCCGAACCGAGGATCATGAACACCAGGGTGACCGCCTGTGCGGTCATACCATAACTGGCCATGCTGTCGTCGCGGGGGAGGAGTCCTCCGGTGGGGACGTTGGAGAACGAGATGCACACGGAGTCGAACAGTTCGACGCTGCATGCCAGCAGACAGACGATCTCCGTCACGGTCAGCAGGGCGTAGACCTTGATGAAGTTCAGCGATGCGGAGGAGATCTTCATGGAATAGTCGTCGTTGTCCGAACCCGCGAACTCGTTGGAGTTCAGTCCCGCACCGCCCATTCCGATCATGGGCAGCAGGAACGAGAAGCTGATAAGGACGGTAAGACCCCCGGCCCACTGGATGACACCTCTCCAGAGAAGGAGACTGGACGGGAGTTCGTCGAGGTCGGGGACGATGGTCGCACCGGTGGTGGTATAACCGCTGATGGCCTCGAAGAACGCATCGACGGGGTGGAATCCGTAGAGTATGAACGGGATGGCCGCGACAATGAAAGAGATAGCCCACATCTCGGCTATCAGGAGGACACCCAACGCGGGGGTGAGCTTGGATTTGCTGGAGAAGAACAGCAGCTGGAAGATACCCATGAACGCTACGATGGGGAAGAGATAGAGGAACAGACCCACGTCCTCTCCCACGATGGCCGCGTACGCTCCGGTGAAACCCAGTGCCGACGCAAGGAGGATCTCGATAAGACCCAGGAGCCTTACCGTACCGCTTTCCCATCTCTGCAGATGTTTTATGCGTCTCAGCAGGTTGCTGTTCATGTTCAGAACTCCGGTACGTTCTTTCCGAGCAGGTTGGTGAGCTGGATGAAGTCCGTCTTGTGGGTGAAGAGAAGGACGTCGTCGCCCTTCTGGAATTTGGTGGTCAGATCGGGGAAGAGTGTTCTCCCGTCGCGGATGATGGCGAAGATGTTGACCCCTTCGGGGACCACGACGTCGCCGAAGTAACGGTCGCGTAAGGGGGAGGCGGAATCCAGCTTGTATGCGAGGCAGAAGCTGCCGGGCTGTTCCATGACATGCACGAAGCAGTGTTCGGTGGTACGGAGGTTCCTGGTTACCTCGTTCATGATGAGTTTGTGGTAACCGGTGACGGATTCGATACCTGCGTACTTGAACACACCCTCGTATTCCTCGATGGAGTAACGCGATACGATCTTCCTGATACCGAACCTGAGCGAGGTCATGCATGCGAGCAGGTTCCTTTCATCGATATCAGTCACGGAGATTAATGCGTCCGCCCTCTCGATGCTCTCGGAACGGAGGAACTGGGGGTCGACGATGTTACCCCTGACGACGATTACCTTCCTGAGCTGTTTGGCGGCTTCGCGGCACCTCTCCATGTCGTTGTCCAGGATCTTCACGAAGATCTTGTCGCTCATCTCGGAGATCTGTTTGGCGACGGAGAGTCCGATGTGTCCCGCTCCGAGGACGACGAATTCCCTTGCCTCTTTCTTGATACCGATGAGGTCGTTGAATTTCTCGAAGGAGGACCAGGAACCGAAGACGATGATCCTGTCGTCCACGTGGATCTCGGTGGTGGAGATGTCGGTGATGGTGGCCTCTCCCCTGATGATGGCCGCGATGGCGCAGTCGCCGGGGAGGTCAAGGTTCATGACGGTCTTGCCTACGATGTCGTGGCCCTTCTCGATCTTGAATGTGCAGAGACCGTAGGAACCGATGTCGAGCTTCTCGTAGTTCACCGCGTTCTCCAGGATGGCGACGTTGATCATCTTCTCGACGGAAAGCTTATCGGGCGAGATGAGGACGTCCACGCCTTCGAACTTGTCCTCTTCGATGTCCACGAACTCGGGGTTGCGGATACATGCGATGGTGCGGATCTGGGGTCTCATGTGCTTGGCGTTCAGGCAGACGAACACGTTGATCGCATCGTCCCTGACGGCCGAGAGGATGACGTTCGGCTTGATCCTCTCGAGGGCGTTGCGCAGGACACGGGGGTTGCTGGCATCTCCCTTGATGATGGATACGGGGAGGATGTTCTTGACGGTCTCGGCAACGTTGACGTCACATTCCATGATGTGCACGTCGTTTCCCACGAGTGCGGCCTTCGCAGCGGCCAGACCGACGTTTCCTCCACCGACGATCAGTACTCTCATAACTCTTGGGTCTAGGCGTTTGCCATTATTATAGTTCACGCGCACGCTTTTTATATCTATATACGAGGGAATCGGGGAGATTCCGGCGGAAATCGAGTGTTTTCCGATATCTGGCACATCTGTTTTAGGTACATCCGGGGTATGGATGGCTGGTCGCCCGTGCCCGCCTGCGCGTGCACACTCCTAATATATGCGGTCGGCATAGGCACGACCATGGCAAAGAAAGAGTCCGCAGCGAAATTCGAAGCTCCCGAGAAATGGAAGGAGATCAGCGAAGAGTACTGGATCGCGAACAGGACCAACGAGACCGATAAGGTGAAGGACATCGTCGAGGGGATCATCGAGCAGGTGAGGACCGAGGGCGACAAGGCACTGATCGCACTCACCGAGAAGTTCGACAAGGTGAAACTCAAACGTCTCCAGATCACACGCGACGAGATCGATGCCGCCTACGAGAAGCTCGACCAGGATGTCATCGACGAGCTCGAGAACGCGGCCTACAACATCTCCCGCTTCCACAGGATGCAGCTTCCCCCGGACATGTGGACCACCGAGGTGGAGCCCGGCATCACCCTCGGAATCAAGAGCACCCCCCTCAACAGGGTCGGATGCTACATCCCCGGCGGACTCGCCGCTTATCCCTCTTCAGCGCTCATGACTGTCATCGCCGCGAAGACCGCAGGCGTCGACGAGGTCATCTGCTGCACCCCCGCACCCATCCAGCCCGCAGTGCTTGCGGCATTGGACATCGCGGGATGCGACGAGATCTATGCAGTCGGAGGATCCCAGGCTATCGCCGCCATGGCCCTCGGAACCGAGAGCATCGAGAAGGTGCAGATGATCGTGGGACCCGGCAACATGTTCGTCACCGAGGCCAAGATCCTCCTGCAGAAGGACGTCCTCATCGACTTCCCCGCCGGACCCAGTGAGGCCGCGGTGCTGGCGGATTCCTCCGCGGTGCCCGAGTACGTGGCCGCCGACCTTATCGCACAGGGTGAGCACGGCCCATCCTCCGCCTATATCCTGGTGACCGACGACCCCACCCTTCCCGACAAGGTCTGGGATTGTATGATGGACATCCTCAAGGACGAACCCAGGAGGGACATCATCGCCAAATCCACCGCCAATTCAGGATACATTATCTGCAAGGACATGGACCTCGCCATCGAGACCATGAACGGCGTGGCACCCGAGCACCTCTGCATCCAGGTCAGGAACCCCCAGGACGCTCTTGCCAAGATCAGGAATGCAGGCTCCATCTTCGTCGGACCCTACACCCCCATCGCAGCCGGCGACTACGCATCGGGAACCAACCACGTGCTTCCCACCTCCGGCTACGCCAAGATGTACTCCGGTCTTACGGCCAACATGTTCCGCAAGACCTCCACCGTGCAGATGCTGACCGAGGACGGTCTCGCATCCCTCGCACCCACCATCACCACCCTTGCCGGCGTCGAGGGACTCCACGCCCACGGAATGTCCGTGGACATCCGCTTCGGAAAGAAGGAAGCCAAGAAGAAGTCCAAGAAGTGATCGTCATGGCCAGGAAAGCCGAGGTCGACCTGTACGACCGCTCCCTGTACATCAACAGGGAGCTGTCGTGGCTCTCGTTCAACGAACGCTGCCTGGAGGAGGCCATGGACTCCACCAATCCCCTCCTGGAGAGGGTGAAGTTCCTGGCCATCTGCTACGGGAACATGGA
>CACWTF010000068.1 GCA_902763685.1 methanogenic archaeon | reverse complement strand
CGCACTCGACGGCGTCGACCATCTTGTCGACGATCTCCTTGGAGCCGCCGGTATAGCTTGCGGGATCCATGACGGCGGAGAGCTCCTCCTTGGTGAAGACCTTCCTCACGTCCTCCCTCTCCCAGAGGGTGTCAAGGAGCTGACGCTCTTCGTTCTCGGCGACCATGGAGGCCTCGCGGACGATCTCGTGGGCGTCCTGCCTTCCCACTCCCTTGCCGACGAATGCCATCATGACGGGCTCGGCCATGATGAGACCGTGGGCCATCTCGATGTTCCTGAGCATCCTGTCCCTGTGGACGTCGAGGCCGGAGAACACCTTGTTCATCTTGTACAGCATGTAATCGATGAGCGAGAACACATGGGGGAGGGTGAACCTCTCGGCGGAGGAGTTGGACAAATCCCTCTCGTGCCAGAGGACCTGGGACTCGAAGGTGGGCATGACCATTCCCCTGAGGACCCTGGCGAGACCGCAGACGTTCTCGGAGTTGATGGGGTTCCTCTTCTGGGCCATGGTGGAGCTTCCGACCTGGTGCTTCTCGTCGAAGTACTCGGAGACCTCTCCGATCTCGGACCTCTGGAGGTTCCTGACCTCGGTGGCGTACCTCTCGAGGGAGGTTCCGAGGGTGGCCATGAGGCATACGAGCTCGGTGTACCTGTCGCGTCCGACGACCTGGGTGGCTGCCGGTTCGTAAGTGAGACCGAGGTCGTTCATCACGAGCTGCTGGATCTTCATGAAGTTCTTCCCGAGGGCGGCTCCTGTTCCGACGGCTCCCGCCATCTTTCCGGCACATGCCCTGGGCATGATCTCGTCGAGCCTCTCGCGGTACCTGAGCATCTCGGCGATGTATCCAGCGATCTTGAATCCGTAGGTGATGGGGATGGCGAACTGAGCGTGGGTCCTTCCGATCTCCAGGGTGTCCCTCTCCTTCTTGGCTAGTTTGGCGAGGGTGTAGAGGAATTCGTCGATGTCCTCGGCGACGAGCTCGAGGGCGGCCTTGATCTGCAGTGCGGTGGCGGTGTCGACGATGTCGTTGGATGTCGCACCGAGGTGCACATACTTACCTGCGGTTCCCTGGCACTGCTCGGTCATGGCCTTGACCATGGCCATGAGGTCGTGGTTGGTGAACTTCTCGATCTCCTTGATCCTCTCGACGGTGACGAGGTCGGACTCGGCGACGCGGGTGATCTCCGCGGCCTCTTCCTTGGTGATCTCGTTCAGTTCGGCGTGGGCCCTTGCCAGTGCTGCTTCTACGAGCATCTGCTTCTTGATGCGGCTCTCCTCGGAGAAGATGTCCTTCATCTCCTTGCGGCCGTACCTGTAATCCAACGGACAGATGAAATCGCTCATGATATCTATGGGAAAGGGTAAGCCACCCCCATATAATAAAGGCACGCGTGCAGGCGAGCGCGTCAGCGGTATCCGCTGCTGAGGGGGACGATCTTGGCACGGCGTTCCGTGGCTTCCGAGACGGCGGCAAGGAATTCCTCCGCTTTTCCGACGAGGACAGCGGCCTCGATGCTGACCGATGCTTCGTATACGTACTTCGGGGGCTCGGCACATAGGTTCGCACATTTGCAGTTGAAAGGGTTGAGATCGGGGTAGCCGAGGGTGATACCGAATACCGAACATGCGTGCATCCTGCGGATGCTGGCACATTTAATTGACTCCTCCGCGGATTCGGTGTACGCGTGGACCAGTCCGCCCGTTCCGAGCAGAGTCCCGCCGAAGTACCTGACCACCACTACCATGGTATCGGTGAGGGAATTGCCGCGGATCACCGAGAGTATCGGCTTCGCCGCGGTGCCCGAGGGTTCCCCGTTGTCGCTGCTCCTCTCGCTGCGGTTGGTCCCGCCGAACACGGCACCGTAACAGTAATGGGTGGCGTTGGGAAACTCCGCCTGCACCCGTTTCAGATTGGAACGGATATCCTCCTCGCATGTGCACGGCATGGCGATGCCGATGAAACGCGATCCCTTTACGGTGGATTCGGAGACGGATGTCCCGGAGACGGTGAGATAATCGGAGAATTCCGACATGAAAAGATTGGAAGGGGCCGGAGCCCCTGGTGAAGTTTAGGGATTTAAGGCATCAGGCCCTGGTCGCGGAGCTCGGCGGCGACGTTGTCGACCGCACGGATGGCGTCCTCTTTGACCTTGGCTCCGGCGCAGACGAGCTTTCCGGATCCGAAGAGGAGGATAACGACCTTGGGGTCGTCCAGCCTGAAGACGAGACCGGGGAACTGCTCGGGCTCGTACTCCACACGCTCGAGTCCGAGGGTGATGGCGACGGTGTTGAGGTTGAGTTCGTAACCGAGGTCGGAAGATGCGACCATGTTCTGGATGTCGATCTTGGGTTTGATGGGGATGTCGATTCCGATTCCCTTCAGGTCGTCGACGACTTTGGAGACAGCCCTCTCGACGTCCTCGCGGGATTTTCCTCCGGTGCAGACGAGCTTTCCGCTCTTGAAGAGGAGGGTCGCGGTCTTGGGCTCGGAGATCCTGTAGATGAGTCCGGGGAACTGCTTGGGATCGTACTGTGCGGTCTCGAAGGAGTCCAGGATTTTGAAAAGGTCGAGCTCGGTCCCGAGGGAGGACGACGCGACGATGTTCTGAATGTCGATTACGGTCATGCTGATGCCCATTGATAAAGAGTATTTAAAGGTATTATATAGAAGTCATCGACAAGATGTAGACTAACAATAGTTAATACCGAGGAGAATAGCTGGCTGTGTGCTCTGCGGCGGACTCGTCGATGAACCCTCTTATACCGAATCGGCCATCCTCTGACCCATGTCCGTCAGGCAATGGCTCCCACTTACGGGACTCGTCCTCTGCGTGTTCGTCTTCAACATGTCAGAATTCATGCCGATCGGACTCCTGACCGGCATCGCCGACGATTTCGGGGTCAGCGAATCGCAGGCAGGATACCTCATATCGGTGTACGCATGGGCTGTTGCCCTGCTCTCCCTGCCCATGATGCTGCTGCTCAGGAAGGTGCAGTACCGCACCATGCTGCTCTTCTTCGTGGGGACGTTCGCGTTCTTCCAGGTCCTGTCCGGGGTGTCCACCTCGTATCTGATGCTGATGGTCTCCCGCATCGGGGTGGCCGTCGCCCACGCCGTGTTCTGGTCCATCGCCGCACCGCTGGCGGTGAGGGTAGTGGAACTGAGATACCACAGGCCGGCACTGAGCGCCATCGCCGCCGGGACCTCCATCGCTATGATCATCGGTCTGCCCCTCGGAAGGGCGATCGGACTGGCGGTCGGCTGGAGGATGAGCTTCGTCACCATCGCCGCGGTGACCGTTGCGATCCTCATACTGCTGGTGCTCGTGTTCCCGAAGGTGGAGAACCCCGGCACGTTCTCCGTCAAGAGGATGCCCGACATCTACCGCAACCGCGTGCTGATGGGAATATACGTGCTGATAGCCCTGTTCGTTACGGGATACTACACCTGCTACAGCTACATCGAACCGTTCATGCTCGATGCGGTGGGGATGTCTCCGGAAACCGTCACGCTGGCACTTACGTTGTTCGGTATCGCGGGCATCTTCGGGAGCATACTGTTCTCCAAGCTCTACGGCAGTACCAGGTACATCTTCCTCCTGATCTCGCCGCTAGGTGTCCTGTTCGCCCTGCTCCTGCTCGACCCCGCCTCTTCCAGCCCTGCGGCCGTACTCGGGGTGTGTCTGATCTGGGGCCTTTTCGGTACTATGGTCACCATCTCCTATCAGAACGAACTAATCGTGGCCGCACCGCCGGACGCGGTCGCCGTGGCCATGTCGCTTTTCTCCGGGATATTCAACATCGGTATCGCGATGGGTGCGATCGTGGGCGGAGTGGTGGTGGATGTCCCCGGCGTCGAGGTGCTGGGGCAGAACGGTGCGGTTTTCGTCCTCGCTTCCGTCGTGTTCACGGGATGCTTCCTGATCAGGTGGATCAGGGCGGCGGGAAAGTCGTGACGGGACTTCCGGGAATTTGTTTATCTCCGATATACGGTGCCGCTCTGCTATGATCCGCATCTGCAACCAGAGGGTCGGGGCGGTCTGCCTCAGACTGAAATTCTGAACAAAATCCCTTCTGACTCATAAACGATCCGGGAAAGGATCGCCGGTCGCATCCGAAAAGAGCGATTCGTCCAGATCGTGTTCCTTCTCGGGGAACAGGAATGCCGCCGCGAAGAGGGGATAATGTTCGACCCCGTCGCTGTCCTTACAAACATTGCCTTTCTCGAAGATCACCCTGCGTGATACCTGGGGATTGCCGAGGGTCTTGCCCAGCGATGGGTAGTCTCTCTCGGCACCGGTTTTCACCTCGATGCATACCATGCCGCCGCAGTCTATGATGCCGTCGATCTCGAACTTGTCATTACCGCTGGTACGCCGGCAGTAATAGACCGGATAGCCAGCCTTGGACAGGCATGCCATCACCTTGTTCTCGGTCACGGCTCCGAAGTCATAGGCTGTATCGCCCGAAACGGCAGCGGTCTGGGATGCCGATCCCATCATGTTCATGAGAAGTCCGGTATCCGACATGTACACCTTGAATACCCCGTTCTCCGCGAATCTCTCCGGAGGTGCCCTGAGGGCATTCAGGGAATAGGAGAACACTCCGTATCCCGCGTGCTTTATCCACAGGAGATTCTCCTTGTATTTCTCACCGGAACTGCGGGAACCGCCGTTGTCTATGCGGGAGTACATGAAACGTTTGTTGGTCTGTGCCAGCTGGCGGGGGATGCTGTCGAAGCACTCCTGGGTCTTGATTGCATCCGCCCCCGAATTGTAACGGTTGATGTCGTTGACGCAGGATGACAGTATGCTGTCGAGGACGCGTACGGCCGAGTTGATCCCGTTCTCCGTGAACGCCGAAACGGCGGCGGGCATTCCCCCCACCACCCCGTAGACATCGAATCTTTTCGAGAACACCTCCATCTCAGCGGCATCCAATTCCCTGCCCAACCTTATCTTATCCCTTACGCGGTCGATACTGTTCTGCCGCATACCGGTAGCCAGGAGGAATTCCTCGAAGTCCATGGGATACATGGTGAGATGCTCCTCCGAACCCACCGGGAGCAGGTCTGGGTTCTTCATGTTCTTGTATTTGCCCAGCCTCGCATCGGATACGCCCAGCATCGATCCGGTGGCGATCACGTCATAGCGTCCGTCCTCGGAGAACAGCCTCAGCTTCGCTCTGACCGCAGTGGATTCCTGGATCTCGTCGATGATGATCAGGGACTTCCCTGGTTGGATATCTATACCTTTGTACAGGGAGATGGAGTCCACCAGCGAATCGACGGTGCCGTTCCCTTCCAGGATACTCTTCGCGACCGGGTCCTTGAAGAGATCCAGGAGCACATAGCTGTCGTATTCCGTCCTACCGAAATACTCCGCGACTGTGGTCTTCCCGATCTGACGCTGACCCTTCAGGACCAAACAGGCATGCCTGCGTTCCTTCCATGCCTTCAGTTTCGGAATGACCTTGCGATAGAACATACATGTTCATCGATATCCGACTATAAATATAATCTGCAAAAACACGGTCGTTTTGTACGATTAATCTGCAAAAACACGGTCGTTTTGTACGATTAATCTACAAAAACACGAATATATTCGAGGGAGATTATTATCAAAAAGATGGTTCTGGCTCATTTGAGGAAATCCAGATTCCCGTCTTTGATCATCCTGCGGTAGAACTCTGCGACCGCCTCGGAGTGGGTCATGCCGATCCTTCCGAGCACCTGTTCGGCATCGTACAACAAGATGGGATCCATCCTCACGTCGACCGCGGCGTCGCGGAGCAGGTTGGCGTTCCTGAGCCCCAGCCCCTCGTATATCCCCGCGATGAACTGGTTGTAACGTACGCCTTTCGCCCTCGCGGCATCGCGTATCAGATCGGTGGTGGCCGAACCGTACTGCGACGCCTTCTTCGTACGGTGGGCGAGAAGCGGGAATCCGAGATCGGATGCGACGGTCTTGAGCACCATCTTCCGGTTCTCCAGCGAACGGGGCCTTATCTCCTCCGGGTCCACCAGCCCGACCTGTCTGACGACCTCTTCGTCAAGGTACGGGTAGAACAGCTTCTTCCTGTAATTGGAGGCGATGGAAAGCTCGCAGGGTACGGAGACCTTCATCAGCCTCTCGATGCCCCAGGCCATGACCGCTTTGTACTCCTGCTCGTCCTCGTCGACGGTACGTGCACATCCTCCGAAATACTCGTCACTGCCTTGTCCCGTTAGAATAACTGGCTCATGGGCTTTCCTGCATACGGTGAAGAGCTGCAATTCATAGGAGATCGTAAAG
>CACWTF010000067.1 GCA_902763685.1 methanogenic archaeon | reverse complement strand
TTGCGTATCTGTAACCGTCGATGAGGACATGGTGATCTGGTCCCGTGTCGGATTCGGCCCCAGCCCGGGTTTGCAAGATTTTAGGGCTGGGTTTTCATCCTTCACAATTTCTGGAAAAACGAATGCTTTTGGGATTTTTAATACTTAATATATATTCAGCATTGCTGAATTATAATTAAGTATTAACTTTTGAAATCGAAGTCTGGAATTTAATGATTTCGTTCAGAACACGGAAGGATCGGCGCCGGCCGATCCGAAAGTGAAGAAAAAGAATCAGGAAAACGTTTACCTTATGATTTCGTCAAAGCCGTACGGACGGCCAATTTATTTATCCCTGGCATATATGGGAGGACCATGGCCATGATAAAACTCGGGAAGAACCATCTGAGATGGTGCTTCCGTTGCAACCTTCCGATCATGGAGGCCAAGACCTGCCCAGTGTGCGGTGCCGAGACCTCCGCCACCGAACTCACGCCCCCCGCGGATTCCAGACCCGGATTCGATTTCGACATCCAGAGGGCACGCGACATGGCGGACAGGTGCTTCGGCGAAGGCTGCGGTAAGGCGATGATCCCCGACGGACACATCGTCATCATGAACAAGGCCCCCGCCATCGACAGGATGGAGGAGGTATTCTGCGACGGTACCTGCGTGGCCACCGAGAGGTTCGACCTCGGAGCGGGATGGAGGTTCATCATCCGTACCCAGGGTGCGATGCGCATATCCAAGGTCATGACCAAGGGATACGTCATCCTCAATCCCGATGCGGTGCCCTTCGTGCAGGAGAACAAGAATCTCATGGCCCCCGGAGTCCTCGATGCGGACCCCGGCATACAGATCGACGACGAGGTCATCATGATCCTCGAGAACCGCACCGTGATCGGTACCGGTGTGGCCAAGATGACCGGTAAGGACATGAAGGAACAGAACAGGGGATTCGCGGTCAAGACCCGCTGGCACAAGCCTGAGGAACCCGTCGTCTCCGATATCTGCCACACCTGGGACGATGTGGTGGAAGCCAACAGAGCAATCATCGAGAAGAGGAGGGACGAGGCGATCAAGTTCGTGCACGACACGATGAAGACCTACAGCGATCTCCCCGCGGTCGTCTCCTTCTCGGGAGGGAAGGACTCCCTCGCGACGATGCTCATCACCATGGATGCGGGCGTGGACACGCCGCCCATGTTCGTCAACACCGGTCTCGAACTCGACGAGACCGTGAAGTACGTACACGATTTCGCCGAGAGGCACAAACTGAAACTCATAGAGCAGGAACCCCCCGAGAACGCATTCTACGGCAACCTCGTATACTTCGGCCCGCCCGCCAAGGACTACAGGTGGTGCTGCAAGACCAACAAGCTCGGACCCACCGTGGCCGCCATCACGAAGAACTTCCCCGACGGGGTGCTGTCGTTCATCGGCCAGAGGAAATACGAATCCGAGGCTAGACACGACAAGCCCAGGGTGTGGAAGAACCCCTGGACCCCCGGACAGATCGGGGCCTCCCCCATCCAGAACTGGGCCGCCATGCACGTTTGGCTGTACATCTTCTACAAGAAGGAGCCCTTCAACTTCTGGTACGCACACGGTCTCGACAGGATCGGATGCTTCATGTGCCCCGCATCGGACATGGCCGATCTCGACACCGTGAAGGCCGCAAGTTCCAGATACCCCGAATGGGATAGATATCTCTCCGAATATTCCGAGAAGAGGGGCATGCCCGAGGAGTGGAAGAAGTACGGACTGTGGAGATGGAAATCCGCCCCGCAGGCCACCAAGGACGAGATCAAGAGGGTCACGGGAAAGGATGTGCCGCCGATGAAACCCACGAAGGAAGCCGATGCTGCGGACGACGGACCCGTCGCCGTGAAGATACAGGACGGATACTCACCCTGCACCATGGGATACAGCGTGGAGGCCGCACTCTCCAGGCCCATCGACCTGAAGGTGCTCGAACCCTTCACCCACGCCATGAGCTGGGTGCCCAGACTGAACGAGGCGGACGGCAACCTGGAGGCCAATTTCACCACCTTCTACGCCGACGGTGCGATCATCACCAAGGCCCACGCGAAGGCTGACGCCGACAAGAACATGGACCAGGCGGTGCAGATCATCGCCCGTGCGTTCAACTGCGTCGGATGCGGACTCTGTGCGGCAAGATGCGAGGAGCATGCCCTCTACATGGAGAACGGAAAGGTGCACGTCCACGGCGACCAGTGCATATTCTGCATGAAGTGCTACGGGCCCTGCCCCGCGGTCAACTTCGCCCCTGCGGCCAAGACCGAGGAGAAGGAGTTCGAGAACTGACTTCCGCGCGTACTTAATATACACGCGAACAATAGCCACATCCATGCACTACGACCCTGACGATCTCAAAGTCGTGATGGAACGCGACCCCGCCATCATGAACGAGGAAGACGCCATCAGATTCCATACCGGCTTCAAAGCGGTCTCCATGTACAGGGAGAGCCACGAGCTTTGGCTGAAAGGCGAATACATGAAAGCCAGGGAGATCAACACGCAGGCACACAGGGAGACAGGTTGCGACATCCACCCCGGTGCCACCATCGGCAAGAGGTTCTTCATCGACCATGCCACCGGCGTGGTGATCGGGGAGACCACCGTCATCGGGGACGACGTCAGCATCTACCAGAACGTCACCCTGGGAGGAGTGTCCACCAGCAAGGGGAAGAGGCACCCCACGCTCGGCAACCGCATCGTCGTGGGTGCAGGAGCGATCATCCTCGGTAACATCACCATCGGCGACGACGTCAGGATCGGTGCCGGCTCCGTGGTCGTTAAGGATGTCCCTCCGGACTGCACCGTGGTCGGGGTACCCGGCAAGATCGTCAAACAGGGCGGAGTCCGCGTGGATCTCGCCGATGTGCTGGACCACAACAACCTACCCGACGTCATGCAGGAACGCATGGACAGGATGGAGAAGGAGATCGCCGAGCTCCGCTCGCTGTGCGAGGCACTGGTAAAAGACAATCAGAGACTGAGGGAATCACATGACGCTCAGGATTGAGAACACTCTCACCAACAAGAAAGAGGAATTCGTGCCCATCGAGAAGGGCAAGGTGAAGATGTACCTCTGCGGGGTCACCGTCTACGACGACATCCACATGGGACATGCCAGGAGCATCATCACCTTCGACGTCGTCAGGAGGTACCTGCAGTACAGCGGTTACGACGTCACCTTCGTCACCAACTTCACCGACGTGGACGACAAGATCATCAACCGTGCCAACGAAAGGGGCATCGATCCCCTGAAACTCTCGGCCGATTACATCGACAAGTACTTCGAGGATATCGCCAAGCTCGGCGTGAGGAAGGCGGACATCTACCCCCAGGCCAGCACCAGCATGCCCTACATCATCGACATGGTGAAGACCATCATCGACAAGGGCTATGGATATGCTACGCCCGACGGCAGCGTGTACTTCAGGGTGAAGAAGGTCCCCGACTATGGGGAGCTCTCCAACCGCTCCCTGGAGGAGATGAGGTCCTCCGGACGCGTGGATCTGGATCCCGACAAGGAGGATCCCATGGACTTCGCCATCTGGAAGGCGGCGAAGCCCGGCGAGTGCTTCTGGGAATCCCCCTGGGGCAAGGGAAGGCCGGGATGGCATATCGAGTGCTCCGCCATGATCGAACATTATCTGGGCGGCACCATCGACATCCACGGCGGAGGCAACGACCTCATCTTCCCCCACCACGAGAACGAGATCGTGCAGACCAAGGGAGCCTGCGGATGCGAGCTCGCCAACTACTGGATGCACAACGGAATGCTGGAGACGAAGGGAGCGGACGGCAAGACCGTCAAGATGTCCAAATCACTGAAGAACTTCTTCAAGGTGGACGACGTCGCCAAGCAGTTCGACAAGTACACCATCCGTTTCTACTACCTCAACACCCATTACAGGAGTCCCCTCACCTACGGGGAGGAGTTCATGGCGGAGGCCCAGGCGGCACTCAAGAGGCTGTGGAACAACTACCGCGACCTCCAGGCATGCGCCCGCGACGGTGCTTCCGGAGAGGATGCGAAGGATCTCGTCGAAGCTTCCAGGAAGGAGTTCACGGAGGCCATGGACGACGACTTCAACACCCGTGCGGCCATCGAATCATTGTTCTCCCTTGCACGCACCACCAACAGGATGATGGCGGAGAAGACCCTCAGCAAGGAGGGTGCGGCTTCCGTCCTCGCCTACATGGACGAGGTCAACGACGTCCTCGGCATCCTGCCCGAGGAGGAGACCGCGGACAACGGCGACTTCGATGCCATCATGGGCATCCTCATCGACCTCAGGAAGGAGCTCAGGGCGAAGAAGCAGTACGACCTCGCCGACATGATCCGCGACAGGCTGAAGGATGCCGGCTACGCCATCGAGGACTCCTCGGACGGAGCCAAGTGGAAGAAGCTCTGAAAACAATAATCTGGCACTCTGGGTCTTTTATCCCGGAGTGCCTACTATTTTATTCATTCTGAATCTTTTTGACGAGGGCTTCCTCGTACTCGCAAGCCTTGCAGCGTTTGCCGTTGCAGGGCTCCCCGCACTCACAGAACTTCACGTTCTTCGGGCCCGCGTTCTCGGAGAGGAGGGGTTTCAGCTTGTCGTAGCTGGATACGATGCTGTACTTGGTGCCGGGAGAACGGTCCTCGAGACCATCAACCAGGTCCCTGTACTCGTTCCTTAAAGCCTCGGACCAGTAGGGGCACTCGCCGTCCCAGAAGGGGATGCCGGCTACGATCGCGTAGAGCAGGGATTCCTTCTCCGGGATCATCCTCAGGGGATAGAAACGGGGGATGAGTCCGGGACGGATGTTGGTGTGGGGACCAAGACGTGCCAGACGTTCCACGTCGCCCCTCACGATGTTCATCATGACTGATTGCGACACATCATCGAGATTGTGGCCGGTGGCAAGGTATTTGGCACCGACCTTACGGGCCTCGTCGTTCATCAGCTTGCGTCTGAAAACGCCGCAGTAGGTGCAGGGAGTGTTCTCGCCTGAAACGGGGGCGATGGAATCCATGGTGAGGCCGCTGAGCTCCCTGAACGAACGCTCGTGGTACTCGATGTTGTTCTCGGAACAATATTTTCTTACAATCTCCAGGCTCGGGGGACGGTATCCCTCGATCCCCTCGTCGATGGAGATGCAGACCACCCTGATGCCGTTCTTCTCGTTGAACAGCTGGTGCATCATGCTGAGGGTGACCATGCTGTCCTTGCCTCCGGATACCGCCACGCCCACGGTGTCTCCCTTGTAGAGGGACACCTCCTTGCGGATCTCCTTCTTGACCCTCCGCTGGAAGTACTCCATGAAATGGAAGGAGCAGAGATGGGAACCGTTGTACCTTATGAAGGTGACGGCGTCGGCGGCACAGAGGTCGCATTTCATTCGATATCGTTCTCCCCGCGTTTGACGTAATCCAGGAGGTACACGATCTTGTTGGCGAGTTCCTTCGGGGGGATGTTGTCGATGGAGATGTAGGTGACCCTTCCTCCGTCTGGTTCGCGTCTTACCTCGGTCCTGATGAGGCTCTGCCTTTCAAGGTCCTGGACGTAGGTGTAGAACTGCGTGTGCTTCTTCGCAGGAACGTTGTATTCCTCGCAGGCGATGTGATAGGATTTCTCGCAGTGGGTCATGCTCACGGAGGCGGCGGTTTTTATCGCCCTGCAGATGGCCAGGAGGGAGAGGCTCCGGTTGATGTCGAGCTGGTTGAGCTTGGATTCCGACACATCGCTGTAGATCGAGGAACTCCCGCTGCGAATGCAATCCGCGGAGATCTCCGCCAGTCCGTCCATCTCGGCCGCGTGGGCAGCCCTCTCCAGGATCTCCAGTGCGAAGCGGGCGTCGCCGAACTCCTCGGAGAGCTTCGCGATCATGCCGATGCCCTCATCGGAAAGGGCACCGGGCTCGAGTGCGATCTCCGCCCTGTACCTCACGATTTCGCGGAGCTCGTCCTCCGAGTAACGGGAGAAGGAGATCATGTTCGCCCGGCGGAAGGTGGACATGGATGCCTCGTCGAGCATGGATGCGAGGGAATACTGGGAGATGAGTATGAGGGAAAGCGAAGATTTCCCCTTGATGGCCTCGGAGATGCGGGTGAGCTGGTAGACGAGGTTCCGGGATCCGCCCTTGAGGAGGACATCCACCTCGTCGAGAATTATTACCAAGGGCGTCTGGTCGGCATCCACCTTCTTCTGCACCATGTTGAGGATCTCGTCGATGGCGAATCCCCTGTCCGGGAATCCGGGATCGTACAGCCTGGCCAGTTCCAGTGCCACCGCATACTCGGTGTTCTTGACACGGCAGTTGATGTAGAGGTTGGAGAGACGTTTGTTGTTCTGATAGAAATATTCGGCCATGTCCTGACAGAAACGCTTGGCACAGGCGGTCTTACCGGCACCGACGCTTCCCCAGAGATACGCTGAACAGGCGTTCCCGTCGAGTGCCAATGGGCTAAACAGCTTCTCCAGGTCCCTCATCTGCTTCTCCCTGGATACCAGTTTATCGGGGACGTAGTCGAATGACAGCTTGCTGCCGTCCTTGATTATGTTTGATCTGCGCTCGAACATGTCAGTTCCTGCTGAAACGTGTGAATCCTCCGGCACCGAACACCTC
>CACWTF010000066.1 GCA_902763685.1 methanogenic archaeon | reverse complement strand
TTACAACGACGCATCCCTCGGACTGCTGAGAAGAAGGATCACGGACAAGGCTTCGAGCGCCGGTCACGATGTGATCCTGGTGGATCCCAGGGATACGTCCCAGCTGTGCTCGTCCTGCGGTATGAAAGTGCCGAAGGACCTGAGCGTCAGGACGCATGTGTGCCCCTGCTGCGGGTATGTCGAGGACAGGGATGTGAATTCCTGCTACAACATGCTTCAGCTTGCGGGACTCATGGGTGTCGAATGGATAGACCCGCTATCCGTGCTCCTGTTCGGGGAGCAGAATAGCCGGGCACCCGGAGAAGGGTGTGCCGGCACTGCAGTCTGACATATAATCAAGGATTATCTGTCAAACTCGGGTTTATGAGATCCTCTGCACGCGATATAGCGGATTGTATGCTCGCATCTTCGATATCCTTGTTGATCCCTTCCGATTTCTTGTACTTGCGGCCTATACATTCCGACAGGGTCGCTTCCAATTCATCTTGAGTCAGGGATTTGGTCAGTTTCTTAAAGTGAAGGATAACCAACACTCGAAGGAGCGATTCGACAGGTACAATCTGTATCCTTTCTCAGTACCTTGCGACTCGATATTCTCAGTTCTCCCTCGCGTCTATCATCAACATCAATCACCACGGAAACCGTATCGCCGTTATCGAAGTCTATTCCGTATTCATGAACTCTGCTGGTACAGTAGGGAATCAGGTTCTTCGAGTCGTGTTTCTTCGCCTGTATGGGGACTATGGATACATTGTTGTCTCTCCCTCTGAAACGGCTGAAATATTCGACTTCGGAGGTTCCTTCGGTAAGTATCAGTACCGTCCTGCTCTGACGCCTGCCACCGTATCTTCTGCTCAGTCCATCACATCCTCGTTCAGAATGAACGGCTTGGCGCCGTACTTGTTCACGGAATAGCTCTTCTGAAGATCGACATCCAAACGGACCCCGTTGAAATCGGACAGGGCATACAGTTCTGAGGCACCGGTATCCATGTCTTTCTGAGTGAACCAGACCTGGTCCCGGCGGAGAAGGTCAAGGGACATCAGGGACTGGTCCTGCGTGTTCACTATCAGCTGAGCCTTGTTGGGGTTGGCGGCATCCCTGAACTGACGGATGATCCACTTGGCCACATCCGAATGCAGGAACGTCCCGAACTCATCGATCATGACGGTGTATCCGTTCTCCAGGGCATCGATGATCGGGCCCATCAGGCAGAACAGCTGCATCGTACCGTTGGACTCTATCTGGAACGGGAATTTCAGCAGATCCCTGTCAACGTCGCTCTCGATGAACCCGTGCTCGATGTACATCGTGGTCTGCGAGACCTCAGTGTTGCCGGTTGCCATCATGAGTCCGATGACCTGCGGAGGGATGTCGTTCCCGAACTCGGTCGCTTTCCTGGTCTTCACACTGCCTATGACATCGGTTATGCCCATGTCAGCGATCCTCATCGCCCTGAGCATGCGGGCCTTGCTCTCCGGATTCCTGTTCATATGCTCGATGACCCTGTTCAGGATGTCCGAGATATTGCTTCCCAGGATTATCATCTCGCGGGTGATCCCGCGATGGGCGGTCAGACAGACGGTATTGTTGTACTGTGCCGCAACTGCCAAGAACGTGGAGGTGGGCGTGGTCATGTCGGCGATGGCCTTCATACCCTTCATGGCCGTACGTCCGAATCTGAACTCCTGCCCGGTCCTGTCGAAGACCATGGCCCTCTTCCCCATCGGGGAATAGCACAGGCTCTCGGATACCACATGGTCGGCGGCGAACGATAGGGAGTAATCGTACTTTACACCGCCAGTTACGAATCTGATGCCGAGTTCGATGGGGGCATCGAACGAAGTCTTGGATGCACGGAAAGGTTGGTACCACGGGTAGGAGATGTTGGGGACCATGGGTGCACGCACCATAAGCTGCAGGACCTCCATGGCCTTCAGCACGTACGATTTGCCTGATGCATTGGGTCCGAAGATCACTGCGGATGAGAGCAGGGGATCGGATACCTGCGGACAGTCTAGCAGGTTGAACTCGTTGCCGTCCAGGGAGGTCGATTCCAGCGAGAGCGTGACCTTGTTCTTGAAGGGTCCGAAATTCCTGATGCTGAAATCTATGAACATAGTTATATAATGCAGTTTATTCTATATATTTGTGATTTTTACAAAAATTCAATTTGTAAAATGCATTAAATTGCATTTTATGAAACAATCTTTTTTACTTTGGTCCTGCGGGCCCCCGTGTAATTCGTTTTATACGGAGAGGAGGATTCGCACTCATGGCAATCGAAGAAGGGGCATGGTTCTGGTACCAGGTGACCGAGGCAGTCGACGGCGAGCTCGTAGGCAATCCCGTGAGGGAGATCTACACCGTCACCAGCATCCGCGGCAAGGCCGCCGAGGTGAAGAAGGAGGTCCCCGGACTGAAGGATCCCGAGATCCTGCACACCATGACCTCCTACGGTTCCCTGATCTTCGACATCTCCAAGCTGGCACTCATGAAGGAGGAGAGGATCCCCACCTGCGTGGGCCAGGTTCTATGCGATGTCTGCAGCAGGGTCTCCAACGACGAGTCCGAGACCGTGTACATCGACAAGAAGGACATCGTGTACAGGCATGTGCTGCAGGTCAAGCGTGCGGACGGCAAGATGCACGTGACCGCCCGCGAACTCGTTGCGATAGGGCTCTGATGAGGTTCAGAACAGTGCCGGAGGTTCTCTGTCTCCGACCAGCATCCTGTCGTCGACGAGCGCGATGCCGTTCTCTTTGGCGAATTCTGCCAGTTCGTCTTCGAACCCCTCGGCGGAGAACAGTATGAAGGTGACATTCTCGGTGAATCCCGCACCTTTTGCTCTTGACACCAATTTGTTGTAAGCGCTGAATCCCATGGGTTTTCTGCTGAATTTGCATTCTCCGAGCACGGTATGGATTATGCGGTTCCCGTCGGAGACCTTCGCCACGATATCTATGTCGGTATCGGTGCCGTCGATCCTCCCCCACCATTGTCCCCTCTCCACCACGGTATACTTGGAATCCAGCCAGTTCCCGCACAGTTTCTCGAACATATGACCCAGCTGACTGTCGATATCGTTTCTGAGGAATCCGTAGGCAGCGGATTTGGAGGAACTGCTCTCGATCATCCGGATATTGTTGGCTATGATATTGAAGGAGAATGAGACGAACGGGTCGCCGATCGAATACACGGGTTTCTTGGGGGCACTGCCCATAGGTACCCTGCGTTCCACCATGCCGACGAACTCCAGATCGTCCAATATCCTCTTGCAGGCCGCACGGTCTATTTTCAGTTTGTCAGCTATCTCGGATTGCTTCACGGTACCGTCGGCGATGCATCTCACCGCACCGGTGTAATCCGTGTTCCCGTTGAATTCCTGGAGGATGAGGCTCATCGCTTCCCCCCTCCACGAACTGTCGTCGTCGAAGAACTTCTCCTCGATCAGCTGCTGATAGTCCTTCCCGTCGGTGTTCAGGTGGTAGTACGGTATGCCTCCGACGGTGCAGTACCATCTCAGGGCGGTCTCATCGTCCATCCCCGGGTGGAATCCCCTGCATACCTCGATGGAAAGGGGTCTGATCTGTTTCCTGTTCTCGAACCTTCCGTACAGGGGTTTGTCGGCGTTCTCGGTCTCCCTGCGCATCACGGAGATCGAGGAGCCGCAGATGACGAACATACAGTCCAGTTCCTTCAGACCCCCGTCCAGTGATTTCTGGATGACGGATGCTGCCTGGGGAGCGGATTCCAGCAGGTAGGGGAGCTCATCGATGACGATCAGGGTGTGTCCCTCCCTGCAGATCTCCTCGACTGTCCTCATAAGGTGGGACAGATCGGGTGCCTGGGGGATCTCCTTCCCCAGGAATTCCGAGATATCGAGGGACAGGGATGAGAGGTTCTCGTAGTACGATCCCCTGATGCCCTGCATGAAAAGGGTCCTCTTCCCTTTCGCGAATTCCCTAAGGAGAGAGGTCTTCCCCACTCTTCTGCGGCCCCAGATGCAGCATGTGACCAATCCCCTCTGATCCCATAGGTTTTCCAGGTAGGATAATTCCGCATCCCTTCCGATGATTCCTCTGTCTGGCATATTATCTTATAGGTTAATTGATTATTTATCTATTTCTAAACTAATTGATTATTCATCAATTAATTTTTTAATTGAATTTTTATCAATTAAATGTTTCACGGAAATGAAGCGGAAAACGGAACCGTTATGCGGAGTCACAGCGGATCGTAGGAGACGATGAAGGTCAGCGACCCCCTGGGGGAGTCGCTGCAGTACCTCTCCCTGAGGTATGCGTCGGTTTTGATAGAAGGAAGGAACGCCATCGCGTTCCTCACGCCCTGCTCCCTCCCGATCACCGTGAGGTACTGGGGCACCGAGACCATCCTTATGCGGGAGGGGCTGTGTATGTTGTCGGTCACGACCATGCTGTCGGTGACCCATCTGAATCCGTCGCCCTCGCGGTACTGGTTCCTCTGGGTGGGGGAGGCGAAGAACCCGACGGTGTCGTCGGATTCGTCCAGCATCACCATGGGGATGTGCGGGGCGGGATCGAATTGATGCTTCGCCAATACGAAGACGTGCTCGGAGCATTCCTTGCTCATGAGGAGGGCACGGTTCTCGAACTCCATGTGCTCGGACCTGGCCTCGGATTCCAGGGAGAAGGCGGTATCGAGGGTGGGACGGTCCATGGGACATACAGAGATGACCTCGGGCAGGGAGGAAAGTGCCCGGAGGACGATGTCGTCCGAGCATGCGCGTACGCAAGTCTCGTTCGAAACTTCCCCGGCGGCCGTGCAGCATGGATTCATCGTAAGATGTATCGCATCCGCGGATATATAATGGATTATGCATCCATCCATGCATCCAATCCAAATCAGATGCTGATTAGATGGAAGAAGGTCTCGTTGTCGCCGCGGTCCTCCAGGTTCTCCTTCACGAGGTACAGGCCGTAATGCTCGCCCGCCTCCTTCCTGCACAGGACGGCGCAGTCATCGGGGAGTTCCCCTTTGGAGAGCATCTCCGCCGCGTAGGCGGTGTCGGAGCACTCGGAGAGCTTAGCGTCGGGATAGAGGGAGGCGAGGTTCTCTTTGCATTGCCCTATGGCCTGTATGTGGGAGCACACCCAGTTGATCTCTGAGGTCTGGGTCTTGCTGAACAGGCAGTGGTGGATCCTCTCGGAGCCCTCGAGGATCTTCCTTACCTTTTTGCCTTTAAGGGATTCCTCCGTCTCCTTCACGGGACCGGCGATGCCGTTCCTGACGGCGAGGACGCCGTAGTCGACCTTCCTTTCGAAAAGGGCCTTGACGGTATCCGCGGAGGACATGAGGGGGACGAGTTCGGCATCCTTCCAGTTCATCTCGCGGCAGAATTCGAGCGTCATGGCCTCGGTGTTGGAGAAGGGGATGCCCATGTATCCTATCCTGATCCTGTGAACCATGATATCTCGCCGGAGGGACATACCCAGAGGGGTTTTTATGGGTGTTGTCGGGTAAAGGGGCGTTTAGTATAATCATATATTATTACATTAATTTTTTATTATAATTTAGGATATTATAAATACGTAAAATCCCGTTTCCGAGAATAACGATGCCCGATTATCATAATCAAGGCTATGCACACATCACGGCAAGAATATCCTGCGAATACCGCAGCAAGGTGTGCAATATCGATAGGATGGACTTCGCTCTGAGGCACATGATCCTCCGCCGCAGCGATTATCTGGAGTCGGTGCCCTATGCTGATGCACAGGGCCCTGTACCTGCTCTGCCGTGGTACACGGATACCGTGATCGGACTGAATAGTGGAAACGGTCTGCATGACACCGAAGACGAACTAGAGGAGCTCTTGGTTTTCGTCGAGTATTCGCCTTACACACCGATACTTACCGCAACGGTCTTCCTCTGCGGAGTCGACGGCAGGGCTACGAACGATATCGGGATGTTCACCGCCCTTCTGCAGGCACTCGGATACTGTCCTGCAGGCCTTGGGTTCCTCAAGAAGAGGCTGCATACGGAACGGGCGATGCTCGGTGAACTCATAGGGTCCGTTTTGTCGGATGAGGATTACACGAATATTCTGGAATTCATAATTGATCGTATGGAAGCTTCATATGCCGAGGCGTTGGAGGTCCTGTCGGTAAAGGACCTCACTCCCGGATTGGACAGGGATTCTAGGGAGATCCTGCTGAACGCCCGTGGTTCGGGGGAATGGTTCACCGTCAGGGATGCGGTTACCTGGGCCCGCGGTCCCGGGGAACAGACGGTCAGGGCGAGACTGTCTGAATTGGTACACGAAGGATTGCTGGACAAAGAGGGCAATACCAGGTCCACCAGGTTCAGATTCAGCGATCCGTTCCGTGATCTGAAGAGGATGATGAGGAAGTTCCCTCTGTTGGAGGATGATGAGGGAGATGAGTGAAACTCAGGTTCCCCAGGATTCTCAAAACCGTGAAGATACTACTCTCTAGCATTCGATGGGTCCGATGCCTACCCCAGTTGTTTGTGAGAACAAACCGATATCATTGAAGTCCGCTTATTCCTGAATTATCACCGTTATTGATGTATATTTTTGTACATTAAAGAAAATTTCCGTAAAAAAATTACGGAAAAAAGATAACTATATATGCCGTAAAACCTTAGATGAAATCATTTTAGCACTAGGTTTCATCTGTTGTGCCTGTACGCGAACGTCAGGCTATTCATCCCATCTTTCAGGGAAAGGGTTGCCGGTCAACCCCCATATCAAG
>CACWTF010000065.1 GCA_902763685.1 methanogenic archaeon | reverse complement strand
TTCACCTTTCAGGGCCGATATCATCTCGTCCACCAGGTCGCCCATGCCTGCGGGGCGCAGCTCCGTGGGCGCGTCGGCGATCTCGTCCTGGGGCACCAGCAGCTTGTACATCAGCGTCTGACTGCCCATGTTGTCCGGGCGCTGGAAGGCGACGATCTCGGCGGGCATCCCGGGCGCAGCGGTTTACGACATGGCCACGGAGCAGGATATGGCCGGTTCCTTCTTTTCTGGCTCGGTCTTCACAGGCTCTGTCTTCGCGGGTTCGGGCTTCCTCTCGGGCATCCTGAACTCGGCGGGTTCGGCCTTCTTCGGTTTGGATGCCTTCTTCTCGGGTTTAGGTGCGGGAGGGTAGGCGAGTTTGAACGAGGCTTTGATTCTCTTGTCGTCGACCTTGCACCCAAGCAGGAAGGCAAGTTCTCCCTCTTCGAGACCGGCCTCCTTTATCAGGAAAACGCGGAACTCCTCGCTGTCGGTGGCCAGGAACTTGAAGAAACCGAAGGATTCCGACAGGACGGTGTTGCCGGAGGTGTGGACCAGGGCACCGAGTTTCATGGAGAGTGCCTTGCGCTGGGCCCTGGTGGACTTGGACCTCGCCATCTTGGAGAGGTAGGAAGGGAACATCATGCGGTTGAACGATGTGTTGGGGGTGGTGAGGGCGTTGATGATACCGTCGACCATCAGGTCGTTGGCATAGCTCCAAAGACCGTAGTACATGCGTTTGCTGACCCTTCCCAGGAAGACGTCAGCACGGGAGAGGGCATCGAGACAGTCGGCCATCTCCTTGCGGGTGGCACACTCTCCTGGGATGTTCTCCAGGATCCACAGGGATACGGTGGAGGGATCGACGTCGCATTCCCTTAGGATCTGCTTCGCGACGTAGGGGTTCCTCTTGCGGAACAGTGCTCCCAGGAACTCGTACATGTCGGAGCGGGATTCCCTCTCGGAGAGTTGGTCCGCCATCTCCGCCGTGACCATCTCCTTACCGAGTGCCAGGGACTGCAGGTCGCGGATGGCGGCACGCAGATCGCCGTCGGAATTCTCGGCTATCTTCTGGATGGCTTCCTCCGCGATCACCACCCTCTCCTTGGCGGCGATCCTTTTGAGGACGGTCTCGATGGACCTCTGCTGCGGTTTCCTGAAGACCACCTGCATGGTCTCGGTCTTGATGGCCGAGCTCTTCCTGGTGAGCTCGTAGTAATCGTTACAGATAAGAATGACAGGCTGGCGGGCGTTCCTGACCAGGTCGATGATGGCCGGCATGGCCCCCCTGTCGTGGACACCGTAGAGACTGTCGGCCTCGTCGAGGATGATGAGCTTCATGTCCCCGTCCTTGGTGCTCTGGAAACTGCCGTCGTCCGAGAATGTGTTGAATTTGGAGGCACGGATGGCGATGTTCTCGATCTCCCCGCCTGTCCTCTGGTCGGAGGCGTTCATCTCGACCACGCTCCATCCCATCTCCTGGGCGAGAGCGATGGCCGACGAGGTCTTACCTATTCCGGGGGTACCGCTGAGGACGAGGGCACGGAACTTGGGCACGCCTTTCTGCCAGGCCTCGGCCCACTGTTTCATAGCGGCTGCTGAAGACGGATTTCCGACCACGTCCTTGAGCGACTGCGGCCTGTACTTCTCTGTCCAATCCTCGGCTGCCATGTTCATCCGCCTCTCGGCCCGTAGATAATCGCGAATATCTCGAAGGCCTGTTTAAGGTATACGACCAACCCTATTATCTCAATCATTATTAGGGTTGACATCGACGCATCGGAAAGGGAGAACCGCAGGTAGATCAGGACCGCGGAGATGATGAGGTATACCGCGGCTCTTGAATATCTCTTGATCAGGACATGACCCAGACCGAAGATGTTGAAGGCTCCGGGGAGCAGGGTGACGATCATTATCATCAGGTCCCTGGAGGTCAGCGGCCGGTTGACGTTGCCCACGTATTCGAAATCCCCGATGCGTTTCCCGCAGCTCCCGCAGAACTTCGCATCCGGTGCGTTGTCGTGTCCGCAGAAGGGGCAGTGGCCCTTGGGCATGACCACGCGGTTGGTGTTTGAATCGACTTCGATGACCCGGCGGGAACCGCAGGTGTAACAGAAATCAGCTCCCGGTTCCACCTCGCTGCCGCACTCGAGACAGTAACGCTTGTTCTGCTCCTCTTCGGTCATCGGTAGGTGATGTTCTACAAGGGATATCAACTTGGCGAAATCAGATGAGATGCATCCTGTAGATGCCGTCCGTGGATTCCACTTTGATGGGAGCACCGTAGAGGTCGGAGACGTGCCTGTCGTCGAGGAGTTCCTCCTTCTTCCCGTCGGCATATATCCTGCCGTTGCGGATCATGATGACGCGGTTGATCTTCAGCGGGATGTCGGTGAGCTCGTGGGTGATCATCACGATGGCGACCCCGCTGTCGATGAGGATGTCGAACATCCTCCTGAATTTCGATTTCATCACGATATCGAGACCGGTCATGGGCTCGTCGAGGATGAGCATACGGGGGTTGGTGATCAGGGCCCTGGCGATGAGAGCACGGCGCATCTCTCCGAGGGAAAGACCCGCGATCTCCCTGGCGAGGAGGCCCTCGATGCCCATCTCCTGGGCACGCAGGCGGATGAGTTCCTCCATCCTCTCGTCGACGGTCGTCCCTCTGAAAACGTCCAAACTGCCGAAGAACCCGGAACCGATGACCTCCCTGACGGTGGTGCGGGGACTGAATTTGTTCTGCAGGTCCATGGAGACCACGCCCATCTTCCCGCGGAGCTCGAATATGTTCCAGTGGTCCTGACCGAAGATCCTCATGAAGTACTCGCAGGTATCGTCGTCGTAGGGGTAGACTTCACCTCTCAGAAGCTTAAGCAGAGTGGTCTTCCCGGAACCGTTGAGTCCGATGATGGCTACGTTCTCGCCGGTCTCGATACTGAGCGAGACCCTGTCGAGTATGCGGTTGCCTTCCTTCACGACGGATACGTTGCTGAGTTCCAGTGCTTTCTCTGCCATCAGAAGGACGATGCGTTCCGCATATCAAAAACTGTCGTTCCTCACAGGACGTTGCTGCAGTCGGCCTTCACGATCTCCGGGAGGTCCCCGAACATCGCTATCTTATCGCCGCAGCAGGAGAGACATCCTCTTACTCCTTCCAGAGAACCTATCCTCTCGCAGCATTCCGCCAGGTCCTGTTCGCTCTTCACGATGTTGCCGAGGGCGGTCGCACAGCAGTCGGCGAGCACCACGTTGTCGGAGAGCACGGTGGAGATGCTGCTCTCCCCGAGGGATACCGAAGGGCCGATCTTCCTCGATGAGGAACATATACCCAGGATGTCATCAGAAGAAACCTCGAAGGCGAGATCTTTGAATACGGGATGGTCCGCGAAGATGCCCACTGACCTTCCCTTCGGGGAATAGAACGCGATGTCCCCTCCGTTCTCGATCACGGCTTCTTCCGCACCGGCGTCGACGAGTTTCCTGACGGCGAATTCCGCCACGGCCCCCGCCACGCCCGCCATGGGCCCCACACCCGCTACGACGGATGCGTAACACATCCTTTGAATCAGAGGATGGTCGGAATCCTTCGGCTCCATCGGATCGTAGGTTATCCCGAAGAAGGGATCCTCCGCGATCTTGGATTCGATGATGCCCCTGGCCTCGAAGATGGCCTCCTGGGCGGTGCGAAGGAGATCCCCGTCGCAGATGATCGTGACGTAGGTCTCCTTCACCCTGAAGAACGATTTCATATCACGAGTTTGAGTGCCTTCACGGAGCAGGCGTCGACACAGGAACCGCAGGCAACGCAGGAACTGTAGTTGACGATCACGTGGAAATCATCATCGACGCTGATGGAATTGGTGGGACACACCGATACGCAGGCACCGCAGGACCAGCACTTCTTGTCGTCCTTGTGGATGTGGTTCTCCATCGGACATACGACGTAGCCGATCTCCTTCACGCGTTCCATCGCTCTGTCGATCACATCCTCCTTTCCGACGACGCTGACAATCATGGTACCGCTGCCGTCGCCGGCGATATTTGCCTTCAGAATGTTGGGGGTAAGGTCGAATTCCTTCACGAGGACGTACGGCACGGAGCCCAGGACGTTCGATTCGTTGTAGGTGATCTTGAATTTCTTCTCCATGGGTATCACAACCAGTCCTCGGTGAGGGTCTTGAGCTTGGCGGTCTTGGGGAACTGGAGTACAGGCTTGTTGAGCTCGAAATCTCCGTCCTCGATCCACGATTTCAGTTCTCCGGCCACGGCCCTCGCTCCCGAATAGGAGGAGAGGGACGAGGTCCTGATCTTCTTGCCCTCGTACTCGATGGAGCCCGACCTGAGCTCCGCGTAGGAGTAACGGGCCATCTCCTTCCTTCCGGTGGGGAGACTGTAATCGGTGAGCTGTGCGAAGATCTGGTCGTCGGAGATACAGCACCTCTGAAGGATGTCCTTGTTCAGGATGGGGATGGGTATACCGACACCGATGGCGAGGGATATCCCGTATCCGGTGATGTCGAGTCCGCGGAGGTACTTGGCGTTCATCTGCTTCATGTCGCCGATGAGTGCCAGGGTCCTGCATCCGCCGATGGGTACGCCGTTGACCTCTTCGACGTTGGTCTTGTACTGGGTTCCCTGCCAGGTGACGTATCCCTCCCCTCCCGCGAGGAAGATGTGGGTTCCCATACCGATGGTCTCGAGATGGGGGTCGTTGAGCAGGGGCGAGAGCTGTCCCGCGGAGCTGTATGTCGCGTTCTTCATCCTGGGGAGGAGCTTTCCCATGTAGGTGTAGATGGTCCTGCCGGAGGTGTTGGTGGCGATACCGTAGTTCTGGTAGCAGTTCCTGGGATTGTAGAGGTAGGCCTCGTTGATGTCGTCGAGAGTGATGTGGGTGTCGATGTCCTTCCTGACGTAGCAGTCGGTTCCGGGACCCCACGCATGGAGGTGGATGGATTTCCCTGCGACCAGGTCCTCGATGACGTGTGCACCGCCGTATCCTTTAGCGGGATCCTCGGTGAGGGAGGTGGCTCCGACGAAGGTATCCACGGCGGCAAGTCCGCCGTCGACGGGGACGTCGTTGAGGCGGATGTCGGTCATCCTGATGGGGGGCGTTGCGTGTCCGAAGTTGAGGAACGCACCGGAGGAGCACATGGCACCGAAGGTACCGGTCGTGACAACATCCACTTCCTCGGCCGCTTTCTCGATTCCTTTCTTCTTTACAATGTCGATGATTTCCTCGGCGGTGTATACCACCGCTCTCTTAGATCTTATCTTCTCGTTGATTTCTTCGTAGGTCTTCGCCAACGTACCATCCCATACAGGCCCTTCCTGAACAGAGGACCGTTAATACGAAAAATATTGCAGTATGATATATAAACTCATAGTTACAAATTAATATTTTCGTGCCACAAATAGTCATAACAGAATATTATCGCCGCCGAACATAACGGTACACAGTGTTCTTTCCGGAACCGAGACGGACGATCTTGTTGTCTGCCATCATCTGGTTGATTATCGAAGTGGCGGTCGATTTGCTCACGTTATATCTCTTCTCGAAATCGACTCTGGTGAACAGGTCGTCCTCGTCTATGGAATCGAAGTCGGTTGTCCCGCCGGAGAACAGAGTCACACGGAACATGCTGCGCGAAATGTCGAAAACAGGCTTCCTTTCCGAAGCTGCATAGAGCCTCATGACACGGGGGATACCGGTACCGTATGCCTCCACCAGACCCAGTCTGTAGAAGATCTCGGAAAGACGGCGGTTGCGGGGGAAGGATGCCCCTTTCATGAGATCTGATTCGGGGATATCCTCCACCAAGTTCCCGGGGGATGCGATCTCCAGACGGTCTTCGTAAACGGAAATAAGAGTATTGCCCACGGAATTATAGTCACGATGGATGATCCCGTTGAGAAGGATCTCCCTGACTGCCTGCTCCGGATACTCCTCGTGGTCGACACGGCGGATCCCGACAATCTCCGATGACACTGTCATATGTCTGCGGATGAAGGAATATGCATCGTCGAACTGTTTCAGCAGAGAACCTCTGATCTCCTGACGATCGGTGAAACCGCTCCTGCCGTCATCGTTGAATGCCGCGGCCTTGATTTCGAACTCGCACTGGTCGGAGAGGAGATAACCAAGGTTGGTGAATCCTGCTGCATCCATAAGACCCAGCTGTATCTTGTGAACATCGTCGAAGGGCAGCCCAGCCTTCTGGAAAACATTCTCGGCATAGGTGAAGGTAAGATTCTGGATCAGACTGTTAACGGATTCAAATGTCTGGGACCTGACGTTACGTACCATGGTGTTGAACTGTTCTTCGGTAACAGGTACCGAAGCCGGACCCTGGCGGAGATAGACCCCTTCGGCTCTGAATCCCTTGGAGCGGAGATAGTATGGTTTCCTCGGACCGTCAGCAACCATGATGCTTACCAGATTCTTCCCTTCGAGACGGATCACATCGACCATGGAAGTGTTTGTAACATCGGGGCGGACGTCGTCATGTATCATCTGAACGCATCTGCGGGCAATCTCATCCGCATTGTCAAGGCCCACCACGTTTCCTGAATCATCGATTCCGAGAAAAACGGAACCTCCGCCGCTGTTGGAGAACGCCACCACTGCCTTTGCGATGCTATCGGTGAATCCGGATTTGTATTCGGTCCTGCTGTCCTCTACCATAAAATTGTATCGGAAAAATCGTATTTAATCGAATCGGTCGAATAATAATCGAATAATCGAATAATTAATCGAATATGGTCGAATGATAATCTAATCAATCCTCGAACATAATTATATGTACGGTCGGCGCAATCACCAACTGTTAGGCTTGGCCGGGGAGCTTGGCGTGCCCTACACCTGCAAACGTCATAGCAGGGGTGACAGTGGGGGGCGGCAGAGCTGATGCGGCAGGCCCGCAAAGTAACTATGAGACTTTGTCCTGTAGAGTCGGCGTACACTGTGTGCCTTTCCGGAGGGAATGGTGCGCTTTGCTAATCGGGGGGACTGGGTCAGGCCCTGACGGGAGCAGCCTTACCTTGAACTACTGACGTTTACGGGTTAGCAGGGTTGAGAAGCGATGCGGTAAACCTGCAGGCGGAGGTGATGTCCACCCCCATGTGCCTGACACTTATTCTTTTAG
>CACWTF010000064.1 GCA_902763685.1 methanogenic archaeon | reverse complement strand
CGGGGTGAAGTCCATCGGCGACCGTGCATTCGAGGGATGCACAGGCATCGTCAGCATCGAATTGCCCGAATCGCTTCTTACCATCGGAGAGTCCGCGTTCAGCGGCTGTTCCTCGCTAAGGGAGATCAATCTCCCAGGTTATCTGGAGACCGTGGGGGACCGTGCGTTCGCAGACTGTACTGCCCTGACCCAGATAGAACTCCCTGACATGCTGGAGAACGTCGGGTTCCGTCTGTTCGACGGATGCATCGCACTTAAGGACGTAACCATCAACCGCGACAACCCGTTCTACCGTATGGAGAAAGGCATCCTCTACACCCACAATTACCGTGAACTCGTGCAGTGCCTCGGCGACCGCGGAAGGTCCTCGGTGGAACTCACCACCTATGTCCAGCACATCTGGCCGGGAGCCTTCGAGGGCTGCACCGGCCTCAGGAGGATCGAGATTCCCCGTTCCGTGAGGAGCATCGGCGACGAGGCCTTCGCGGACTGTACCGCCCTGGAGGAGATAATCATCCCCGGTGCGGTGCTGGAGGTCGGCAAGGACCTGTTCAGGGGATGCGGTTCCGTAAAGAGCGTCGACGTCCCCGACAAACTGGAGGGCCTCCGTGGCTATATCGGCAATCCGAACCATTCCTTCGCGGGATATTCGGTCAGGTCCGAGATGGGATACTGACCCGTTCTCCCGCTGGCTTTATCATATAGTGGAGTTATGGCAGGTCAGTTGATCCGATGCCCCAGGAAATGACGGACGAACTCAGATTCTTCACCGAGCTCACTCAGGTGCCCCGCCCCTCCGGGTATCACGATAAGATCGATGCCTACCTCAGGAAGTTCGCTGAGGACAGGGGATTGGAATATTCAGAGGACGGTGCCGGTAACATACTCATCAGGAGAAAGGGAAATACCCGCACCGTGGTACTTCAGGGCCATACCGATATCGTTGCCAATTCGGTCAGCGGTTTCGATTTCCTCAACGAACCTTTGAAGATCAGGGAAGAGGACGGATGGATCTCCGCGGAAGGTACCACTTTGGGAGCCGATGACGGTGCAGGTCTGGCACTTATCCTCTGTGCACTTTCCGACCCTGCCTTGGAAGGTTACGATATCGAAGGGCTGTTCACCCATGACGAGGAGATAGGCCTCCTCGGAGCCATGGAACTGGACGGGGAGATGGTCTCCGGAAGGATGCTCCTGAACCTCGATAACGAGGATGTGAACGAGATCACCATCGGCAGTGCCGGCTCAGCCGACATCGAAGCGGAGTTCTCGTTCCCGCGTACCGAAGATGCAGGAAGGTTCTACTCCGTCGAGGTGGGCGGTCTCCGCGGAGGCCATTCGGCAGGGGAGATAGGGAACAACCGCGGTAACGCCATCCTCATCCTCGCAGGATTCCTGAGGAAGTTCAGCGGCGTCCGCATATCTTCGATCTCGGGAGGTATCGCCCCGAACGTCATCCCCATGTCGGCCAGGGCGGTGTTCTCCATACCCCAGGGATTCGATGCCTACGAGGCGTTCGACGTATATGCCGAGCAGATCCACGGTTGTTTCGACGAACCGGATTTGACCATCTCGCTGAAGGAATGCGGTCCGGCCCCCAGCTGGAGCAGCGACGATACCTCCAGATTCCTGGACGCCCTCGCGATGTGTCCGAACGGTGTCATCGATACCGATGGGTACGGGGTGAAGACCTCCTCCAACATCGGCATGATCACGGATGATACGAAGGTCATAATCAAACCCCGCAGTTCGGACACGGAGAGGCTGGAGGAACTGGTGGATACCATATGTGCGGTGTTCAGGTGCCGCAAGGCCGAGGCCCCCCGCCCATACATATTCCCCGCTTGGAAGGAGTCGGAGGACAGCCGTATCGTCAGGACCGCGGTTTCCGTGTACCGCGATCATTTCGGGAGGGACCCGAAGGTCACCGTCACCCACGGGGGATTGGAATCCAGCACCATCAAGGAAAAGTGTCCCGGGATGGAGGCCATCGCCATCGGTCCGACCATCATCGGTGCCCACACTCCGGACGAACGCCTGGAGATATCCACGCTCACCGCGATGAAAGGCTACGTATTCGAGCTCATCCGTACCCTGGCCCGCTGAACCCGGAGCGATGTTTTTAATTCTGGTCAGTGATTCGGTCTTCAGAGGAATTGAAATGGCAGCTAACGTCGTATGTGCAAACTGCACCCTGAGAATCCCCTATGTCGTCTGCCGTACCTGCTACAAACAGTACGACATCGATGCCGAGAAATGTCCCAAGTGCGGAGAGGCGAACCTTCACCTCTGTCCCCGCTGCTGGACCTCTTTCAAGATCTGAAACCCCAATACCTGGGGGATCTTCCCCCATTTTCTATTCTATCTGAATAATTTACTGAAACAGAAGTGTGAAGGGCCAGGATTAGGGACCTGACGCCGGCCATCTCTATCGAATTTTTATTGTCGAACCAGGCTCGTAAGCTGTTCTGCACTTAGAAGAGGACTTATGGCTGAACCCTTCGGAAATTCATATCCCAATCAGAGGATATAAAGATGACCCAGAACTGGTTTTTCACTCGGAAGAAAGTATGGAAAAAGGAACCGGGGAGAACCCCGGTAAATGATTTTGATTCAGTTCTCGATTGCGTCAGAGTTGCACTCGTCGACACATGCTCCGCAGTCGACGCATTTGGACTCGTCGATGACAGCGATGTCGTCGATGGTGATTGCGTCCTGGGGGCAAACGTCTGCGCAAGCTCCACATGCAACACAGTTGTCTGCGATGATCTTAGGCATTATTTCCACCTTCAGTTCTCAATTGCCTCGGAAGGGCATTCGTCTACGCAAGCTCCGCAGTCGACGCATTTGGAGTCGTCGATAACGGCGACATCGTCTACGGTGATTGCTCCCTCGGGGCATGCGTCTGCGCATGCGCCACATGCTACACAGTTGTCTGCGACAATCTTAGGCATGATAAATCATAATTGGGATAGTATTTAAGGCTATTTTGGGTTTAAATTAGACTAAATTTCAAAAAAATGCATTTATATACCTCCAACCCTCCAAAATGCCATAGTTAGTACCATATTTTTTATAGGGATATGTAAAAAGTCCTCCTTTTCCGAGCGAATCGATATAACCTTTCTCTGCTTTCCTACGGGCATGTATCTAACAAGGGACGAGCAGGCCATCCTGGACGGGGAACAGGGTGCCGGAGCTCAGAAGGCCATGGAGCTGGTCACCGCGCTGGGGAAGATCTACGGTGCGGACAGTCTCGTGGACATCACATCCGCACACCTTTCGGGTGCGTCATACAAGACCATCGGCGAGGGCGGTCTGAAATATCTGTCGGATATGGTGGAGGGCGGAGCCATGGTGGCAGTACCGTCCACCCTCAATCCCGTGGGGATGGACCGCACCCGCTGGAAGGAGATGCACATCTCCCCCGAGTTCGCGGAGAAGCAGCTGAGGATCATCGAACTGTACGGGAAGATGGGTATCAGGAAGACCTGTTCCTGCACCCCATATCTCGGAGACAACGTCCCTTCCCTCGGCGACCATGTGGCCTGGGCGGAATCTTCCGCACTGTCCTTCGTGAACAGCTACATCGGGGCCAGGACCAACAGGGAGGGAGGACCCGGTGCCCTGGCGGCGGCGATCCTCGGGAAGACCGCCAACTACGGTCTCCACCTGGATGAGAACAGGAAACCCACCGTCGTCATCGACGCGGAGGACATGGGTTCCTCCGTGTTCGACTATTCCCTGCTGGGCCAGGCGGTCGGCATGAAGATGGGGAAAGGCGTCCCGTACTTCAGGGGTATCGACCCCACCGTGGAGGATGCCAAGACCCTGTCCGCGGCCATGGCCGCCGCCGGTTCCGTCGCACTGTGGCATGCGGAGGGCAGCACCCCCGAGGCTGGCAACTTTGACATCTCCGGCCTGGAGCACATCACCATCGGGAAGAAGGAGCGTCAGGAGGCCTACGACAAGCTGAACACCGTCGACGATGTGCAGCTCATCGCCCTCGGATGCCCTCACCTCACCCCCAAGGAGATGCACGACATCGCATCCCTGCTCAAAGGGAAGGAGAAGAGGAACAAGGACGTGGAGATATGGTTCTGCACCTCCGAGTCCGTCAGGGCTCAGTGCCCCGATGACGTGAAGGAGATGGAGAGGTTCGGGCCCGTGCTGGCGGACACCTGCATGGTGGTCGCCCCCATTGAGGGTACCTTCCAGAGGACCGCCACCAATTCTGCCAAGGCAGGCAACTACCTCCCGACACTGTGTTCGCAGAAGGTCAAATTCGCGGAACTCTCCGATCTGCTGAAGGTGGTAGAATGATAATCAAAGGACGTGCGATCTCCCCCGGATATGCGGAGGGGGAGGCGATCACCTACCCTGAGGCGTTCAGCTTCTTGGGAGGGGTGGACGGCAAGACCGGTAAGTTCAATGTCAGGGACGGCACCATCGACGGCAAGGTGTTCCTCTTCCCCAACGGAAAGGGGTCCACCGTCGGTTCCTATGTCGTTTATGACCTCAAGGTCCAGGGCCACTGCCCGGCAGCACTCGTGAACAAGAGTGCCGAGACCATCGTCACCACCGGAGCGGTGATCTCCTCCGTCCCCATGGTCGACTGTGTGGACGTGTCTCTCGTGAGGGACGGCGACATCGTCGCGGTCGACGGTAACAAGGGATACATCGAGATCAAGGACGTGGAGGAGCTGGACATCGTGTCCTCCGTCATCCTCGTGGACGGGAAGATCCTTCTGCTCCACCGTCCGGAGAAGGCCCATTCCTATCCCGGGAAATGGTCGTTCGTCAGCGGTCACGTCGAGAGGGGAGAATCCCCCGAGGAGGCTGCGAGGAGGGAGGTAATGGAAGAGACCCAGATCTCCGTTTCCTACCCCGACGCGGAGTTCCCCGTGTTCAGGGTGAGGGAGGGTAACAAGGTCTACAACGTGCACTCCTACCTCTACAGGCTGAAGTCCGCCGACGTGAGGCTCAACGAGGAGAACACCGAGTTCCGCTGGATCTCGCCCTCGGAAGCAAGGAAGGAGGAGGGCGTCGACGGCCTCTGCGAGGTCATCGAAGGCTTCTCCGAATACTTCTGAAATAATTCAGGCCCCCTTACGGGGGCCTTTTTTAAAGTAAATAAGAGGGGATTCCTCCCCTCTGGGTATTTTCAGATCTTGGAGGAGGAGACACCGACCACGATGGTGGTTCCGTTGATCTCCAGGGTGTCCACGCGTTCGCCGGCGGGCTCGTCGGTGAAGGTGATCTGTTTGGCCCTGACCTCTCCGCAGATGTGGTCCTGCCAGGATTTGAACAGCTCGACGAGGCGGGCATCTGCCTTCACGTCGCAGAAGATGAACTCCTCGACGTTGAGCTTCATGTTCTTCCTCATCTGCTGGATGGCCCTGATAAGGTCCCTTCCCCATCCCTCGGCCTCGATCTCGGGGGTGACGGTGGGGTCGACGAAGAGGTCTCCCTCTCCGAAGTCGACGGGTTCGACATCGACGGGAGCGTTCTTTCCGGGCTCGAGGTACGCGATCTCCTTGATGTTGACCTGCTGTGCCAGGATGTCGTTGAACCTCTTCACGGCATCGTTAATCCCGGCCTCGGAACCGCGGATGTAGACGGCCTTGAGAGGCCATCTCTTCTTGCTTCCCATCTTCTCCCTCTCGTTGGCGACGACAGCGTTGATCTTCTGGATGAGGGACATGCTGTGCTCTATGTCCTCGTCGATGAGGCTGCTGTCTCCCTTCTGCCAGTCCTCCATGTGGACGGTGAGCTTGTCGCCGCCCATGGCGGAGTAGACCTTGTCGGTGATGTGGGGGCAGATGGGGGCCATGGCGACCGCAACGGACATGATGGCCCTGTGGAGGGTGAAGTAAGCCGCGGTCTTGGCATCGGTGGACTCCTCATCCCAGCTCCTGTCCCTTACAAGGTGCAGGTACCAGCGGGAGAGGTCCTCCATGATGTAGTCGGTGAGGGCACGTGCGACCTTGTGGAGCTCGCGGGTCTCGATGGCCTCGGTGACGGTCATCTTCATCTTCTCGGTCCTGGAAAGCATCCACTTGTCCTCGTCGCTGAGTTTGGACCTCATGTCGACGAGTCCGTGCTGTGCGGGGTCGAAACCGTCGATGGACATGTACATGGACGCGAAGTTCACGACGTTCCAGTAGGTGTTGAGGACCTTCCATGCATCCTTGGGTCCGAGCTTCTGGAAGGAGGTGTCCTCCCAGGGGGCGTTGGCCATGATCATGTAGTACCTGAGGGAATCCGCACCGTACTGCTCGATGACCTCTTCGGGGGTGACGACGTTGCCGAGGGACTTGGACATCTTCCTTCCCTTGGAATCGAGCATCCATCCGTGCATCATGACCTCGTCGTACGGGGCCTTGTCGAAGGAGACGACTCCGGAGGCCAGCTGGGTGTAGAACCATCCCCTGGTCTGGTCGTGTGCCTCGACGATGAACTTCGGAGGCCACCATTTCTGGAACTCCTCCTTCTTGTGGGGGTAGCCGAGGTCGGCCCAGGATGCGACTCCGGAATCGAACCAAACGTCGAGGACGTCGGGGACCCTGTTCATGGTCCTGCCGCACTTGGGGCACTTGAAGGTGACCTTGTCAATCCAGGGCCTGTGGGTATCCATGCCCTCGGTGTATCCGTCGCCCTCCTTCAGCTCGTCGTACTGTCCGATGACCTTCTTCTCGCCGCAGGAGCACTCCCAGACGGGAAGAGGGATTCCCCAGAACCTCTGCCTGGAGATGCACCAGTCCCTGGCGCCGTCGACCCAGTTCTTCTCCCTGCCGGAACCTGCCCAGTCGGGAACCCACTTGACGCGGTCGATCTCGCTGAGCATCTTATCCTTCACGGCGGGGACGTCGATGAACCACTGGCGGGTGTTCCTGTAGATGATGGGGGTCTTGCATCTCCAGCAGTGTCCGTACCTGTGCTTGATCTTGGAGGTGTTGTAGAGTTTTCCGTTCTCTTTGAGGTATGCGATGATCTCCTCGTTGACGGTCCTGACCTTCTTGCCGGCCATCATGGGGAAGTCCTCGGTGAACCTTCCTGCCTCGTTGACGGGGCAGAAGGGGATGAGGCCGTACCTCTTTCCGGTCTCGAAGTCGTCGGGACCGAATCCGGGTGCGGTGTGGACGCATCCGGTGTTGTCCTTGAGGCAGTCGCCGATCTCGAAGGGAGGTTCGTACTCGGTGCCGATCAGGTCCTTCCCGACACATTCGGAGAGGATCTCGAACTTATCGTATCCGCCGGCCTTCATGACGTACTCGGCCTGGGATTTCATGATGATGACTGTCTCTGTTCCCTTCTCGCCGGACATCTTCACCTTCGCGTAGGTCTCGGTGGGGTGGACGGCCACGGCCATGTTGGACGGGAGGGTCCAGGGGGTGGTGGTCCAGATGAGGATGGATACGTCCTTGTCGTTCTTTAGGGGGAACCTGACCATGACGGACGGGTCGGTCTCGTCGGAGTAGTCGATCTCTGCCTCCGCGAGTGCGGTCTCGCACCTGGGGCACCAGGTGACGACGCGGCTGGAGTCCTTGAGCAGTCCTTTCTTGTATGCCTGCTGGACGGTCCACCATCCGGATTCCATGTAGTCGAGTTTGAGGGTCTGGTAGGGGTGCTCCCAGTCCATCCACACTCCGAGCTGTTTGAATGCCTCGGTCATGGTGCCGTGGAGGCCCAGGGCGAATTCCTGACAGGTCTTGACGAAGTTGTCTATCCCGATCTCCTCGATGATCTGCTTCTTGGAGTGCACACCGATCTTCTTCTCGACCTGGACCTCGATGGGGAGTCCGTGCATGTCGAAACCGGGCTGGTCACGGACGTTGTATCCGTTCATCCTCCAGTATCTCAGGAGGATGTCCTTGACGGTCTTGTTCATGGCCGTACCGAGGTGGATCGAGCCGGTGGTGTAGGGAGGACCGTCGACGAAGTAGAAATTCTCGCCGTTCTGCCTCATTTCCTTGGTCTTCTCGTAAGCGTGCTCGGATTTCCAGAATTCCTGGATCTCCTTCTCCAATTTAGGAGCCGAATAACTTCCTTGGATCTGCTTTATCATCGCAATTCCCTCACGTCCGGTGCTATCTTGACCGGGCGTACTTCGCGGTATCCGCTCTATATATAAAAAATAACGAGGGGAATCAGCGGAGGAGATACTTCACCGTCTCATTAGCCAGGGTCATGCCGAAGATGGCGGGGATGGTGGGCATGGAGCCGATGATGCTTTTCCCGTGTTCGTCGCGTCCCGGAGGGTTCTCGACGGGGGTCTCCACCGAATAGACGCAGGTGACATTGCCTGTATCGACGTCCCGGAGGTCCTTCCTGAGCCTCGCCGCCATGGGGCAGACGCTGGTCTTCTTCAGGGTCGCTATGCGTATCGAGGTGGCATCGAAGTGTCTGGCCGCCCCCATCGATGAGAACACGGTCATGCCTCTGCCGCAAGCTTCTCTCAGGAGCTCCGATTTGTTGCCTATGGTATCGATGGCGTCCACCAGCACATCCCAGTCGCCCTCGAGGATATCGGGTACGGTATCGCGGTTGACGAAGAGATCCATCCCCTCGATGTCTATGTCGGGATTTATCGATCTGGCACGTTCGCAGGCGACCTCCGATTTCTTCCTTCCGACGGTGTCCGTCGTGCACAGGATCTGCCTGTTCAGGTTGCTGCCGGAGAACACGTCGCCGTCGACTACTCTTAGCTTTCCGACACCCGCACGCACCAGCCCTTCGATGACATAACCTCCGACCGCACCGCATCCGCAGACGATGACGGAGGAGTTCCTGAGCTTCTCCACTCCCTCCTCCCCGATCATGAGCTGTGTCCTGGTACTGATGCCGTCGGTCATCTTATCGTCCTTCTGAGATTGTCCGCCGCCGTGTCTGCGAGGGATCCGGAATCGGTGCCGAGGATCCCCGCGAGCATGGTCACGAAATCTTCCATGGATACGAAGTCCTTCGTGGCATAAGGATAATCGCTTTCCAGGAGTAGGCGGTCCTTCGGTATCTGCGAGATGATCTGTACGATATTCTCCCTGGATTTGGAGAGGATGCGGGGATTGACCGAGTAATAGCAGTCGGTTCCCAGGAAGGGGCGGATATCCGGTGATTTGTACGAATGGAGGATGATGCTCCTGCATCCCTTTCCGTGATCTTTCAGCAGGGATACGGTCTTCCCGTCGCATCCGATGTTGTGGACGTTCACGCATCTGCCGAGATCCGATGCGATGCCGAGCTGTTCGGCGAACGCCCTTTCCTGTGCGGCAGGGTCTCCCTGAATAAAAAAGTCTGCGCGAACGAAGGCCGGATCGCCACGTCGGTCCCTTCGGGACCTCCTCGCAATGACATGCAGGGAAACAGTATCGAACGATGTCATTGCGGGGAACGGATTGCCGCGTCGGTCCCTTGGGGACCTCCTCGCAATGACACGCAGGGAAATAGTATCGGACGATGTCATTGCGGGGAAACGGATTGCCGCGTCGGTCCCTTCGGGACCTCCTCGCAATGACATGTGGGGGATAGCATCGGATGGTGTTACTCCGATAAGAACGGATTGCCACGTCGGTCCCTTCGGGACCTCCTCGCAATGGCATTTATGGAAATAGAATCGAACGATGTCATTGCGAGGAGCCCGCCAGGGCGACGTGGCAATCCGTCCCCCCGCAATCCATTCCAAGGCCAACAGCTTCCGCTTTGCATTTTTTCGTTCGCATATTGAATTGGAAGTTAAGATATGGTATAATTCACTTATCCAATATGGGCGAAAGGCGGTTCTTCAATGAATATCAACATTCGCAGATGCATGATCTCCGACGCGAAGCCGATCTACGAGCTGTGCCGGAGCGAGCTGGGCTATGAATTCCCGGAATCCCAGGTGGAGGCCAATGTGCGCCGCA
>CACWTF010000063.1 GCA_902763685.1 methanogenic archaeon | reverse complement strand
CGGTGACGTCGACCTCCCTGTCCGCGGACCCTATGTCCTCCGCGGGAACGAATTCGAGTGCCCCCATCCCCCTCTTTCCGGTGTAGCAGAGTCTCTCGAGAGGGGTCATGCTGCCCCTGGATCTGCCGTTGCGCTCCAGCCAGAGGTCTATGACAGCGTTACCGAACCTGTCCGGAAGCGAATCAGCCACCAGCCCGGGCAATCCGCGGAACGCGACTGACTCCGCCAATTCAGGGAAGGTGAACAGCCTGGCCGATAATGGCATCCTGAACGGTGCGGGTTCGATCCCGCTGTCCAGGAAATCACGGTCGTATTCGAACGTGGCGGCACGGTCGGATACGTCCTGATGAAGGGTACCGATCCTCCTTCCCCAGAGATATACCTCTACGGTGCTGATCATTCCTCATCACCCCATTTCCACGTGCCCGCCCTGGGCTTCTTCTTCCTCGCACGCTGTCTGGAACATTCCTTCTCCAGGTATGCAGAGGGACGGACGGAGGGATCGGGGATCAGGACCTCGAGATGTTCCTGTATGTCAAGGGCCCTCATGAGCTGCAGCAATTTGATGAGACCGATGTCCTCCCCGTTCTCGAAACGCTTGACGGTGCTGAGCGATACCATAGACTTCTCCGCCAGTTCGGACTGCGTCAGAGGATAGGATATCCGGTACTGCCTGAACCTTCTCGAAAGCTCATTCAGCACTTCTGTCTCACGGAGACTGTCATCGATCCTCATGTTTCCACCCATATTTTGTTTGAGATGATTAACAGTTAATATTTGAAATAATAAATATATTTTTGATGTTTTATAGTTCAAATAAAGACTATTAAATTTGAAATAGACCTGATTGAGGTACCCGATAGAGAATCAGCGATAACCGGTTCAGGCATGCTGCAACGAATCCACGCAGAGCAGACCGTTGTTGCGGTTCCACTCCTTCCTGCTCCCGGCGATCTTCAGCGGGTATCTGAAACTGGGGGAGTTCAGTGTAAGGGACTCGTATTCTCCGCCCTCCCCCATGATGCTGATGCCGTACTTGTCGCGGAGCTTCCTGAGATCCGCCAAGGTCTCATGGTTCAGGGGCCGGCCCAGCCAGGATTCGTCGAATCCTTCGGCATAGCAGCCCACGATGACCGCTTCCACCCCGGCATCGATCATCTGCTCCATGAGGTAATCCTGGTCCTTCCTCCACATGGGGGCGAAGAACCTGAGACCCAGATCGCTGCAGACGATGTTCATGCGGTCCCACTGGTAGTCCGACCATACCGCACCGGTCACGATACCGTCGATATCCAGACCGTCGAGGGCCTGACGGAGACCCTCCATGTCGCTGTCCTCCTCCCCGGTGCTCCTTCCGAGGATGAGTTCCTTGCCCATGGCCTCCGCGATGGCGGGCACCACGTTCAGGTTGGGAGTGTGGAAGATCCATGAGGCTTTGTCCTCCGGCACCACGTTCACAAGGTAGGGGATATCGTGACCCATCTGCTCGGCCACATAGAGCGAAAACGACGAATCCTTACCTCCGGAGTACAGGGAAGCCAAGCGCATACCCGGAAATCAGACGCTATCTTAATGTATTTTTTCGTCTTTGCTACAGTTAGGTGACCGACGTGGCAGAGATCGACCAGAATCAGATGAAGAAACTAGCGGGAGAGAAAGCTGTAGAGGAGTTCGTGAAGGACGGCATGACCGTCGGACTCGGTACGGGTTCCACCGCTTACTACGTCATCCTCAAGGTCGCCGAGCTCGTCAAGAAGGGCTACAATCTCAAATGCGTCGCCACATCCATCGCATCCGAACGTCTGGCACTCGAGAACGGCATCACCATCGTCGACCTCAACGACGTCGATTACGTGGACGTCACCATCGACGGTGCCGACGAGGTCGATCCCAAGATGAACCTCATCAAGGGTCTCGGCGGAGCCCTGCTCCGCGAGAAGATCGTCGCGGCCGCTTCTCTCCAGGAGGTCATCGTCGTCGACGAGAGCAAACTGGTCGAGAAGATCGGTACCAAGGTCTCGCTCCCCGTGGAGGTCCTCCAGTTCGGACACGTCCGCACCGCCTACGGCCTCAAGAGACAGGGCTGCGAGCCAGTCCTGAGGATGAAGGGCAATGAACCCTTCGTCACCGACGGGGGCAACTACATCTACGACTGCAGATTCGAGAACGGCATCGACTACCTCTCGTTCAAGGAGAGTGCCCTGGATGCCATCCCGGGTGTCGTGGAATGCGGTCTTTTCATCAACATGACCGCCGCAGTGGTCGTCGCCCATAAGGACGGAACCGTGGAAATCAGGCAGTAAAAGCAATACTGCCCCCATTCTACTCTCTCCCAGTATATATTATATAGAGAGACCAGATACCGCGGTATTAAATAGGACCTGTATATTAGACAGGTTGCATTTGCATTTCATTAGGTGATTTCAATGAAGATGCCGAGAACTATCAAAACATACTGCCCCTTCTGCGGCACTCACACCGAGCATGCGGTTGAGAGGGTCAAGAAGAAGAAGGCAAGCGAACTGAAATGGGGTCAGAGGAGATTCAGGGAAGTTACTTCCGGTTACGGAGGTTTCCCCAGGCCTAAGCCCGAAGGAAGAGAGAAGCCCACCAAGAGGGTCAACATCAGGTTCAGGTGCGAGACCTGCAAGAAGGCACACCTCACCAGCTGTATCAGGGCTAAGAAGTTCGAGCTTACGGAGTGAATCTCATGACCGACAACTTTGTTAAAGTCAAGTGCCCCGACTGCGGAAACGAGCAGATCGTCTTCAAGAGGGCTGCTACCAAGGTACTTTGCCACGTTTGCGGATCCGTCCTCGTTACTCCCAAGGGAGGAAACGGAGAGATCAGCGGTGAAGTACTTGAGGTGGTTGGCTGATGTCGAGAGCCAGGGGCTTCCCCGAGAATGGAGAGCTTGTCGTCTGCACCGTTACTTCCGTAAAGAACTTCGGTGCCTTCGTCACCCTTGACGAATACGACGAGAAGGAAGGATTCATTCACGTCAGGGACGTTGCCACTGGCTGGGTAAAGTACATCAGAGACTACATCAGAGAAGGACAGAAAACTGTCTGTAAGGTTCTCGGCGTCGACTCTCAGAAAGGTCACATCGACCTTTCCCTGAAGTCCGTCAACGATCACCAGAAAAGGGAAAGAATCCAGCAGTGGAAGAACGAGAAGAAGGCAGAAAAGCTTCTCGAGATCGTTGCCCAGAGGATCGGCGTGAGCGTCGACGACGCTTACGACCTCTTCGGCAACACCATGCTGGAGGACTACGGCACCCTCTACGACGCGTTCGAGAGTGTCGTGGCCGATCCCGAATCCTTCATCGAAGATTACGAAGGCGACTGGCTCGACACTTTTATCGAAGTCGCCAAAGAGAACATCGCACCTCCCGCAGTCCAGATCGAGGCCAACCTCGAGATGACCTCCTCCGCCCCCAACGGCGTGGAACTCATCAGGACCGCACTCATGGCGGGACTCGAGGCAGCGGACGGTGCGGATGCCAAGATTACCAGTGTCGGATCCCCCAGGTACAGGATCGTCGTCTGTGCCGCGGATTACAAAGAAGCCGAGGATATCCTCAAGAGGGTGTCCAACGCTGCCATCAACAGCCTGACCGCGAACGGCGGAACCGCCGTCCTCAAGCGCGAGAGCAAGTGAGATGAAATCCCAGATCCGTAAATGTCCCAGATGCGGACGTTACACCATCTACGACGAGTGCCCCCTGTGTTCTTCCAAGACCGTATCCACCGTCCCGGCGAGATTCTCCCCCGAGGACCCTTACGGTAAATACAGACGCACCGCCATAAAGCAGGAGTACGGAGAGAATGGAAAGTATCGTAAAGTATGATTGCAAACCCGTACTCAAGGACCCCGTGTTTATCGAGTGCCTGCCGGGTATCGGCAACGTCGGGAAGATCGCCGGCGACCATTTCGCCGAACTCCTGAAGGCGGAGAGGTTCGCATCCGTCTATTCCATGAACTTCCCCTCCCAGGTCGTTCCCGACCAGGACTGCGTCATCAAGATGGCGAACAACGAACTCTGGTTCGCCAAGGCCCCCAACGGACAGGACATCATATTCCTCAGGGGGGACTACCAGGGAAGCACCCCCGAAGGGCAGTTCATCCTCGCACAGGATATGATGGAGATACTCCTCTCCTACGGTGTCAGCCGCATAATCACCCTCGGCGGCTATGGTACCGGCAAGATTGACAGGGAACTGCATGTCTTCGGTGCGGTCACCCGTCCCGAGCTCAAGGAGGAACTCACCGGATACGGGGTCACGTTCAATCCCGGAGAACCCCAGGCAGGCATCATAGGTGCCGCGGGACTGTTCCTGGGTTTCGCACAGATGAACAGCATCGACGGATTCTGCCTCATGGGCGAGACGTCCGGATTCTTCGTCGACCACGGCAGCTCCATCAGGATCCTCGAAGTCCTCGGAAAGATGTTCTCCGTAGAGGACCTCTCCCTGGGCGACCTGGAGGAGAAATCGCAGCAGCTCGACGTACTCACCGAGAAGGTGAATACACAAGAGCCAGAGGAAAGAAACGACCTCAGTTATATCGGCTGAAATCCGTGCCAATAGCTATTTATATCGTTGACTTATCCTCCAAATATCCCCACTTAGCTCAGACTGGCTAGAGCGGCTGACTGTAGAGTGTTCTCGGAGAGATCCGATACAGCCGCTGAAATCAGCAGGCCCCCTGTTCAAATCAGGGAGTGGGGACCATATCTACCCAGCATTCTCGGAAAATCCAAAGTAAGGATTCTCCACGCAAATTTGCACAGTGGCACCGAAATGAGGTGCTCCATAGACCCCTCTAAAGGGATACTCCGGGAGCCCTTCGACATCGTCATTTGCAGAGTGACCCTCACACCCGAAAACAGGTCCGGAAGATGCCCCGCGTTTTTCGACTACGGGAGGGGTACCGAATGAACTTCGATACGTTCTACCGCGCCCTCTGCGAATTAGGAATCGTCATCAGCGACGGATACCTGTTCTCGGGAAACTACCGTTACGGAAGAGTCGGCAACGATGCACTCTACCCCGAGAACGATTATTCAAGAGAAATCCCGCTCGAGGATATCGTGTCCTTTGACATGGTCTACGGCGGATCCGAGAAAAAAGAGATCAGAATCAACAGGACGAACGGTGAAACCCTTCTTCTGAAGTGTGTCGAACTGCCACCGAGGAAACCCTACATAGGATTGAAACCCAACCCCGCCGGAGAGGGATTCCTCATGCCGAGCAGTCTATCCGACCTCACTGACGCATGGGGCAGCATATTCCCCCAATTCAAATCCAAATGCTGGAAAGAGGTGACCACCAACTACATCATGGTTGACCTCAGCCTGATTGACGAGGAGGGCCTGAAGAGTCTAGACGATCCCATGATCACACGCATTGCCGCGTTCGTCCAGAATCAGCTGAAGAAGATTGGATGCAGAGGAAGACAGCCGGGAAAAGAAATGATCCGGGATGTACTCATAGCCCAAGCGGAACTCAACCAGAGAAATGCATTCATCGACATGATGCACAGAAGACTCTGGGACAAACATCCTCGGCTCGATAGACTGTTCATCGATGTTTTCGGTGCAAGGATGAAGGGACTTTCGGAAAAGGATTCTGAAGCGGTCCTCGAGGACATCTGCAAGTGCTGGTTCCTCGGTGCAGTTGCACGCCAGCACAAGGCGATACAGCTAGACATCATCCCGATTATGATTGGAGCTACTGGAACAGGAAAGTCATCTGCAGTAAAATGGATGGCAACCTGTGACGAGTTCTACAGAGATCCTCTGGATATCAGCGAGAAGAGATTTGTAGAGGATACCAAAGGCGGACTGATAGTCGAATTAGCGGAAATGAAGGCTACAAAAGGTGCAGATAACGACTACCTGAAGGCATTTATTTCAAGGGCCACCGATCACATCAGACTGCCTTACGACAGATGTGCCAGCGAGAACATCCGCAGATTCGTAATTATTGGAACCACCAACGAAGAAGAATTCCTCACAGACCCCACCGGAAACAGGAGATACTTCCCATTTACAGTGAATCCAGAGAAATCGATAATAGGATTCGGAGAGGAAGGATTCAGATCCTCAGAGGCGGAGGAGTACATCATCCAAGTGTGGGCGGAAGCCTATCACAGATACATGGAAAAGGAAGGATGGAACCTCAAATCCAAAACAATACAGCTTGCCAGAGTTGCCCAGGAAGAATCCACAATCAACAACCCATACGTCGATATGCTCTCAGAACTGGTGGACAGGTTATATCCGCTCCCTGGAGAGAGAATCTGCAAGATGGATCTAGAACACATTCTGGACTCCCGTTCTATTGCATACGGCCAGGATGCGTCTGCGGCTGCCACCCTGTGGATGAGGGCTCCTCGTCCGGAATGGAGCGGCATCAAGACCATGAGGATCAATTCTGCCGATCACGAATGGATGCAGGAGCCGACGACCTCAGCGAAATGCAAGGAGAGGATCCACCCTCCGGGATACAAGGCTCCAGAACACGTCAAGATGCTCGGAGAATGATGTTACCATGTTACCGCTGTTACCGGGATTTCACATACACGTGAATGCACATACATAGAACCTCTATCTACATCGGTAACATGGTAACATAGTAACATAAAGGAAAAAGAAGAAGAATTGACAGAGTACCTCAGAAAAACCTCTTCGCAAAGACAGAGTATACATAATACTCAAACAATCCACGAAAGGTAATTCGTCAACAAGGAGATATCGTGTATACTCCATCCCTGGCACCATATTCTGCATTACCGATATCTACTCAAATAGAGATATGCAGAATATGGGTTTTCTGAGGGACATCCTCGATAACATATCCGCATTCCTGGAGAAAAGGCGTGAGAAACGCCGTATCGAACAGGAATGCAGGCGGATTGAAAGAGAGAGACGCCTCGAAGAGGAAAGAAGGCGGCAGGAACAGGTGAAGTTCCTGTATCGCCTTGGAAATGACTTCTAAAGTTTATACCTCATTCTTCGAGAGGCGCTGTGAGAGACATAGCAGGGCAGGGGTATGGGTGGATTGTGAGATGTAGTTCGGATAAAAGCGGATCACGGGTATGTATATGATTGTCGACTGTGTTGAATAAGTCCTGATTCACCATCGCTTCAGGCCTCCAGCATAATCTCCCTATGGATGTCGTACAGCGAATACCTGTACTGCATCGTGAGA
>CACWTF010000062.1 GCA_902763685.1 methanogenic archaeon | reverse complement strand
GTACTTCGACCGCCCCTACAAGGACCTGAAGGCCGCACCTGTCATCGCCGAGTACTTCAAGACCAAGGGCATCGACATGGTCCTCGCCCCCGACATCGGAGCGGCAGGCCGTGCCAAGATCGTCGGTGAGTGCATGGGTCTCCCCTACGACCACCTGACCAAGACCCGTCTCTCCGGAACCGAGGTCCGCATCCAGCCCGCCACCGCTGACGTCAAGGGCAAGAGCGTCCTCATCGTCGACGACATGATCGCCACCGGAGGAACCATCATCGCAGCCACCGCCGCACTCAAGGAAGCCGGTGCGGTAAAGGTGTCCGTCGCCTGTACCCACGGAGTGTTCATCAACAACGCCCTCGAGAGGTTCAACGGAAGCCCCATCGACTCCGTGGTGTGCTGCAACACCCTCAACAACGCAGTGTCCCGCATCTCCGTGGCCGAGCTCGTGGCCGGTGCGGTCAGGGATGCCTACGCAGGAAAGTGGTGAACCATGCCGACCAAGGAACAGGATTTCGGCGAATGGTACAACGAGACCGTCGACAAGGCCCAGCTCTGCGACAAGAGATACCCCATCAAGGGAATGAACGTCTGGACCCCCTACGGCTGGAAGATCATGTCCCAGATCGACTCCTTCCTCCGCCGCGAGATGGAAGCTACCGATCACGACGAGGTATCCTTCCCCCTGCTGATCCCCGAGAGCGAGTTCAAGAAGGAGAAGGACCATATCAAGGGATTCGACGAGGAGGTCTACTGGGTCACCCACGCGGGTCTCAACCCTCTTGACATCAGGCTGGTCCTCAGGCCCACCTCCGAGACTGCCATGTATCCCATGTTCTCCCTTTGGGTCAGGTCCCACCAGGACCTTCCCCTCAAGGTCTTCCAGATCGTCAACACCTTCAGGTACGAGACCAAGCAGACCCGTGCCTTCATGAGGGTCAGGGAGATCCACTTCTTCGAGTCGCACACCTGTCACGCAGACAAGGAGGATGCCGAGAGGCAGATCAAGCAGGACGTGGAGATCGTCGATGCGGTCTGCCACGACCTCTGCCTCCCCTACTCCCTCCTGATCCGTACCGATTGGGACAAGTTCCCCGGAGCATACTACACCGTGGGTATCGACACCGTCATGCCCAACGGAAGGACCCTCCAGATCGGTTCCGCACACTACTACAGCACCAACTTCTCCAAGCCCTACGACATCACCTACGAGACCGAGGAAGGGGAGCACGTGTACGTCCACCAGACCACCCTCGGAATGACCGAGCGTCTCCTCGGAGCCGTCATCGGCGTCCACGCGGACGACACCGGACTCAAACTGCCCCCGGCCATCTCCCCCATCCAGATCGTCATCGTCCCCATCTTCAAGAAGGACAATGCGGAAGAGGTCATCGATGTCTGCAGGAAGGTCGCCGCCGAGCTCAAGGCGGCAGGCATCCGTGTTAAAGTAGACGAACGCAACGACCGTCCCGGAAGCAAGTTCTTCGACTGGGAGATCAAGGGCGTCCCCCTCCGTTTCGAGATCGGAGGAAAGGACATCGAGAACGGCGTCGTCACCTTCGCCAGAAGGGACAACGGCGAGAAGGGCACCATCTCCCTCGATTCCGTCGTCGAAGGCTCCAGGCTCATCCTCGACAAGATCTCCGAGGACATGCTGGAGGCCGCCAAGGCCAAACAGCAGGGATTCATCGATGAGATGGATGACATGGACAAGGTCGCAACCATCCCCGAGGGACGCATCGTCAAGATCGGCTGGTGCGGATGCCCCGAGTGCGGCCACAAGTTCGAGGACAAGTACGACATCAAGATCCTCGGAACCCCGTACAAACCCGAGGACTGGACCGGCAAGTGCATCGTCTGCGGCAAGGAAGCCAAGCCCGCATACGCGGCCCGCACCCTCTGAAGGGAAGACACATGGCATTCCAGGAAGGCGAATCCCTCTACCTGCAGGGCGAGGACGGCAGGAGGTACTGGTTCAGGTACGAGCCCGGCATGGTCAAGCTCGGCGGCATGGGTACCGTCGACGGCAGCAGGTTCAAGGATCTGGAGGACGGGGACGCTGTCGAGATCGTCGGCAAGAGGTTCAACGTCTTCAGGCCCGGCGTCATCGAGATGATCGAGTCCCTGGACAGGGGAGCCCAGATCATCACCCCCAAGGATGCCTGTGCCATCCTCATGGAATGCGATGTCCACTCCGGTTCCCGGGTCATCGAGGTCGGGGCCGGTTCCGGCGGTCTGACCACCGCACTCCTTCACGCGGTGGCACCGTCCGGACACGTCCACACCGTGGAACTCAAGGAGCAGAACGCCGAGAAGGCGCTCAAGAACGTGAGGCGTGTGGGACTCGACAAGTACTGGTCGTATCAGATCGGGGATGCGAAGACCGTCGCGGTGGAATTCGACGGTGCCGATGTCATAACCACAGATATGCCAGACGTCGAAAACGCACTCGACAATCTTTTACCTCATCTCAGGAACGGAGGCAGGTTCTGCGCGTATGCCCCCAACTGCAACCAGCTGGAGAACGCGGTCCGTGCCATGCGTGAGAAGGGCCTCACCGACATCCGTTCGATGGAGATCATCCGCCGCGGCATGGAGGTCCATCCCGGAGGCGTGCGTCCGTCCTTCGAGATGCTCGGTCACACTGGCTATCTGACCTTCGCACGCAAGCGTACTGTCTGACAACCCTATTATATCCCGCGTGCGTATGCATCCGCGATGACAGTAATCGATATCAGGATCGAACTCAAGAAAGGGGTCGCTGACCCCGAGGGAACCAACACCAAGAAGACCCTCGAGTCCCTTGGCTTCAAAGGCATCCAGTCCGTGAAATCGGTCAAGATGTTCGAGATCGAACTCGACATGCCCGAGAAAGAGGCCCTTGCCGCCGGAGAGGAATACTGCAAGAAGCTCCTCGCCAACCCCGTTGTACAGAGCTACAAAGTCACTCTGAAGTGATCGCATGACCGCTGACGAGCGCATGACCAAGAGGAACGCACCGTACGACCTGTGCGACATCAGGATCCGCGATGCTTCCGACAAAGAACTGGAGGACATATCCTCCGCCCTCAGCCTGGGTCTCTCGCTTGACGAGATGAAGGCTGTCAAGGATTATTTCGTTAAAGAGGGAAGGGAGGCCACCGATGTGGAGCTCCAGTCCCTGGGGCAGGCCTGGTCCGAGCACTGCTGCTACAAGAGTTCCAAGCCCGTCCTCAAGGAATTCGTGTTCGGTATCGACCGCGAGGACGTCCTCTCGAGGGGAGACGCCGGAGTCATGGTCTTCGACGACGACTACGGATACGCACTCAGGGTCGAGAGCCACAACCACCCCTCGGCCATCGAGCCCTACGGAGGAGCCGCCACCGGTATCGGCGGTATCGTGAGGGACGTCATCTGCATGGGTGCACAGCCCATAGGACTCGCCGACCCCCTCTGCTTCGGCTACCCCGACAGGAAGGGAGAGATGCCCCAGGGAATCAAACACCCCCGCTACCTGATGAGCGGTGTCGTTTCCGGAATCAGGGATTACGGAAACAGGATCGGAATCCCCACCATCACCGGAGGATTCTTCTTCGACGAGAGCTACACCGGCAACTGCCTTGTCAACGTATGCTGTCTGGGTATCGTCAAGAGGAAGGACCTCCTGAACAACTTCGCATCCGCTCCCGGAGAGGTAATGATCCTCTTCGGAGGACGTACCGGAAGGGACGGTATCCACGGTGTGAACTTCGCATCCAAGGACATCACCGCCACCTCCGAGGACGACTCCAGGGGAGCTGTCCAGCTGGGTGACCCCATCACCAAGGAACCCGTCATCCACGCCTGCCTCGAGCTCGCACAGAAGCACCTCGTCACCGGTATGAAGGACCTGGGCGGAGGAGGACTCAGCTGCGTCGTCGGAGAGATGGCCATCGAGAAGGGCTTCGGAGCCGATGTCGATCTCGAGAAGGTCCCCCTCAAGGAGACCGGTCTCGCACCCTGGGAGATCTGGGTATCCGAATCCCAGGAGCGTATGATGTGTACCTGCAAACCCGAGAACGTCGACAAGGTCATGGCGATCTTCGACCTCTGGGATATCATTGCCACCCCCGTGGCGGTCACCACCGACACCGGTCGCACCCGCCTGTTCTGGAACGGCGAGAAGATCTTCGACATGGACATCGAGTTCCTCACCGGAGGTCCCGTCTACAACAGGCCCTACACCATGCCCAAGGTATCCACCAAGGCCGACGAGAGGTTCCCCGAGCTCCCCGCACTCAGCGAGGTCATACTCAAACTCCTGTCCGACCCCAACGTGGCATCCAAGGAGTGGGCCATCAGGCAGTACGACCACGAGGTCCGTGCGGGTACCGTTCTCCGCCCCATCGTCGGTAAGCTCAACAAGGGCGGACCCGGAGACGCATCCGTCCTGATGCCCGTCCCCGGACGCTGGAAGGGACTCGCGGCCGCCGTCGGCTGCAACCCCTGGTTCACCAAGGCGAACCCCTACAGAGGAGGAATGGCCTCCCTCGACGAGGCGTTCCGTAACGTCGTCGCCGTCGGAGCCAGGCCCAACGCCTTCACCGACTGTCTCAACTTCGGTAACCCCGAGAAGCCCGAGAGGCTGGGAGAGTTCCGTGAGGCAGTCCACGGTATCGGCGACTTCGCCAAGGAACTCAACATCCCCATACCCTCCGGTAACGTCAGTCTCTACAACGAGGCCCCCGGAGGAGTCCACATCCTCCCCACCCCCATGATCGTCTGCTGCGGTCTCATCGACGACGTCCGCAAAGCGGTCTCCGCCGACTTCAAGAAGACCGGTTCGCTGCTGTTCCTGGTCGGAAGGACCGCGGACGAGATGGGCGGATCCCTGCTCTTCAGGAAGTTCGGAGGAGAGGGAGGAGAGGTCCCCGCCACCGACGTCAAGAGGCTGAAGGATTCCTCCGACAGGCTCCTCAAGGCCATGGATGAGGGACTCGTGCTCAGCTGTCACGACTGTTCCGACGGAGGTCTTGCGGTCGCCGTTGCCGAGATGTGCATCTCCGGAGACGTGGGTGCCGAGCTCGACCTGTCCGCCATGGACTGTCCCAACGACAATGTCAAACTGTTCGCCGAGAGCACCTCCCGCTGGATCGCGGAGGTAGACGGCAAGGACGTCACCAGGTTCACCGAGATCATGGGCGACGCCGCAACCCCCATCGGACTCACCAAGGGTAACGCGCTCGTCATCAAGGGAACCGACGTGGAGATCCCCGTGGAGGTGATGAGGGCCGCCTGGAACGACCCCATCTGGAACATCATGGGAGGCGGTGCGCAATGAAAGCTGAAGATGTAAGGGTATGCGTTGTCAGGATCGAGGGAACGAACTGCGAGGACGAGATGGCCAATGCCTTCGAGATGGTAGGAGCCAAGTCCGAGAAGGTCCACCTCAAACAGCTCCTGGGACAGTGCGATCCATCGCTCAAGAGGAGCCTCGAGGACTACGATATCCTGGCATTCCCCGGAGGATTCTCCGCCGGTGATTACGTACGTGCCGGAGCGATCTTCGCATCGAGGATCAAGGCCGGTATCGGCAAGGATATCAGGGACTTCGTCGACGCAGGCAAGCCCGTGCTCGGAGTGTGCAACGGATTCCAGATCCTCGTCGAGCTCGGTCTGCTCCCCGCTCTCGACGGCACCATGTCCGAAGAGCCCACCGCGGCCCTGTACAACAATGATTCCGGAAGGTTCGAGTGCCGCCCCAGTATCCTACGCAACGACAACAGGTCGAAGTGCGTGTTCACCTGCGACATCCCCAAGGGAGAGCTCCTGTACTGTCCCTCCGCACATGGAGAGGGAAAGCTCATGAGCAACATCCCCAACTTCGTCTCCAAACTCGAGGAGAACGACCAGGTGGTGTTCAGGTACGTCACCCCTGACGGAGGCCGTGCGACCTATCCCTGGAACCCCAACGGATCCCCCGGCGATATCGCAGGAATCTGCAACCCCGCAGGTAACGTCATGGGAATGATGCCCCACCCCGAGCGTGTCATGACCGCTTACACCATGGACGACTGGACCAGGGGACACAGGAGTGAGGACGGCGACGGAAAGCGCATCTTCACTTCCGTGATGAAATACCTTAGCAAGAAATGAAACCGCGGGGGTAATCCCCCCGCATAAATTGTTCACAAGCTGACTTTCACATCGATACGGTCATCGGTGTTCAGGCTGAAGGTGCGCCTGAGGTGGTACTTGCAGATGACCTCGATGATGTCCACGTAATGGGACCTGGCGGGTACGACTATCGCACAGTCCACGTTCTTGATCTTGGCCTTGTATGCGATGACGTCCCCGAACGTACGGCCGCCCATGGTGAATCCGTTGATGTAGATCCCCGCGGTGCTCTTGATGACGTCGAGCTTGCCCACGTCCTCCTTATCGACGGAGATGTTGAGGGTACCGGGATAGGGTTTGAATCCGAGCTTCTCCTCGAACTGCTTCCTGTAACCTTCCTGGTCGATGTAATACTGTCCCTCGCCCATACCGTCCTTGACGACACCGTGGAGGCTGATATGGTCGGTAAGTTCGAAGAGCCTCCGGTATTCGTTGTATTCCTTCTTCAATTCGTCAACCCCTGCTGCGGTGAGCTTGATCCTCTGCTTACGGGCACCGAGGTCCCTCACGATGAGCCTGAGTTCGAGCAGTTCTAGGATCCTCTTGGATGCCGACTGCTGGCTCATTTCGAGCGTCTCCCCGAGTTCCCTGGAGGAGACCGCGATGTACTCGTCCATTCCGCCCAGAAGGGCTATCTTCCTCAATGCGAAGGTGTATCTCTCGTCCACGTCTTGAAATCCTGCGGATTCGATTTAAAGTTTACCATGTTCTTGGTTGAACGATAAAAAAAGAGTAACCGGCCGAAGCCGGTAAGTGAGTTTCACTCTGCCTGGGCGACGAATCTCTGGGTTGCAGGGTTGTAGCTGATGATGATGACCAGCGCTGCAAGGACGAGTTCGATGATTCCGAAGTAGAGGTTGATGTAACCGGGAATGGTCACTCCGATGATGACACCGGCGGTGATGAAAGCGAAGAAGGTCAGTGCCTTGGGGGTCCACTGTCCGTTCTTGCTGAATGCTCCGCACATGGCGAAGAACATGACTGCCAGAAGGAGGAACGCTCCGAGGGGTACGAAGGTGTCAAGGTCGTTGGTGTAGGAGTAGGGGAGTCCGATGATTGCAACGATTCCGCCGATTCCTGCGATGATCATTCCGAGTTTGGTGAGTCTGTCCATTATCATTGTGCACCAGCTCCGTTGATTCCGTCTACGATCATGAAGATGGCATCGACGAGTCCCCAGAGGGCCACGATGATGACTGCGTAGAGTTCTCCTTCCTCGTAACCGTACTGGGTGGTTGCGAAGAACATGACGATGAATGCAATGATAGCGAGTCCGACTGCCAGGACCTTTCCCTCGTAGTACCTCTGGACGGATGCCAGGAGGAGACCGATGACGATGAGGAAGAATCCGACGAGTGCGACAAGCTTGTGGTAGTCCGCCTGGGGTGCGTC
>CACWTF010000061.1 GCA_902763685.1 methanogenic archaeon | reverse complement strand
GTCTCACGATGCAGTACAGGTATTCGCTGTACGACATCCATAGGGAGATTATGCTGGAGGCCTGAAGCGATGGTGAATCAGGACTTATTCAACACAGTCCTTTCCTGTTCTATATAACAAAATAGCGGGCACATACCTTTATAAATAAGTCCCACATAGACCCCCCTTACCCAATGTCGGGAGAGTCAGAAAAATGAGCAACAAATGCTACAAGACTAACCCCCAGCTCGTCGCCTTGATCAACGATCTCAAGGCCAAGACTAGGGAAGATCCGAAGGCTGCTATCTGGCGAGACATCGCGCTCCGGCTCGAAGCACCCTCTAGGGTGTGGGCCGAGGCGAACCTCAGCAAGATTGAGAAATACGCTGCAGATGGAGAGACCATTATCGTACCCGGTAAAGTCCTCGCTGCCGGAGATATCAGCAAGAAAGTGAACGTTGCAGCCTACAGCTTCAGTGCAAAGGCCGCAGCCGCAATCGTCGCTGCAGGCGGAAAGACCATGACCATCAAAGAGCTCATGGACGAGAACCCGTCTGGATCGAAAGTAAGGATTATGGGATGATTTCAATGGTTACCGTAATCGATGGAAAAGGCCTCATCTACGGAAGGCTTGCAAGCGATGTCGCCTGCAGGATCCTCAACGGTGAGGAAGTTGTCGTCCTCAACGCTGAGCAGATCATTGTTTCCGGTGAGAGGAGCGAAGTCTTCGCCGATTTCAAGCACAAGGTTGACGTCGGAGAAGTCACCAAGAGGAAAGGACCGTTCTATCCCCGCAGGGCAGACCTTCTCTTCAAGAGATGCGTCAAGGGAATGATCCCCCGTTACACCACCACCGGTAGGGAAGCATACAGGGCCCTCCACGTCTTCGTCGGAGTCCCCAAGCAGTTCGAAGCCGCAGAGAAAGTCAAAGTCGATGTGGCCGTCAAAGCCCTCCAGTGCAAATACGTCACCCTGGGAGAAATCTCTGAATTCCTGGGATCTAAGATTAGGTGATTTCAATGGATGCAGTCAACACTAGTGGAAAAAGGAAGACCGCAATCGCCAGGGCTACCGTGAAAGAAGGTACCGGCAAGGTCACCATCAACAAGACCCCCCTCGCTATCTATTCCCCCGAGCTCGCAAGGCTCAAGATCGAGGAACCCCTCCAGCTCGTTCCTGAGAAGGCAGCCAAGGTCGACATCGCCGTCCTCGTACAGGGCGGAGGAGTCATGGGCCAGGCAGCAGCCGTCAGGACTGCTATCGCAAGGGGACTTGTGGACTACTACAAGGACGACGAGCTCGAAGCTCTCTTCAGGGCATACGACAGGACCCTTATCGTCAACGACGACAGGAACAAACTGCCCAAGAAGCCCATGGGACCCGGAGCTCGCGCAAAGAAGCAGAAGTCCTACAGGTGATGTGGTTTCATGATAATACCGGTGAGATGCTTTACTTGCGGAAAAGTGGTCGGCTCTGCCTACCCTGAGTACGAGAAACGTGTCAAGATGGGCGAGGATGCAAAGACCGTCCTCGACGACATGGGATTCGAGAGATACTGCTGCCGCAGGATGATCGTGGCCCATGCCGATCTCATCGGCGAGATATCCAAGCTTGGATGATTCCAGCTGGCACACACAAACTATTTAACCTAAACCATTTATCAACCCAACATACGGGCCCTTGGGGTAGCTTGGTATCCTTCATGCTTGGGGTGCATGTGACCCCGGTTCAAATCCGAGGGGGCCCACCATTCTTCTTCCTAATATTTAGTGCTGGCATATCCGTCGGCCATGCGTGAATATCGCCGTCGGGTCATCCATCACCGTTTTCTACTGTAATCGCGATTAATCCCCGATGAATGTTTCATCCGTCTGGGACAGGCTCGACAGGGATCTCGTGATCCAGGAGGCGATGTATGGGTGCATAATGGCACTTACCATCATGCTTACCGCATACGTCGGGATTATGCACTACTCCGACCGTATGCACCTGATCTACGCCATCCTGGGCATGGACGTGGTCTGGGCCGTCATCGACATGTACATATTCTACAGGGCGGACCTGATGTCCCTGTACCGTTCCGTGAGACTGTACCGTGAGGTGCAGGATAATCATGACCGCGAGGCCAACAAGGCCGCACTCGAATCGGAGTTCAACGGCACCGTATTCCAGATGATCAGCAAGGAGGACCAGGACAGGATGATCGATGTGTTCCTCGACGGAGAGTTCACAGGCAGGGAGGGATTGAGGAAGTCCAACCGCCACTATCTCTTCAACGCCGTCACCACCTTCGTGTTCGCGGCCGCCCCTGCGATACCTCCGGTTCTGTGCCTCACCTTCATCGACAGTTTCGAATGGGCGATCCTGAACGCGTGTGTGATCTCCTGTATCCTCATCTTCCTGGTAGGGTACTTCATGGCCCCCGGCGACGGACTGAGGTCGCGTCTGGTTACCGGCACCACCACCGCGGGCATAAGCCTGTTCTTCACGGTCGTGTGTGCGGTATTCGGCGGATGATTTTCAAAAATTCAAGGTAGTGGGCCTGTCCGGATTTGAACCGGAGTCAATGGCTCCCAAAGCCACAAGTATACCAAGCTAGCCCACAGGCCCACAGTGAGGCTTATCGTCCGTAAGTATATAGACGTTCAGATGAGCCCTCTTTTCTTCAGCTCATCGATGAGCATGGCGGTGGCGATGCCGCGGTGGGAGACAGTATTCTTCTGCTCGATGGGTATCTCGGCGAAGGACTGTTCGCCGTTCGGGGTGAAGATGGGATCGTAGCCGAATCCTTCGGTCCCCCTCTCCTCGTAGAGGATGTATCCTGGACATGTGCCAGTGACCACGATCCTCTCTTCGCCGATCATGCATCCGATGCAGCATTTGAAACTGGCGGTACGATCCTCCACCCCCTCCATGAGCTTGAGGATGCCCTTGTTGCCGAGGGTCTTCTGACCGTATGCGGAGTACACTCCGGGGAAGCCCTTGAGGGCGTTGATGAACAGTCCCGAATCGTCGATCATGAAGTCCCTGAGACCTTCCGCGTAGAGCTGTTTCATGCCCTTGTCGACGACCTCTTCCAGATATGCTGTCTGGACCTCGTCGTACTCGCGGTTCACATGCACCATCTGTACGTCGAATTCGGAGAATTCCGCCTGGTATTCCTTGACTTTTCCGGGATTGTGGGTGACGACGTTCAGTTTCATGTGTATCTTCCTCTGTCCTTGATCTCCTGGACCTTGTCCATGACCTGCTTGCTGTCGGTCTTCGTCCTGCAGTAAGCATCGATGAAGTCCCCGAACGCGTTCTTGATGGTGGGGTGGGCGGAATAGAATGCCCTCTCGAGGAGGCGGATGTCCACTCCCATGTCCTCCACCCCGATGAGCGAGGCGCCCATGGAGAAGTCGATGAGGCACAGTCTGCTGTCCTTGGTGAGGATCATGTTCGAGGTCGTCAGGTCGCCGTGGCAGATCTTGGAATTGTGGAGTCTGGCTATGTCGGTACCGATGAGCCTGCAGACCCTTTCCGCATCCTCCGGATGCTGGTCGAGGTAGGCCTTCACGGTCATGCCGTCCACGTCCTCCATGGTGATGCTGCACTCCTTGGTATCCACGTCGTAGATGATCGGCGTGCGGATCCCGGCGGAGCGGGCCTCGCGGATGAGCCTCGCCTCGGCACGGATCCTCTGGGACCTGATCCTGCGGTCGAGCTCGGGTATGCGGTACTGCTTGGGGGAACGGATCTTCACCATCGCCCTGCGGCCGAGATAGGAGGTCCTGTATACACTGCCCTCTGCTCCGCTGGCGACCATGGTTCTCCCTTCGCGGTCCATATTGAGCGATAGGTGCTCGGGTAATTAGTAGTGACGGTCATGCGTATGATTATGAACGCTCCCGTCATACCCCCCAATGTGAAACGCATACCGACGGGCTGTAAACTGGTCGACTCCATGTTGGGGGGCGGCATCGAAGCGGGCAGCTTGACGCTTTTCTACGGCGAAGCGGGATGCGGTAAGAGCAACGTATGCCTTCAGATGGCGTACAACGTGATACGCAGCGGGAAGAAGGTCGCCTACGTGGACACCGAGGGCCTTTCCTACGAGCGTATCCTCCAGATCTTCGGGGACGAGAAGCTTGTCAAGGAGATGCTGGTATTCCAGGTGCACAGTTTCCAGGAGCAGTCGCACCGTGTGGATCAGATCGAGAAGATCGCCAAGAACGGGCTGCTGGGTCTCGTCATCATCGACTCCATGACCATGTTCTACCGTCTGAATTACGACAACATGGAGATGCGCAACGACTTCATTCGGCAGACCGAGATCCTCCTGGATATCGGCCGGAATTACGATGTCCCCGTGATCATCACGTCACAGGTCTACACGAACATAACCACGGGTTCCATAGAGTTCCTGGGCGGACACGCCATGAACCACAACGCGAAAACCATAATCCGCCTGGATATGCGCGGCAACGGAATCCGCAATGCAGTGATAATAAAACACCGCAGCCTCCCCGAAGGAAGGTCTGCGATGTTCAGGATAACCGCGGACGGGATCCGCGATCCTTGAGTTTCTCAGACGTCCCTGCTGATGGCGTAATCGGCAAGTGCCAGCATGAATTCCTTGTCCTCGCTCTCGGGGAGGATGGAGAGGTATGCCTTGGCGGATGCGATCTTGTCCTCGGCGGCCTTCTTGTTGTAATCGATGGCACCGATGTCCTTCATGATCTGCATTCCCTCGCGGACCTCTTCCTCGGTGGCGTCCATGTTGCCGAGGATGGATTTGAACTTGGCGAGTTTGGCCTCGTCCTTCAGGTTCTCCAGGGTGTAGGTGACCATGAGGGTGCACTTTCCCTTGCGGAGGTCGTTTCCGACGGACTTCCCGGTCTTGGAGGAGTCGCCTGCGATTCCGAGGTAATCGTCGTACATCTGGAATCCGAGACCCATGTCGAGTGCGAACTTGTTGATGGCCTCCACGACCTCGGGCTTGGCACCTCCGACGAGTGCTCCTCCTGCCGCGGCGGCAGCGAACAGGACGCTGGTCTTCAGGAAGATGGTCTCGGTGTACCTGGCCTCGCTGACGAGCTTGTGCTCGTTCTCGATGTCGAACTGCTGTCCCCTTGCGAGGTCCCAGACCGCGTCGGAGACGAACTTGAGGATGCCCCTCATGTTGTCGCTGGGGATGTCGAGCTCGGCGATGATCTGGTATGCCTTGGCGAAGAGTGCATCTCCGGCGAGGATGGCGGTGGGCATGTCGTATCCGACGTGGATGGTCTTCATTCCCCTCCTCATCTCGTCCCCGTCCATGTAGTCGTCGTGAATCAGGGTGAAGTTGTGGATGTACTCGATGGCGACAGCGAGGGGTACGGCCTTGGATTTGTCCCCGCCGACCGCACCGCAGGCGGCCATGACGATGGCGGGTCTCATCCTCTTCCCTCCAGCGTAGGGGTACTGCCTGGAGGCCTCGATGAGCCTCATGGGCTCCTGGTCAGGTATGTACTGTTTGATCGCGCTGTCAAGCTCTTTGGAACATTTCATCAGATACTGTTTTGCGTCCATTTCAATCCCTCGAACCAATCTCTGGTCTCGCCAAGGACCACATATCTTGCCTTGGAAAGCTGGTCAATGTTTGCGGAACCGGTCAGCATCATGGCGACCTTCAGTTCCTCTTTGATAAGCAGAAGTTTCTCCTTCACCGCGGCCGCGGATTCGGTGGCCTCCCTGAGGATGGCCTTGGCGGCACCTGCCGCCTGTGCACCCATGGCGATGGCGGCTGCCACATGGGTACCGTCGAGCACTCCTCCCGATGCGATCAGGGGGAGCCTGGAACATTTCGCTTCCTGGAGGGCCACGGGTGTGGGTATGCCCCAGTCGAAGAAGGTGTTGCCGAGCTCCGCGTGCATGTCGTCGCCGATGTCCTCGGCACGGTACATCTCCACGGCGGAGAAGCTGGTGCCTCCCATTCCGGCCACGTCGATACCGTTGATGCCGATGCCGGCGAGCCTCTGTGCGGTGAATGCGTCGATACCCGCCCCGGTCTCCTTCACGATCAGGGGGTACAGTCTGGCGAGGTCGCGGATGGCATCCCTCACACCGGCCCCGTTGCAGTCGCCCTCGGGCTGTACGACCTCCTGCAGGAAGTTGAGGTGGATGGCGACGTAGTCGGCATCGATCAGGTCCTTGGCCTGTCCCACCATGTCCGCGGTGAAACGGTCCTTGCTCTTCTGGGGTACCAGCTGGGGGGCGCCCACGTTGCCGATGACCAGGGGAAGATCGTAATCCTTGATGATGCTGTAGGAACCGGGTTCGACACCTGTGACCCCGGCCCTCTCGCTTCCGACACCCATTCCGATGCCGAGCTCCGAACAGGCCTTGGCGATGTTCTCGTTGATCTTCTTCGCTCCGGAGAACCCTCCGGTGATGGCGGTGACGATGAAGGGGAACTCCAGTCTCTTCCCGAGGACGGTGGCGGACATGTCGATGTCGTCCATGTTTATCTCGGGCATCGCGTTGTGCATGAGCCTGATATCGTCCCAGTAGCAGTGGTCGGGGGCGATCCTCTCGTCGGTGCAGATCCTAAGGTGGTCCGCTTTTCTGCTTCTTATCTGTTCGCCGGTCATTCTAAGCCTCCTTTGGCCACCGTACAGGTAACTGTCTCCCCTTTCAGGAGATGGTAGAGACGCTCGGGTGCGTTCCCGTTCACGAGGTAGCAGTGCCTGCGGGAGTCGGTCATGCGGAGCATGGCCTCCATTTTGTTGCGGACACCGCCGGTGACGTCGTCCACGTTGGATTCCATGGCGATCTCCTCCATCTTCTTCCTGGTCACGGTACCGATCATCCTGGCACCTTTCTCGGTCTTGGGGTTTTTATTGTAAAGTCCGTCGATGTCGGAGACGAAGATGACCTTCTCGGGATCGTACATCTTGCAGAGGTATTCCATCACCTGGTCGCCGGAAACTATGGAGAATCCCATCTTCCTGTCCGTGAGGACGTCGCCGAACATCACGGGCATGATGCCGAGGTCGGTGAGCCTCCTGAGCGGTTCCTCGTTGTCGACGATGAGTTTTCCGCCGTCCGCAACGAAACAGGAGCCGATGGGTACGGATACTGCGGGTATGTCCTTGGCGAGGAGTTCCTCGACCACCATGGAGCTGAGCTCCCTGGTATCGCACATGACCCTGGCCACCGCGGGGATCTGGTCATCGTTCTGATGGCCTTTCTGGAGAGCGTACTGTTTGGAAACGACGTGTCCGAAGGAACCCGCTCCGTGGACGATGATCACCTGTTCGCCGGAACGGCGGATCTCGTCAGCGAGTCTCGATACGGTCTCCCTGTTGAATTTGCGGTACTCGGCCTTGTCGGTAATGACGCTTCCGCCGAGTTTTATCAGTATCATCGTGTGTCCATACGTGCGCGACAATATTAATGTGCCGTTATCCCGGACCGTCGATCGCCGTAGACAGGGTATGTGAAAATGGCGTTGCTCGCCAGGTAGAAATGAAGAAGTGGTTGACAGCGTGGATGCTTTCCCGTGCACTTGCGCAACACAGTACGCGACATCTACGCGGGCAGGCTTAACTTCCGGGTTCGAAATGGGACC
>CACWTF010000060.1 GCA_902763685.1 methanogenic archaeon | reverse complement strand
CATACATCAGTTCGAAATAAAACAAAAACAGGCATTCATCCGAAGAAAACAGATATGGATCGGGCCAGTGATCCTTTGCCCGACTTATTCAACACAGTCCCTCTTCGACGTCAAGGATATATGTAGGGTACTGCATTACGGGGTAAACCATCGGGGACCACCCATTTAAAAGATTTTCCCGGTCCTCCCGTATCGGTTCCCATATCTCCATCGTATTCTTTCTGCGTACCATAATCACGTTTTTAAAGGGGACTCCGATTCTAAAATCACATGAAAAGCGACATCGAAATCGCCCAGGAAGCCAAAGTGCAGAACATCGTTGACATCGCCAAAAAGATCGGACTCTCGGCCGACGACCTCGAGCAGTTCGGAAAGTATGTCGCGAAGGTCCCCCTTGACGTCCTGGACCGCATCGGAAAGGACAAGAAGAACGGTAAACTGATCCTCGTCACCGCGGTCACCCCCACCCCTGCCGGAGAGGGAAAGACCGTGACCACCATCAGTCTTATCCAGGGACTCAGTGCAATCGGAAAGAACGTCGTCGGAGCTCTCAGGGAGCCCTCCATGGGACCCACCTTCGGTGTGAAGGGAGGAGCCACCGGAGGAGGAAACGTACAGGTCTACCCCATGTGGAAGATCGACCTGGAGTTCACCGGCGACATCCACGCTGTCGCAGCAGCACACAACCTGCTCTCCGCGGTACTCGAGAACAACCTCGTAAGGGACAACCCCCTGAACATCGACCCCACCAGGATCGTATGGAAGAAGACCGTCGACATGAACTGCCGTGAGCTCAGGAAGATCATCGTCGGTCTCGGCGACGGCAAGCTCAACGCCGGAGTCCCCCACGAGAGCGGATACCTCATCACCTCCGCTTCCGAGATCTCCGCCATCCTCGCACTCTCCAAGGACTACGCTGACCTGAGGAAGAGGCTCGAGAGGATCGTCGTCGCATACACCTACGACAAGAAACCCGTCACCGCCGGACAGCTCGGATGCGTCGGTGCCATGATGGTCATCCTCAGGGAGGCACTCATGCCCAACCTCGTACAGACCCTCGAGGGACAGCCCGTCTTCATCCACGGATTCCCCTTCGCCAACATCGCACACGGAAACAACTCCATCATCGCCACCAAAGCGGCAGTGAAACTCGGAGACTACGCTGTCACCGAGGGAGGTTTCGCCGCCGATCTGGGAGCCGAGAAGTTCATGGACATCGTCTGCAGGCAGTCCGACATCAGGCCCGACTGCGTCGTCATCGTCGCGACCGTCAGGGCACTCATGCACCACGGAGGAGCGGACGTCAAGGATCCCTCCACCCTTACCACCGAGGCACTGGAACGCGGATTCGCCAACCTCGACAAGCACATCGAGAACATGAGGTCCTACGGAGCACCCGTCATCGTCTCCATCAACCACTTCGCCTTCGACGACCCCGCCCACATGAACATGATCCGCAAGCACTGCGAGAAGATGGGCGTCGAGGTCGCACAGAACGACGGATTCCTCGAGGGAGGAAAGGGAGCGGTCGAGCTCGCCGAGAAGGTCGTCAAGATCGTCGACAGCACCAAGACCGACTTCAAGTTCTGCTACCCCGACGACGCACCCGTCAAGGAGAAGATCAAGGCTGTCGCCACCAAGATCTACGGTGCCGACGATGTCGTCTACTCCGCTGCCGCCGAGCAGTCCCTCAAGGCACTCGAGGAGCAGGGTTACGGCAAACTGCCCATCTGCATCGCCAAGACCCAGTACTCCATCTCCGACAAGGCCGACCTCAGGGGCGCACCCAAGGGATGGAAGCTCGAGGTCAGGGAGGTCAACCTTTCCGCAGGAGCAGGATTCATCATCCCCGTCTGCGGTGCCATCATGCTGATGCCCGGACTCGGAAAGGTCCCTGCAGCTATGAACATCGACCTCACCGACGACGGTAAGATCATCGGTCTGCACTGAAACCAATTCCGGAGGGGTGACCCTCCGGTTCACTTGTTATTAATCAAAAAAAGGATGCCTGGGTCAGTGGGAGACCTTGCCGTCTGCCATGTCGTACCAGCGGTTCGCCTCATCCACATCTTTGTCGACACCGTCTCCCATGGCGTACATGTCGCCGAGGAGGATCTGTGCTCCTTTATGGCCGTGCATCGCGGCGGCGGATAACCACCTGACAGCCTGGGAAGGGTCCCTGTCGGTACCGGCACCGGTCTTGTAGAGCTGACCGAGGACGAACTGTGCCTCGAGGTGTCCGCCGTTGGCGGAATCGAGGAGGAGATTGTATGTCTTCGACAGGTCCCTGGCGACCCCGTTGCCGTTCATGAAGAGGAGTGCCAGCTCGTACATCGCTCTGATATCCCCGCTGTCGGCAGCCTTCTCGAAGAGTTTCGCCGCCTCGGAAGGTATGGGGTTCTCGAGTCCGTATCCGCGGAGGTAGATCTTTCCGAGGAAATATGCCGCATTGGAATTGCCCTGGGACTCGGACCTCTGCATCCATTCCCTGGCAAGGCGGAAGTCCCTGTCGATGCCCTGTCCGCGTGCGTACACCAGTCCCAGATAGAACTCGGCATCGCTGTCGCCCTGGGCGGCCCTGGAGGAGATGACGGAAAGGGCGGCGGGATAATCCTCCTCCGTCTTGTTCCTGATGACGAACTTGGCCCATTCGAGGGGTTCCATGTGTTCGTCGGGTCCTCCGATCATACGCCTTCCATCGCGGGTTCTGTTATTAAGGTTTCTAGACTCGTTCTTCCTGAACACTGCGCAGATACCGTTAGCTATGAATCCTTGAATGTTTCCGTGGCGGCTCGATGACATGTTTGCTATACCACTGAGGGGGTTTATAAGGTTCACAGGGGGAGATGGCCGAAAGTGACCGAAACTAACTTCGCGTCCGTAGTAAATGGTTTATGTGGCAGATACGTTTCTTTCCGCATGTTAGCTTCTTCGCCATGCGAAGCGTATCGCGCAAGACGCAATACGTTCTTCGGAAAAGGTCTCGCGGCCGTGCTGCTGGTAGCGGTGCTGGCCCTTTCTTGCTTTGCTGTATTGGATGATTCCGATATTTCATCCGCAGAACCAGAAACAAGTGGAGAATGCGGAAAAGACGGTGACAATATCACTTGGTCTTTTGACACCGGTACAGGCACTCTGACTTTAACTGGAACCGGTGAGATGAAAAACTTCACTTCATCTGAAACCAAATGGGGCGGTAACAGTATCGCAGCTGTCGAGATCTCCGAGGGCATAACCAGTATCGGAAACTTTGCGTTCTACCGCACCACCATAACCTCTGTGGGTATCCCTGATTCCGTCACGGCGTTCGGAGATTATGCGTTCAACGAGTGTTCTCAACTGACCTCGGTCACTATCGGCAAGGGTCTGGACAGTTTCGGAAGTTCCTTCTGTGCCTCATGCCCTCTGCTGGCCTCGATCTCCGTAGACGCGGACAACCAGTCGCTGTGCTCTGAGAACAACGTCCTGTACACCAAGGATAAGGATACAATCCTCAGATATGCTCCAGCACAGCCCGGGACTGCATATGATTTCCCGATAACCGTCACCTCGATCCATACTTCTGCGTTTTCGGATTGTTCCAATTTAACCGGAATCGTGATTCCTGACAGGATCACCAGCATCGCCAATCAGGCGTTCAGAGGATGCACCTCCCTGCAGTCAGTGACCCTGCCTGCGGATTTGACAAAACTCAACCAGTCGGTCTTCCAGGGATGCACCAGCCTCACCAGCATCACATTCGGCAGCAGTCTGAACTATCTCGACTACTATGCATTCAGCGGATGCACCTCCCTGCAGTCCGTGACCCTGCCCAACACACAGATGTACATAGAGAGGTATGCATTCAGCGGATGCACCTCCCTGCAGTCCGTGACCCTGCCCAGTAATCTCAAAACACTGCGTGGTTTCGTGTTCCAGGGATGCACCTCCCTGCAGTCCATAGCCCTTCCGGCAAACGTCACGATGCTCGCTGACAACTTGTTCGAAGGATGTACCTCGCTCGAGACCGTGACCGCGGCCAGCCCTATTACCTCGCTCTACGGTAATGTATTCAAGGATTGTTCCAAGCTCACCACTTTCGATACTACTTCCCTCGGGACTGTCGGACCCAATGCCTTCGAGGGCTGTGCCATGTTGGAACGTATCGTGCTCTCCGACGAGGCGGGAACAATCAACAAAGAGGCATTCAAGGGATGCACCTCCCTGAGCTATGTGTATCTCGGAAAGAGTCTCACCACTGTCGGTACCGACATTTTCTCCGAGACCCTTTACGATGTCGACGGCACCTCAACCTTGGAAGCGACAGCAGACAACCTCAACGGCAGCACCTTCATCCGCGAGGATTCCAAACTCGTGAAACTCCCCTCAGGCGAGTGCGGAGCCAATGGTAACAACCTCATCTGGACCCTCTTCCCCTCCACCGGCAAGCTGGTTATCTCAGGAAAGGGCAATATGGTTAATTTTTCGCCCGCACCTGGATTTGGGCCTGCCTGGCAGGATGATGTCGTAACCGCCGTCATCGAAGATGGTGTCACGAGCATAGGCGGTCATGCATTCAACAACTGTGATAATCTGACCTCTGTAACCATCGGAAAGGATGTTTCCTATATCTCCTATATGTCGTTGAGTTCCAGCGATGCTCTTGAGTCGATAACCGTCTCCCCTTACAATGAAAGTTTCAAGACCGTGGACGGCGTGTTATTCAATAAGAGTCTCACAACCTTGATCCAGTACCCCTCGGCTAAGGACGGTACAAGTTTCACAATACCCAACGGGGTCACAGAAGTAAGCAAAGGCGCATTCTATCAATGTACTAAGTTGACCTCGATCATCTGTCCCGACACCCTGACTGTTGTGGGTTCACAGGCATTCCAGGGCTGTTCCTCGTTGGAATCCATCCAACTTTTCGATAAGATCACTGCAATCAACACGTATACGTTCGAGTCCTGTACCTCCCTCAGAGGGGTACTATTGTCAGATGAGGTCACCTCGATAGGGGATTTTGCGTTCAAAAACTGTGTCGGTCTCCAAATGATCTACTTCGGAGCCGGACTTACTTCCATAAGCAACAATGCTTTCCAGGGTAACACCTTCTATGACACTGACGGTACCACGGAATTGTCTGTGAGTGCAGGCAATATGAACGGTTTCGCGTTCGTTAGATCCGGAGACAAGATGGTAAAGACGGACGGCAGCCCTTGCGGGCCCACCGCATTGTGGACTTTCGATGATTCCACCGACACCCTCACGATCATGGGAACGGGCGAAATGACTGATTATTCCAAGTCCACCCAGCCGTGGGCATCATTCAGGGAAGATATCAGATCCGTGATTGTTTCCGACGGTATCACCACCATCGGAAACAGTGCATTCGACGGTTGCCTCAACCTCGTTACCGTATCGTTGCCTGAGACACTTACATCAATCGGCACCTATGCATTCGCCTGTACCGGACTTAAATCGCTCAGCCTTCCTTCCCAGGTCACCGTGATAAAGGATGCCTCGTTCAAACAGTGCGAGAGTCTCACCATTCTGGTCATACCTTCCACCGTTACCGCCATTGAGAGTTTCGGATTCAATTCCTGTACCTCTCTGACCAGCCTATATATTCCCGACAGTGTCACGACAATCGGAAGTTCTGCGTTCTACAACTGCCCCAATCTCGAGTTCGTTTACTTCTCTAGCGGGCTTACCTCCGTGACCTCCAACGTGGTCACTCAGAGCCTTTACACCACTGACGGTTCTGACGAAATCACGAAGGATGCCGCGGGTATCAAGGGGAACGCATTCGTGTTGGCCGGCGACAAGATGGTCCAGGCTGTACCTGTTTCCGCAGGGGACGATGTGAAATATGTTAACAACGGCAGCGGAAAGGTCACAATTTTCGGAACTGGGGCAATGAAGGACTTCGTAAATTATTGCACCAATGACAGATGGGGAGGGGCAGTCAATACCGTGACCGTTCTCCCGGGCGTAACCACTGTAGGTGCGTATGCGTTCAGTAAGTGCCAGGACCTGAGTTCCGTGAATCTGCCCTCCACCGTGAGCGCTATCAAAACAAGAGCATTCATGGAATGCAGTGCTCTCGAAGATATCGAACTGCCCGACTATGTGCTATTCGGCGATATGGCCTTCGCATATTCTGGATTGAAGACATTGACCCTTCCGGATCATGTCACGGTTACATATGGCATCCTGTATCGGAGCGATTCGCTTACCGAGATAATTGTCAGCCCAACCAGTGAATATAACAGTTCCGACAACGGGGTCCTGTTCAGCAAAGATATGAGCGAACTGATTCTGTATCCGTTTGGAAAGACCGACAAGAGCTATGTCATCCCTTCTAACGTGACGACGATAAAGAACGGAGCGTTCTATGGCAGCAAGATAGAACAGATCACCATACCGAACGGGGTTACGTGCATCGAACGTCTGGCTTTCTGTCAGTCAAAGATCACCTCGGTAATCCTTCCCGATTCGCTCACTACCATGAAGGACTCCGTATTCCATTCCTGTTCGGATTTAAGGTCCGCGGTTCTTTCCGCAGGTATTACTTCCGTCCCCGTATCGACATTCAGTTCCTGTGCCGCACTTGAGACCGTGTCCATGCCTTCATCCCTTCAGGGAATCGAATACGGTGCATTCTCCGGGTGTGAAAGCCTCGCGACTGCAGAGATGCCCGATGGTGTTCAGACCTTAGGTGAATACGCATTTTACAACTGTTCGAGTCTCACGGCAATCGTGATACCTGACAGTGTTCAGACCATCGATGCGTATTCGTTCTCTCTGTGCACGGGACTCAAAAAGATAGCATTTGGAACCGGTCTCACCACTGTGAATTCATCAGCTTGCGGCACTATTGTATTGTATGATGAGGATGGCACTACGGTGATTGCGGTCAATGCGGATAATCTGAAAGGAAAGGTCTTCCTCAAGGTTGGGGACAAGATGAAACTTCCTTCGACCGATATCGATACCGAAGGTTCCACTGCATCCAAGGAGTCCGCTACGAGTACGGCTTCGTTCAGTGACGACGATCTCGCCGTTGTCAAGGACATGGCTACAACCGATGCGAACACCACGCTGCGGGTCAGTCTTTCCGATGGAAAAGCCGCATCCTTCGATTCTGCTGCAATCGCAGCCCTTGGTGATTCAGCTACCAACCTGTCCATAGCTGATGTCGACAAGTCCACCCTCACCGACGAGGAGAAGGCTCTCGTAGGTGACAACCCCGTGTTCGACATCGACTTCGGTGCCAACACCAGCTTCGGGGACGGAAAGGCTACCTTCACCGTGCCGTTCACCCTTCCCGACGGCAAGAGTGCTTCCAACATGAGGGTGTACCACATCGCGGACGGCAAGATCCAGGAGACCAAGAACTGCACCTACGCGGACGGCAAGGTAACCTTCGACACCAACCACCTGTCCATGTACATGATCGGATTCGAGTCCCCCTCCGGAAGCAGCGGGGAGTTCCCCATCCTGATCGTGGCCGTCATCGCCGTCGTGGCGGTGGCCGGAGTGGGTGCGTTCTTCTTCATCAGCAAGAAGAAGCAGGCCTGAAAACCATAACCAAGGGGGCGGAGCGACTCTGCCCCCGACCTTTCCATTTTCGCCCCCTTTTTATATTTAATATTACTAACGCGAGTCAATGAACTCCGACACCGTCAAAGCCGTCGATCCCAAGGCCAAGGAGGTCCGTGCCCTCATGGACATGCACTCCGATGCCTACGATCTCGGCAGGGCCTTCGAGGCAGCCTCCTCCAATGCGGAGAAGAGCGCCGAATCATCCTATCTCCTGGGACTGTTCCAGTACACCGGCACCTGCACC
>CACWTF010000059.1 GCA_902763685.1 methanogenic archaeon | reverse complement strand
TGGCACAGTCGGCCGCCATGTTGTAGTTGGAACCCATGACACCCTGCAGCACCTCGTCCATGCGGGGCTTCATGAGGCCTTCGGCGACGTTGATCGGCACGCCGCAGTCGTAGAAGATGTCGGTCTGCATCCACATTACCTTGGGGAAGGGGTTGCGGGATCTCCCGGTGGGGTGGTGGGCCACGACGGCATCGATCCTCTGACCCTTCTCCTTCAAACGGTCAGCGAGGAGGAGCTCGCCGTCGGTGATGTCGATCCCCCACATGAATCTCTCCGCCTCGGTCTCCTTGGCGATGTCCTCGCCCCAGGCGAAACGGCAGTCGTAATACGGGTTCCAGAGACTCTCCGTGTCGAAGAATTCCTTCTTCTCCTCCGGGAGCTCGTCGTACGCTTTCTTCGCTTTGCTGAGTACCAGGTCGACCTCCTCCTTCGGGCGGGGATCGTGTTTCATACCGGTCTCGATGGCAAGACGGTAAGCGTCGTAGATTTTCATGGGTCGGTGCATAGCATCCGAAGTTATAACCATTCACACACGCGCATACAATAATAATATGGACAGCCATACCGCCCGCATGAAAATGTTCGATGCTTTCTCCGAGGACAACGAGGAGAACCTCCAGCTGATGAAGGAGAAAGTAACGAAAGGGGCCGTGAACGCAGCCATCTTCCTTATCGCTTCCATCATGATGGCGTACGGCCTGAACAACATGTACACCATCATTTTCCTGTCGGACGACGAGGCGTGGGTCGAAGCGGTGAACACCGCCACGGCCTTCATCGGACTGATGACCGGCCAGCACTTCCCCGTTGTCGAGCTCTCGAGGTTCCTGAGGGTCCCGGGAACGATCATGTTCATCGTCTGCGGTATCTTCCTGTTCCTCGACGTCCGCAGGAACTTCCTCAGGGCGGTGGGACTGTACGCCCTCTGTATGGGTACCACCAGGATCATCACCTGTCTGCCGCTCCTCCTGTCCCAGGAGGACATCACCAACGGTATCGGATGGTTCATCTTCATCCTGGGCATCAACCTCTGCTACTCCGGATACTCCCTTCTTTCGGGTGCTGTCCGCGGGAAGTACGGTATGTTCGCCGCATCCGTGGCGTTCTCGGGTGCGTACATCATGCTCATTGCCTTCATGGCCTACATCGACTTCAAGTTCGGCGAAGGGATCGTCACCATCCTGGAGGATACCTACACCCTGATCATCCCGTTCCTGATGTACTTCATCCTCCTCTGGCTCATCGATACGGATGAGATCAGATACAACGACAGGATCTCCCGCCACATCCGCATCCTGAACGGCATAGACTCCACCTACCGCACCATAGAACACCTGTCTTTCACTGATGAGGAGGCAAGGGGCCTCGCATCCCCGGGAGGCAGCGGCTGGACCCGCTTCGACCACGACAACGGTCCGGTGGAGATGGAGATGAAGACCGTGGCCGTCGGCCCGTACGGTACCGCATACGTCACCATACAGAGATGGTACGGCTCCGATACGCTCTACTTCACATTATCTGCTTTCGAGGACGGTACCCTCCTCTTCGCCCAGAGGCTGAAGGTGGACAAGGTCGAATACACCGACGGAAGCGGGGAGATATTCCTCCTGGGGCCCCACAGGGTCCTCCGTGCCGACGTCATCACAGAGGAGGCGGCCGCATGAAGTTCACCCGCGAGATGCACCTCGCCGCCACCGCGGCCGTCATGTGCTGCATGATGGTCCTCGATGTGTGGATGAACCTCGGGACCTATTCCGATCCGGTGAATTCCACCATCATCGAACGCATGGAACTCTGCGGATTCGTGATGCTCACCCTCTTCCTGGGACTCTCGCTGATGTACATATCGGACATCAGGAAATCCACACTGCTGCTCAGCATCGGCGTCACGATGTACTCCATCCTCTACTTCACCGACTTCTTCTTCCTTGAGGAATCTGAGGACATTGTGGTATCCGCCATCGCCCTGATCATCAACCTCATGGCCGTGCTGTCGCTGGGATGCGTCATCGGCTATGCCCTCGGATACCAGCACAACATCACCCGTCTCATCATGATCTATGCAGCAATCACAGGATTCATGCTGGTGCCCTGGTGGGTGGAGAGGTACATCTTCCACGACCTCGCGGCGGCTGAGGAGACCTTCAACGCATGGGTGCCCCCCATCCTCCTCATGGTCTCCTACATCGTGTATCTGCTGAGAGGCGACATAAGGGACATGTCCATCGGGGGCCAGCTCAAACTGCGTCTCGCACGCGTCGAGTCCTTCCTCTTCATAGACAACAGGGCGTACATGGAGAAGGAGGAGATGGACCGCATGCTCGGCCTCACCGACGAGGGATGGGAGCAGCTCTCCGAGGGTCCGGTGGAGAAGCAGTGCGTGGTGCACATCACGTCACCCATCGGCAGGAGGTTCGAGATATGGGTGAAGAAATGGAAGGGGGAGGACTTCTTCCGTGCCGTGGTGAACACGGAGCCCTCCAACGGATATTGGGGGATGCAGTTCGACATAGTCGAACACAAGGATTACGAGATCGGCGGGAACGACATCGTCAGGATCTACGGACACGACGGAATGTTCGTGGACATCTACACCGACAACCCCGTCATACAGAAGGACAACGCGGTCTCCCGCGGACTTGATAAATTCCACAGGCAATACTGAAGAGGCGATTCGATGAACGAGATTTGGACAGAGAAGTACAGACCCAAGACTTTGGACGAAGTGGTTGGACAGAACAGCGTCACAGACAGACTCAAGGGATACGTGGAGGCCAAGAACATGCCCCACCTCATGTTCGCGGGTACCCCCGGTACCGGTAAGACCACCTGTGCACTCGCCCTCGCGAGGAGCATGTTCGGCGACAGCTGGAGAGGGAACTTCATCGAGCTCAACGCCTCCGACGACAGGGGTATCGACGTGGTCAGGGGCAAGATCAAGGACTTCGCCAGGACCGCACCCATAGAGGGGGCCGAGTTCAAGATCATCTTCCTGGACGAATCCGATGCCCTGACCAACGACGCACAGGGTGCCCTCAGGAGGACCATGGAGAAGTACTCCAAGACCTGCCGTTTCATCCTCTCGTGCAACTATTCATCGAAGATCATCGACCCCATCCAGTCCAGGTGTGCCGTGTTCAGGTTCAGGCCCGTCTCCAACACCGAGATACAGAAGGTCGTGGACCGTATCGCCGCCGAGGAGAACCTCGACTTGGGCGAAGGTGCGGTGGAAGCCCTCATCTACATCGCAAGGGGCGACGTCAGGCGTGCCGTGAACACCCTGCAGACCGCTGCCTCCCTGGGAGAGCAGATCACCCCCGACACCATCGCGAAGGTCTCGGGTTCCGCCAACGAGGACGAGATCACCGATATCCTGAAATCAGCCATGATGGGGAAGTTCAACGATGCCTGCAACAAGCTCGACAACGTGATGATCACCTACGGTCTCTCCGGACAGGACGTGATCCGTCAGATCCATGCGGAGATCTCCAAGCTCGGACTGCCGATAGAATCCAAGGTGAAACTCATCGACAAGACCGGCGAGATCGAGTTCCGTATCATCGAAGGAAGCAACGAGAAGATACAGCTCGAGGCACTGCTGGCATATTTCGCACTGGTCGGCGAGAAGAACTGAGTCAGTACCTGTTGTCGACCACACGTGCGGTCTTCTTCATACTGCGGGGAAGGGTACCCATACGCACCGCCTTCACCTCTATGGTAGGTCCCACTAACGCCCTGAAGGTCTTCAGCACCTGATTCTCCACCGTGCTGTACTTGTCCTCCGGGACCTCGGTCTCGAAGGAGAGCGTGAGGACATCCCTGCCGTCGGTATGATCGATGGTGATCTGGTACTCGCTGCTGGCATCCGGCACTTTTGAAAGCACTTCCTCGAACTGGGCGGGGAACATGTTAACTCCCTTGACCTTCAGCATGTCGTCGGTACGTCCGGTGATCGTGTCTATCCTGTGGAACCTGTTGCCGCAGGGACACTGTCCGGGTATGATGCGGGTGAGGTCGTGGGTGCGGTAGCGGATGAGCGGTGCACCTTCCTTCCTGAGGGTGGTGATTACCAATTCCCCGACCTGTCCGTCGGGCACGTTCTTGAGCGTGACGGGATCGATGACCTCGAAGTAGAGGTAATCCTCCCAAACATGCATACCGAATCCCTGGCCGCAGCTGATACCGATTCCGGGGCCGTAGATCTCGGTGAGTCCGTAGATGTCGTAGAGTTCGATGCCGAGCTCCTTGGCGATCCTCTTCCTCATGTTGGCTCCCCATCTCTCGGAACCGATGATTCCCTTCTTCAGGTGGATCTTATCCTTGAGACCCTGTTTGGATATCTCCTCGGCCAGGAGGAGGGCGTATGAGGATGTCGCACAGATGACGGTGGATTTCAGGTCGCACATCATCTGCAACTGCTTCTCGGTGTTGCCGGGTCCGGTGGGGATGGCCATGGCACCCAGCCTCTCGACTCCGGCCTGGAACCCGATTCCGGCGGTCCAGAGGCCGTATCCGGGGGTGATCTGTACACGATCCTTGTTCGTGATGCCCGCCATGCGGTAGCAGCGTTCGAACATGATGGCCCAGTCCTCCACATCGCGTTTGGTATAGGGGATGATGACTGGGGTGCCAGTGGTACCCGAGGAGGAATGTATCCTCACGACCTCGGATTCGGGGACGGCCATGATCCCCAGGGGATAGGCCCCGCGGAGGTCGGCCTTCTCGGTGAACGGGAGGGATTCGAAGGTCCCCTGATCTACTATGGCGGAGGTATCGATGTCCTTGAACTTCTCCCTGTAGAACGGACTGCGTTCCTTGATGTCGGAAAGGAGATGTTTGACCAGGTTGAGCTGCTCCTCGTTCATCCTCATGATAATCTAAGGAAGGGTTAGAGCGTGTCGCTATTAAACTTAACGGTCTTTTTCAGACCTTAATGTACATATCCGTACATCAAAAACGATTCAGGCGAACGGAGGTTTGGAAAGTGCTTCCTTCGCACCCTCGTGTCCGCGGTAGGACGCCTTCTGGAACCACTTCTTGGCGTTGGCGGTGCTCTTGGCCATGCCCTCGCCGGTGAGGGACAGCTCCCCCAGCCTGAACATGGCGTCGGTGTTGCCCTCGTTGGCTGCATCCGAAAACAGTTTGACGGCGGCCTTGGTCCTGACGGGGACGCCTTCACCTTTGAGGTACATGTCGGCGAGGCGGACCATGGCCTTGGTGTACCTCACCTCGGAACACCTCTTGTAGTAGGTCTCCGCGAGGGCGGGATCCTTCTGACCGGCCCTCCCCTCCTGGTAGATCACGCCGAGACGGTAGCAGGCGGGAACGCTCCCTCCCTCCATCGCCTTGGTGTACCATTCGACGGCCTTGGACCAGTCCTGCTCGACCCCGAGACCGTCCGAATACATATGTGCCAGGTTGAACATGGAGATGACATAGCCCTGCTCCGCGGAATGGGTGTAGAACCTGATCGCCTCCTCCAGATTGGCATTGGTTCCCTCGGCATGCACCAGCATGTGGGCGGCGTTGCATTCCCCTTCGGGGTCGCCCTGCTCCGCGGCCATATTGAACCAGATGAAGGCACGGTTGAGGTCCCTCTCGGTACCCTCGCCCTTGTAGTAGATGTAACCGAGGGCGTTCTGTGCGTGGGGGTCGCCGGCCGAGGCCTTCTCCATGACATCCTGGAATCCCATTACCTCACGATCCTCTGGGTCCTTCTGACGTAGAGTTCGGGGTGCTCCATGAAGCGGTTGAGCTCGTAGTAACCCACGAGGTTCCCGCCGGCCGCGGCCATGGCGTAGTACTTGATGGCCTCGTTGATGTCCTTGGACACTCCCCTTCCCCTCTCGTAGTTGTCGGCGAGCATCATCTGGGCACCGGTGTTGCCGTTCATGGCGGAACGGGTGAGATAGTCGAATGCGAGATTGTCGTTGCGTTTGACGATCTCGCCGTCGTGGTAGATGAAGGCGAGCATGTACATGGCCTCGGCATTTCCGAGTTCAGCGGCTTCGGTGTAGAGTCTGACCGCCGTCTCGGAATCGCCCTCCTCCAGTTTCATGTCGGCCTCGTCGAGGATCTTCTCACGCTGTATTGCCTCAGCAGACGTGGAGAGCCTGTTGATACGGGCATCCCTCTGCTCGAAGGTGTCCTGTTTGCCGGTTCTCCTCATGGCATCTATCCTTCCCAGGGAGTAGATGGCCTTGTCGGAACCCATCTCGGATGCCTTGGTGTACCAGGGGACGGCATCGTCGGGATTGGCGACGATGGGATTCTTACCGAACTCCAGTGTCCTTCCGACCCTGAAGATGTAGTCGGCATCGCACTGGGCCATGAGGTTCTCCTTGTACTTGGCGGCAAGCTCCTCGTTCTTCTCGAAGACTATGCCGTGGGAGTAGAGGTACCACAGGTAGAAGTTGGCCCTGACGTAGTTCTGCTCCCCCGCCTTTATGAGGAGCTCGGTGAACATGTAGATGTCCTTGGGGACCAGCAGACCGTGGTAGTAGCGGAGTGCGAGGTCCATCATGGCCTCGGGGATGCCGTCGTCGGCAGCAGCGGTGAGCCAGTGGATGAACTCGTAGGAGTTGGGCTGCACCAATCCTCCGTCGCGGTACATCTTGGCGAGTTCCCATTTGGCCCTCGCACACCCCTTGGCAGCGGACTTCTTGTACCATTCGATGGCTTGCTCGGGCTGGTATTCGCCCTCGAGTCCGTGGTGGTAGATGTAGGCAAGTGCCAGCATGGCATATACGTCGCCGTTCTGAGCTGCTTTCTGCATCTGCTTGTCCATAGGAAACACCTCTCTCAGTTCTTGGATTTGATCATGGCGAGCATGTCCGCCGCGTCGGGATCGCCCTGCTTGGCGGCCATGGTCAGCATCTTCTTGGCGTAGGGGATGTCCTGTTCCACGAACTCTCCCTCGTAATACAGTTTGCCGAGGTAGAACTGTGCCTCGGGGTATCCGGAGGCGGCTACCTTCTTGAGCATCTCCAGTCCGCCCTCTATGTCCTGGTCGACGCCGTTGCCGGTGATCATGAACATGGCGGTGAAGCACATGGCCCCGGGGTGGCCCTGTTCGGCGGACTCCTGGAACCAGGCGATGGCCTTCTTCTGGTCCTTCTCGATGCCCCTTCCCTCATAGTAGAAGCAGGCGAGGGCGTACTGTGCGTTGGGCTCCCCTCCCTCGGCGGCCTCCTGGAACCATTTAGCCGCTTCGGCGTTGTCCTGCTCGAAGTAGTATCCGTTGCCGTACATGCAGCCGATCGCATACTGTGCGATGCCGTTGTAGTGCTTGGCAGCCTCCAGGAACCACTTGGCGGCGGTGGCCATGTCCCTGGGGAGGGCCTGGCCCTCGAAGCACAGGTTGGCGTAGTCGACCATGGCCTGGTCGTATCCCCCTTTACAAGAGGCCTCCAGGTACTTCCTGGCCTTGGGGACGCTCCTCTTGACACCGTTGGATCCGAAGGCGTATGCCATACCCAGCTGGTGCTGGGCCTCGATCTGTCCGCCGTCGGCGGCTGCGGTGAGGTATTTCAGGGCACGGGACTCGTTGAAGTACTTGGAATCCTGCATCATCATGATGCCTGCCAGCTGGAACTGGGATTCGGCGTAGCCCATGTCGGCGGCACGCTGGTACCATTGTACCGCCTTATCGAGATCAGGGTCGACATAGCACTGACCCTGGTCGTACATCACCGCGATGCGGTGAGCCGCCTGTGCGCATCCGTTCTCGGCCGCTTTCTTCAGGAGCTTCTCCGCCAGCTCCCTGTCCTTGGCGACCCCCTTACCCATGAGGTACATGAAACCGATGGTGTTCTGGGCATCGGCATCGCCCTGCTCCGAACAGGGCATGTAGAGCCTGATGGCCTCGGCGTGGTCCTTGAGGACGGGAGCCTTCTTCCCGTCGGAGGTCTTGCCGGTGTCGTAGATCTGGAAGAGGGATTTGCAGGCGATGGCGTCGCCCTGCTCCGCCTTGAGACGCTGTGCAATGAGATTATCCTGCACGTCGGCTGGATTCCTGGCGATCTCGTCGAGGACGATGGACGCGGGAGCGTATCCCCCGTCGGCAGCCCTTTTGAGGGATACCATGGCGGAATCCCTGTCGGCGGCGGTGCAGGT
>CACWTF010000058.1:8204-9101 GCA_902763685.1 methanogenic archaeon | reverse complement strand
CGTTGTAACCCTTATGAAAACCATTATAAAGGAGAGTATGATTGGGTTTGATAAGCTCCTGTGGTGTAGCGGCCAATCATGAAGCCCTCTCGAGGCTTCGACACGGGTTCAAATCCCGTCGGGAGCACTCATTTATTACATTAAAATTGAGCGTGCAGAGCTCGTAATTCTATTGTTCGTTACTGCTTTCGCGTGGTACCTGCTGTCTGTGAAGGCCGATTCTTGTGCCGATTTCTCGAAAATTCGGTGTTTGAACGTTATTCTGCCAATAATCCCTCGAACCCGAAGAATAACCCGCACTTACACTCAAGGTTATATACAGATATTTATCTACCATTTCAATAGGTGAATAATTGACCGATGACAGGTATAAACTGAACAAAGAACTGGCGCAAATGCTGAAAGGCGGTGTTATCATGGATGTGACCACTCCCGAACAGGCGCGCATAGCCGAAAAGGCCGGTGCCGCCGCAGTCATGGCGCTGGAACGCATCCCCGCGGATATCCGTGCAGCCGGAGGCGTATCGCGCATGAGCGATCCCAAGATGATCAAAGGGATTCAGGACGCGGTATCCATACCCGTGATGGCCAAAGTCCGTATCGGACACTTTGTTGAAGCCCAGATACTTGAGGCACTGGAGATCGATTATATCGACGAAAGCGAGGTCCTCACTCCGGCAGACGATGTATATCACATCGATAAGACACAATTCAAGGTGCCTTTCGTATGCGGTGCCAGGAATCTAGGCGAGGCCCTCAGGAGGATTGCCGAGGGCGCATCCATGATAAGGACGAAAGGAGAACCTGGAACCGGGGACATCGTCCAGGCTGTAAGCCACATGCGCGCCATGAACTCCGCAATCCGCGACATTGCGAACAAACGCGACGACGAACTAT
>CACWTF010000058.1:0-8195 GCA_902763685.1 methanogenic archaeon | reverse complement strand
TTCGAGGCAGCCAAACAGCTCCAGGTACCTGTCGATCTCGTAAGGTACGTCCATGATAACGGGAGACTCCCTGTCGTTAACTTCGCCGCAGGAGGTGTAGCCACTCCTGCCGATGCCGCATTGATGATGCATCTGGGAGCCGAAGGGGTGTTCGTGGGTTCCGGCATATTCGCTTCCGGCAATCCCGAAAAGAGGGCGGCCGCCATCGTACAGGCAGTCACCAATTACAACGACCCCGCCAAACTAGCGGAACTCTCTTATGATTTGGGCAGGGCGATGGTCGGCATCAACGCCGAGGAGATCAAAACAATAATGGCGGAGCGCGGTCAATGATAGGGGTGCTGGCACTGCAGGGTGCGTTCGCGGAGCATGAGGCAGTCCTGACAGGCTTGGGATATTCCTATACCGAGGTCCGTCAGAGGTCCCACCTGACGGGAGATCTCGATGCTATGATCCTCCCGGGCGGCGAGAGCACGGTAATGAACAAACTCCTGAATGACCTCGGCATGTTCGATGAACTCAAGGCCATGATCGAAGAGGGACTCCCGGTCTTCGGCACCTGTGCCGGACTCATTCTCCTGTCGAAGCGTGTCGAGGGAGGATCACCCTCCCTCGCCACCATGGACATCGATACTGTACGTAATGCCTACGGCAGGCAGCTGGGGAGTTTCAGTTGTAACGGTTCCTTCGCAGGCAAGGAGATACCGATGAGATTCATACGTGCACCGTTCGTGGAGACTGCCGGTCCCGAAGTCCAGGTCCTTTCGGAAACCGGCGGGAGGATAGTTGCTGTACGCGAGGGCAAACAGCTCGCCACCGCATTCCATCCCGAATTGACCGAAGATACGACCGTTCACAGATACTTCCTGGAGGAAATTGCGGGCTTATCTCCCGACAGAAACAGATAATTCCATTCTCCTGCTGATTATCGACCTCGGGGATTTGTACCCAGGAGTTTTCGGATATTTGACGCATAAACAGATATACTGGCTAGGTATTGGTACATCCCATCGGGAGCACTCATTTGCCCTTTTTCAGCAACTTTTGGTCGGTGTTTCCCGTTCGGAATCCGCTATCGGAACTTCAGAATCTGAATTCGGAGTAATCGTACACCTTCTCGGGACAGGTCTCCTGGCACCTTTGACAGGCGGTCCCTAGGCAGTATCCGGTGCGGATGGTGAACCCCCCATCTCCGAGTGTCAGGGCCTTCTCCGGACATTCCCTCACGCATCTGCCGCACCGCGAGCATTTCCAGGATGCGGTCATCGTGGGCGAGAGGTCGAGGGCCTCCAGCGATTCCCCTATGTCCCTGATGTCCCTTTCGTACATCCTGTCCACCTTGGGCGGTTCTCCCGGATCGAGATAATCCTCCACCCCGTAGCGTTCGAGGGCACGGCGGTATCTGGTCAGGGGCATGTTCTCCGCCCAGTATCCGTATTCGTAGGTGTAGAGGTCGCGGAATATGTCGCACGACGCGAACATGGTGTGGTTGGTCAGGAGTCTCGTCCTCAGTTCGTTCAGTTCGTCGAGATAATCCGGGTTGAGAGCGAGGTCCTTGGCGAGTTCGAGGGAGGTGTTGCCCACCTGCTTCGCCAGGGTGCAGTGGGGGATGATCAGTCCCGTCTTCTGGGCCTTGACAGGATCGACGTACGTTCCAGACGCTCCGGCCATGTACATCGTCTTTATCTTCTTCGGATCCACCTTGGCGGTGAGCATGAGGGTCAGATGTCCAGCGCGTATCGCTCCGATGGCCTTGCCCGCTTCGCGGTAATCGTCCGTACTGAATCTGATATTGCGGGTGAATGAGATCGGATCGTGCACCAGGCCGCCGTCGGTGATCTGTTCATCCTGCTGGAGGGCGTACACCGTGGCCACCACGCCTGTGCCGGTGATCCCCTGCGGGACCGTCCCGCAGTTGCGTGAGATGTTGCTGCGGAGATTGACGATCGGACCGTCCTCGGTGAACATCTCCCTGTTGAGTACCTTGGTCTGCCATCCCTGCGGTGTCCTCACGAGGTCGCTTACGGCCCCGGGTCCCGCCAGCATCCCGCAGCGGATCTGCTGTCCCTCCATCGCCGGGCCGGCGGCAGCCGATCCGGTGTATATGTCGTCGCCTATCTTGAGGGCCATCTCGGCATTGGTCCCGTAATCGGTCACCATGCAGTAATCGTCGTCGAGGAATCCCGATTTGAGCATCATGGCCAGTGCGTCCGCTCCGATCTCGTGGCGGATGGCAGGAGGTATGATGACCTCTGCTTCGGGATAACCGAGGAAATCACCTTTCACGGCGTGGCCCCTGCGATCGATCCGTTCGATGCCGCGGCCGTCGATCATGTTGTCCCCTGCGTAGGCGAGGTCGCGTATGCTGATGCCTTCGAAGAGCGAGAGCTGTATGGGGTTGCCGCAAACCGCGATGCGGACTAGGTCCGAAGGACCGAGTGCGGTTATCAGCTGTCTGCAGGCATCTGCGATGAGGAGGTGGGCAAGTTCCTCGCCGTACTGTATGGCGAAAGACATGTGGTCCATCACATTGGCTCCCGGAATCGGATTCCGGGTGGTGACACGGGTACGTATGACCCTGCCCGTCTCTGCATCCAGCAGTTGGGTGCGGATACCGCTCGTACCTATGTCGATCGCGATGCTCTGGCACATGGTTTATCAGAATGGATTTGCCGGGGATCCGGTCCCCGGCTTTTGGTTTCAGCTCTCGTTCCTGATCTGTTCCCAGGACTCTCCCTTGAGGATCTTCTCCATGGTGTGGACGGTCTCCAGGGGCGACTTGGTGTACATGGCATTCCTGAAGGAGTCGACGAATGCCTTGGAGACGGCTGCTCCTCCGCATGCTACCGATACGCCGGTCTTCTCGAGCTCCAGCAGCAGGGAGGTGTCGATCAGTCCGGGCTTGGTGGTACTCATCAGGGTCGAACCGCAGGCCATCTTGACATCGTTGGCCTTGACCGTCTCCAGTACCTTCTCCTTGGGTACGTCCCTTCCGATATCCAGGACCTCGAATCCGTTGGCACGCATGATGGCGGCACAGATGTTCTTGCCGATATCGTGGAGATCCCCTTCGGCCACGAAGGACACGATGGTTCCCTTGCTGGGGACATCGCCGATCTTGTCCTGACAAAGCTTGATACCGCCCTGCATGGCGTCGTTGGACATGAGGATCTCGGGAACGAACGACAGTCCCGCGTCGTACATCTCGCACTGCACGGTGATGCCGGGCATCAGTGCGTTGGTGACGATGTCCACGGGGTCCTTGCCCGCATCGATGAGTTCCTTCACGAGTTTCTCGGTGGTCTTGCGGACACCGTCAAGTACGCTCTGGGATACGGCGGCGTACTTCTTGTCGTTGGGGAAGAACTCGGCGATGAACTTCTCCTTGGTCTTCTCCTTCCTGCCGGCAGGCTGGATGATTCCGAGTTCGATAGCCATTCCTTCCTGTACGAGGCGGTTGAACTTCGCGGGGTCCTCCAGACGCATCTTCTCGACGTTCTGCATCAGTATATCCATGTGCATCAGAACACACCTCCTTCGATCTTGTAGTCGGCCATCTCCTTGAGATTCTTGGCCCTCGCTCTGCCGTATGCACGTACGCAGTCCTCCACGTCGCATTCGTCCGGTACAGGGGTCTCCTGGCATGCCCTGACATAGGCCTTGAGGTTCTCCAGCGGGGTTCCGTTGGATACGTCGCAGGCGGTACCCACGACATCCACTCCCTGCCTGATGCATTCCGCGGTGCGGTTGTAAACGTCCTGTGCGGAACCGTTGGGCATCAGGTCGATGACATCCAGGGATCCGAGGCAACGCATCTTGTTGCCCAGTACCTGCCTGACGTACCATGCCGGCGGGGCATCGAACGAGAAGCAGTCCATGGTGCTCTCCCTGATGAGGGGGAGCAGTTTCTCGGTGTGTCCGCACATGTGCAGGATCTTCGGTGCACTGATGGACCTGGCGAACTTCTTGTGGGATGGCAGGACGAATTCCTTGTAGGTCTCGGGGGAGATCAGGTCTCCCGATGCGGACGGGTCGGCGGGGAACAGCATGTGTGCGCCGGCGGCTACCTGCTGTCTTCCGTATTCGATACAGAATTCGGTTGCCGCATCGATGGCCGCATGGGCCTTCTCGGGATCGGTAACGGTCATCATGACCAGTTTCTCGACGCCCATGATGTGTCCCGCCACGGTGAACGGGGCGGTGATGACGGGGATGATGGGGAGGTCTCCACAGTATCTCTCCCTGAGTTCCTTGATGGCCTGGAGGACCACGGCGGGTCTGCCTTCCTTGGCGAAGTTGTCCTTCCAGGTGATGTCCTTGGGGTCCTTGTAGGCGGGACCGGTAACCGGCGGCCTGTCACACTTGTTCCAGTCGAGCTTACAGCCCAGCACCTCCGCCTCCAGGGAGATGTCGAACTGGGGTCTGGCCGCCTCTATTCCGCAGACCTCGTAGGGTGCGGCGGCGAGATCGGCCATCATCTTGTAATCGGTGTGGGCCTTGGGCCACGAGGCATGGCACCACTCCATGAGTTCTTTCGTAGTCTGAGCAAGAGGGTTAGCCGGAGGCACATAATCCACACGGCCGCCCAATACGGCGGCGAGAGCACGCCTTGTCGGTGTCATTTCGGATGCCATTTTATCACCTTTTCTAGGCTGTGAAATATATCCAATAGTCGTTATTTATAAATAGACACGAACAAAAATTGCAGTAAAAAATCTAACATGGTTAAGATATTTTTTCAGAACGGCACATGTTCCAGACAACCTTTTATTTATATAATTAACGATAGACAAATAAAATCTGATTGGATGAATAATCATCCAACACCGGTCGCCTCATCGATATGTGTCCGGAACCGCGGTAAGGGATCCGAAACACCCTTTCCAATTCCCTCTTTCTTTCTAACTATAAGCGAAAACAATGGCGAATCTACGTTTTGTCTGGATAAACCTTATATTCGTACCGTCGGCATGTTTCAGTATATCTACGGGCCCCGTAGATCAGAGGAACGGATATGGCCAAGAGAAAGCAGAAGAATAAAGCTCCTAAGGAAGAGGAGTGGAACATCAGCGAGAGTGCGACAGAGCGCCTTCTCGACCTGATAATCGCACTCATCCTCATGTGTGCCATTCTGTGCTGGTCTCTTGTCACGTTCACGATCAGGGAGCACATCGTGCTGATCATCCTGGCTCCCCTCCTGTGTTACTTCACCCTTTCCTCACCGGGAACCAGGCTGAGACTCAGGGAACGCAGGTCCCTGCTCATAGTCACCGATGTACTTGCCCTGCTCAACGTCACCCTTTGCTGTCTGTTCGTTGATTACGTCTACCGCACCGAAGTGGATTACATGGTCCCGAAGATGGTCTTCGGTATTCTGGCCGCTGTACTCTTCTGTCTTTACATCTGCAGGGCCAAGTTCATGTATTATCTGATCGTCCCTGCGACCTTCGGTGTCAATTGGGCCATACTCTTATTCTGGGGTGCTGACCCGTTGATAGGCGTTGCAGTGATCTTCACGATGCCCATACCCTACTGCCTGTGGACCTTCAGCCACCCGTATTACTTCGGATTCGGCCGTGTGAAGGTCAAGGACAAATACAGGCGTTATCCCGAAGCGATCGCCAAGAGGATGCGCGCCAAACAGGCTCAGGAGCGTAAGGCGGAACGCCGCGAGAGGATCAGGCAGAACTCCAAGAAGATGTGAGATCAGTCGATCTTGTTCAGGAGTACCTTCAGTTTGCGTTTGGCCTGTCTGTCGCCCTGTTTCGCAGCGAGACTGTACCAATATGTCGCCTTGTTCAGATCCTTGACGGTCCCGTCGCCGGACTCGTAGGCCACCGCGGTGTTGAACTGTGCATCCACGTCCCCCTGCTCCGCGGCTTTCTCGAACCATTCGAGGGCCTTGGCGAAGTCCTTTTCCACCCCGCTGCCGGACATGTACATGTTACCGAGGCGGAGCTGTGCCTCTGCCATACCGAGCTTGGCGGCCCTCCCGAACCAGTATGCCGCGAGCTTATCGTTCTTGGCGGTGCCGGTGCCGTCGTAATAGCACATGCCGAGATCGTTCTGGGCGGCGGCGATATCCTGTTCGGCCGCTTTGCTGAAGTATTCCACTGCCATGGCGAAATCCTCCGGGACCCCGTTGCCGGTGGCGTAGAGAAGGCCCAGGCTGTACTGGGCGGAAGGATTCCCGTTGTTGGACGAGAGGAGCAGGAAACGGGCTGCCTCGGCATCGCGTCCGGCCCTGAGCAGCTCCAACGCATTCTTCATGTCCGGGTCGTTCTGATCCTCTTCGCGTACAGGTATTTCCGGGGCTTTCTGTCTCATGGCTCGGTCTCCTTGATTCTCGTTATCATTTTTAGGGCTTCCTCCGCATCGGTGACGCCCAGTTCGGCCGCTCTCCTCAGCAGCTGTTCGGCTTTATCGTAATCCTTCTCGACACCGTCGCCGTCGACATACAGCAGACCCAGGTTGTACAGGGCATCGTGATGGTCCTGTTTAGCGGCCTTGGCATACCATTCCGCGGCGGCGGAACTGTCCTGCGGGCCGGCCTTTCCCAGATAGTGGAGGACCCCCAGGCAGAACTGTGCTTCGGCGAGCCCTTGCTCCGCGGCCTTCGTGTACCATTTCACCGCATCGGGGTAGGATACCGGGACGGACTGCCCGAGTTCGTACATGGAGGCAAGATTGAACTGTGCCCCGGCGTAGCCGTTCCTGGCGGAACGTTCGAACCAGGCGAATGCCTCCGCATCCGATTTCTTCGTCCCTTCTCCGTTCAGATACATCAGGCCGAGCTGGTTCTGTGCCTTCGCGTTGCCGTTCTCAGCCGCCATGCGGTAGTATTGGAGGGCGGTCTCGGGAGAGGGTCTGCCGACGGTCCCGAGATAGCTGATATTGCCCATCTGGAACTGTGCTTCTGGATACCCCTGTTCGGCAGCGGTGCGAATCCATTTCACAGCGGACGCATCGCCGCGGTTGAGGAGGATGCTCCCGAGCGTGTACTGTGCCACGGGATTCCCCGATTCGGCGGATTTCCTGAAAAGTAAGAGTGCTGTATCGATGTCGCCTTCGCGGTACATCCTGACCGCATCGACGAACCTGCTGTCGTTCCTGCAGTCCCGGTAATCGCTGTTCAAGACCTCACCGTCACTCGGCGGGACTCATGGCGGCTTCGAGCTTCTCTACATATCCCTTGGCCTGGGGGATACCCATCTCGGCCGCCAGTCTGAAGTATTTCAGGGCGACCTCGTTGTCCTTCTCGACACCGTCGCCGTTGTAGTAGATCGCGGCGGTATCGTAGGTGGCCTGCCTGTGGCCCATGTCCGCGGCCCTCCTGCAGAGGCGTGCCGCACGGGCGGGATCCTTCCTGGTGCCGAGACCCGCATAGCAGAGGTGGGCAAGGTTGTATGCAGCTTCGGGCACCTTGAGGTCGGCTGCCTCCTCGTAGAGACGGACCGCTTTGACCACGTCCCTCTCCACGCCGATTCCTCTTTCGTAGAAGGTACCGAGGTTGTAGATGGCCTGGGGATGGCCGCTCTCGGCGGATTTCAACATCCACTCGTATGCCTTGCGAGGCGAGTGCTGGGTTTCCTTCCCCTCGGCATACATGATCCCCAGTTCGCTCATGGCCGCGACGTGTCCCTGTTTGGCCGCTTTCAGGAACCATTTCAGGGCCTCCCTGTTGTTGCGTTTGAACAGGATCCCGTTGTAGAAGAAGACCCCGGTGCGGAACTGGGCATCGGCATGGCCGTTCTCCGCGGCGGACAGGAACAGTGCGAAGGAGTTCTTGTAATCCTTCTCGTTGAATGCGTTGAGTCCTGCCTGGTAGTAGATTTCCGCGGTTTTCGGGTTGGGAGTGGCCATGTTATCACGGGCATATGCGACTACAGGTATATGGGGTTCACTGGGAGTGAGAAACACTTAATTCCCACCTGGGGAATCCTTGACCCATGGCGTTCACCGACAGTATGACTTCGAAGGACGTAGACAGCGATCTCGCGGCAGTCTATGCGGATTTCTCCGAGGGTGCCTACAAAGCCTCGTTCTCCTCCTTCTCGGACATGGATTCCCCCGAGGCGGAATACTGTCTTGCCTTTCATTACATGAACGGGAGGGGCACCGCCCGCGATGCGGACAGGGCATTCGCTCTACTGGTATCCTCGATGGAACACGGATACCTCCCGGCCATCGCGGAG
>CACWTF010000057.1 GCA_902763685.1 methanogenic archaeon | reverse complement strand
ACTGCGACATCTGCATGGCACTCGGCATGCCCGGGCCCATGCCCAAGGACAAGATGTGCGCCGACGAGGCCTCCAACGGACTCATCAGGGCACAGCTCATGACCAACACCCACATCATCGAGGTCTTCGTCCACGAGGACGAGGGGAAGGATGAGAGGGAACTCGCGTGGTTGGCGGACAGACGCGCGAGGGAACACGCAGTAAATGTGTACGACCTCCTGTTCAGGCCCGAGAGGCTCACCGCCAGGGCCGGACAGGGGCTCAGACAGGGATTCGAGGACAAAGGTCCCGTGCACCTGTGAAACCGCAACTAACAAAGGTGAACAATATGGCAAAATACAAACTCGGAGCAGTAGTAGCTGAATTCAACTATGAGGTCACCAGCCTCATGCTCGAGAGGGCCAAGGCGGAAGCCGAGTTCCTCGGAGCCGAGATCAACCACATCATCAAGGTGCCCGGCGTGTTCGACATGCCCCTCGCCATCAAGAAGATGATCCAGAGGGACGACGTCGACGCTGTCATCACCCTCGGAGCGGTCATCACCGGCGAGACCAAGCACGACGAGGTCATCACCGCCCAGGCCGCAAGGAAAATCACCGATCTGGCACTTGAGTACGACAAGCCTGTCGCCTACGGCGTGACCGGTCCCGGAATGACCGAACTCCAGGCCATGGACAGGATCGAGAAGGGCCGCGACGTCGTCGACACCGCCGTCAAGATGCTCCAGAGACTCGAGAAGATCTGATTAACGCCAGATGACCAGACCTGTCGGGCTCCGGCCCGACGGGTAAACGATTTATAACACACCCACAATCTTTTTTCTGACTCCAATGAAGGGCGATCATTTCATCAAATGTTTCATCAGAGCTTTCCTCGCCGGGATGTCGATTTCGATCGGTGCCTGCGTTCTGCTCGGTGTCGTATCTGCCACTCCTGAATACAAATGGGTCGGGGCCATCCTCTTCAGCATCGGTCTCTTCTCCGTATTCACCTTCGGATTCGACCTCTACACAGGTAAGGTCGGATACCTCGTAGACAACAAACCTTCCTATCTCCTCGACCTCGTCGTGATCATCCTCGGTAACTTCGTGGGATGTCTGTTCATGAGCTTCGTCATGCCGGAGAGCTGCTTCGCGGAGGCCGCTGTGTACGGTGTCGCCGATGCCAAACTCGTCGATCCCGACTGGTTCAGGATCTTCTGCAAGGGTATCTTCTGCGGTATACTGATGTTCATTGCAGCTGACGTATATAAGACCCAGAAGAGCTACCTCGGAGCGTTCATCTGCGTCCCGGTCTTCATCCTCGCGGGTTCGGAACACTCCATCGCGGACATGTTCTACTTCTGCTGTGCATCCGTTTTCACCATGGACTCCCTGATCTTCATCCTCGTCGTCATCCTCGGCAACGCGGTGGGCGGAGTCATCATCCCCGCCTGCAGGAAGTACATGTACGAACAGCCCGCACCCGCCAAACAGGAATAAACCAATTCACACTGTCCCGGGGCTTCCCGGGACGGATATCTTTTCATTAAGTCTTGGTTAAATTAACGCCGCTAGTTGCATCCAACGATATCTAGTTCGCATTATCATTTATATACTGTTGGACATAACATCGGTTTGATTATTTATAGAAATGTTGAACATGTTCGCAATAAGTTAATATGTTAACACTCATTACGGTAAGCATACAAGCATTACCGGGAGGTGATTGTATAGTGGAGAACAGCGTAGGCCGCAGAGTCAGACCGACATATTCGTGTTCGGTATGCGAGGCTTCCTGGACTTCTAAGAAGAAATCGGGACTTCCTCAGAGATGTCCACGCTGCAAAAGCAAATTATGGAACAAGAGCTACAAACACACCTGCTCCAAGTGCGGTTACGGTTGGGTATCCGCCAGTCCTTCGCCCGAAAGATGCCCCGGTTGCCAGACCAAGAAATGGCGCAAGGCCGACACCGAGGTCATACAAGCTCCCCACAGCGCCCTTCCGAAAGAGGTGAAGATCCCCATTCTCCTGAGATATGACGCAGGCAACGGCTGCGTGAAGATCGCAAGGGATCTGAACGTCACCTTCAGCGAAGTTTACGACGTCATCGTCGACACCTATCCGGAAGAGAATCCCCGTCTGTGATCGAACCATGCCCCCGGACTGCGTTTCCGGGGCCCTTACATTTTCCCCGCGTGTCCTGTCATCATTACAGGACTGTCAAATCCCCATAAATCACTTTTATAATCGGCAGCATCGGTCGTAAAGCAAACCGATTAATCCTGAGCATTCAGGATCCTAAACACCGCAATTAAACACCATAATTAAACAAAAAAGGTGCAAGGATGTCGTATACAAACAGCCAAAAGAAGGCGCTGTGCTCGGACTGGTTATGTCTGATCCTGTGCGTCTTCGCCCTCTGTATGGCTATCCATACGTTTTATGTGAATGTTGAGACGGAATCACAGTATGCCGCCCTGAACGAATCCCCCATGGAAACCCTGAACAGTTCCGAGAAAAACGTCACCTCCGGACTGTTCCTCACTACCGCCGCTAAACCCGTCGATGCACTGACGGCATACGGATCTCCTATCTTCGACAGCGAACTCAAAAAAGCCTGAGAGGGGATAGGATGGATACATACATCGGATCCCCCTCCGAAGGGAGCCCTCACAGACCGTTATGCTTCGCCGCACTGCTGCTCATCGATGCGATCGTCGTCGCCGCGGTCTCGCTATGGTTCTGATCAGCTGGTGAAGTACTGCTTGCAGCAGAGTGCCAGATAAGAAACACCAAGGGAGATGACAAGAAGAGGAATATTGAGCGTGGCAGCACCGCTGATGAGGATGAGGATCGCACACAGCATGCAGTGCTCGCGACGGAAGAACATCATGGCCGCCACTGCGGAGAGGATTCCGGAGCCCAGGAAACCCGCTCCCTGGATCCAGTTGCCGAGGTACAGGTTGTACGCTCCGCCGGCTATGGAAAGAACAGCCCAGGCGAACAGGGCGATCAGGACGATCTTGTACACGGCATTGGTCCTTTCCCCCTCGTCCTTCCTGCGGGGCGTGGGGAATACGGACTTCTTCTGCTCTGTCTCCGCTTCGGCTTCGGCGGTCTGGACCTTCCTGCGGGCGAAATCGTATCCGCAGTGGGGACATACTTCGTCTTCGGGTGAGACCTTCTCCCAACAGCGGGGACATTGCTTTGCCATGTGACGACCAATAAAACAACTGTTTATAAGAGTGGCGGTAGGGGTTTCCCCCTGCCGCTCACATGAGTTTCTTTCCGTCAAAGAAGGCGGAACCGGCCTTCCTGCCCAGAGCGTAGTAGCTGTGGCCGGCGGTGTCGTAGACTATCGGTTTGAGCTTGGCGACGTCGACCTTGCCGTCGGTGAGGATGGATTCGTCGGCGGAGACGTTCACTATCTCGCCTACGAGGACCTCGGTCTCGATGTCGTAACTGATCATCCTGCACTCGAGTGCCAGGGGCAGTTCCTTGATGATGGGGGCGTCGACGTATGCACTCTTCTCGGCGTGGAATCCCGCGATCTCGAACTTGTTGGGGACCTTGTTGCCGGACACGATTCCGACATAGTCGCAGGGCACCTCGGTATCCTCGGTGGCGAAGCTCACGGTGAATGCCTTGTGGGCTTCGAGGTTGGCGACGGTCTTGTGGGACCTGTCGACGCAGATGGTGATCCTGTGGTCTCCGCTGATGCCTCCCCAGGCCGCGTTCATGGCGTTGGGGGTACCGTCGGCACCGTAGGTGGCGATTATATATACAGGCATAGGGAATGCGAGGGGTTTGGAACCCATATCTTTCCTCATGGATGGCGGAGAGGGTCAAGAACCTAAAATCGTTGCGGTCTCCCCGTCCCCCAGGAAATCGGATATGGGCCTGGAACCGGCCTGATCCAGCGAGGATGCGAACATACGCATGTTCTCCAGCAGCGGGAGGAATCCTTCGGGATAACTGCCGTCGCCGGAGGCGTAATACCACCCGTCCGATGCCATGACGCTCACGGCCCAGCAGAGGACGCTTCCCGAGCAGCCGTTCATCCCGTACCGCCGGTCCCAGACACGGAAACCGGAGGCGACGAAGAATCCTGCCAACTCCCGCCACTGTTCGACGGACAATCTGACCTCCATCCTCCTGCCTATGCCCTGGGAGAACACGGATATCCTGCACATACGCGTGTTGGCCCAGGCCTCTGCCTTCAGCGACCTGTACTGCAGATAGAACTCGAATCTTATGCTCCCGATGCTGTCCGGACCGTAGATATCCTCTGTGCAATCCTCCATTTTCCTTCCCGGAATCTTCATGTTCCCGGAAATATATAACCCCTAAGATGTTATTTTCGGGAGGCTCAGAGCCACGGGTAGGGGTCGTCGGTAGGGAGGTTCCCGTCCCACGGTTCCCTGCCGATGGAGTGCAGTTTCTCGAGGATCAAATCCTTCCCCAAATCGGTGACGCCGAACATCTGCACCTTGTTGCCGGCGATGAGGATGTCGTCGCGGGAGAAGGCCACCTCACGCAGGGCCTTGGAGGCACACGCGGTGATGATGTCGCAGTACTCGAACATGGATCTGGCACTTTGCTCTGACATGCTGCTCGTGTGCACCCCGACTATGAGTGCGCGGTCGCCGCACATCCTCCTGATCTCCTCGGCCTGACCGGGGCAGGTGACGGTGACGGCGAACCTCCCCGGGACCTTCTTCATGGCAATGGCGGCACCCTTCACCTGGTCGATGGGGGTGGTGGCGGGATCCAGGACGTTGTCCCTTCCGACGGCATCCAATACCACGTCGAGGGGACCGGTCTCGATGACACCGGAGATCCTTCCGCAGAGTCCCTGCACCACGGCGGGTTCGGTCACCACGGCGGTACCGCATCCGTCCGCGACGATGACAGCAGCGTCGAGTTTCCCGTTCTCGATGGCGGTACTGAGTATCTCCGAGACGCCGAAGGTGACATAATCGGGGGCACGGACGACACGGTTCTCGGTGGCGAATCCGAAATCCTTTATGCGGAACTCGATGTTCTTCCTGACCGCTTCCTCGTCGATGTCCTCCACCTTGAGGAGCTTGTTGAAGAGGGGACAGTACTTGAGCTGCGGACGGGAGATCTCCACGACCTTCCCGTCCTCCACTACGATGCGGCTCTTCCCCAACGCTTCCATGACTACCCTGCAGTGCTTCCCGGCCATGATGCTCACTAACAAGAGAAATCAGATTGCGGGTATATATCCGCTGATACGTATCAACGGGGGTTATCCTTTGGACAAACGCATGAATTGTAATACAAATGAAACCAAGCCTTTAAAAGGCATAGGCCGATTCATCATCATCGCCCTTTTGTTGGTTGGACGATACTCTGGGGAGTAAAATCCCCGGAGTTACCTTGATCAACTGTTCATTCCGCGAAATCCGAATCGATGTCGTTCTGCGTGATGTACAGCTTGCGGTCCTCGATGTAGTTGATGTAGAACTTCAGGGCATCGTTGACGAACTCGGAAGCGGTGCCTCCGGTGAATTCCATCGCGCGGTCCATCCTGCCTTTGAGGGTAGGATTCACCTTGACGCAGATCTGAACGGATGACTGACCGGGGGTGCCCATGCTACGTAATTCATTTGCATTCTATATGAATGTTGTTCATAATCCGAACACGATTCACTGGTGCCTGAGCATGAACTTCTCGAGAAGATCGTAGGCTTCTTCGAGGATCTCCATCGGGGGCAGCAGGATGGTCCTGAAGTGACCGGGTCCGAACTCCCTGCAGAACCCGGAACCGTGAACCATGACGATACCGGTCTCGTCGATGAGATCGAGGCAGAAGTCCTTGTCGCTCTTCCAGGTGTTGCCGAGCTCGACCCTGGGGAAGGAATAGAGGGCACCGGGGCTCCTGTTGACGCTGAGTCCGGGGATCTCGTTGAACCTCTTGTAGGTGTAGTCGGCCCTCTCCTTGAGCTTCCTGTTCATGTCCACGATGTAATCCTGGGGGCCCTGCAGCGAGACCCTTGCGGCCTCCTGGCAGGGGACGTTGGCACAGATCCTCGCACGGAACTGCTTCATCATTCCCTCGCGGATCTCGTCCATCAGACCGTTCTTGTCCATGAAGTAGCAGTATCCCTGCCTCCATCCGGGCATGAGGTTCACCTTGGAGAATCCGTTGAGGATGACCCTGGGGATGTCGTCGGGCAGCCTCGACATGGAGAAGAATTTGCCCTCGAAGACGATCTTGTCGTATATCTCGTCGGAGATGACGGGGATGTCGTACTCGGCGGCGATGTCGCCGATCTCGCGGATATCCTTCTCGGAATACACCGCTCCTGTTGGATTGTTGGGGTTGATCACGACGATGGCCTTGGTCCTGTTGGTGATCCTGGCGCGGATCATGTCGACGTCGGGTCTCCAGTTCTCCTCCTCGATCTGCCTGTAGGGCACGACCTTACCCTCGTAGAACTCGATGAACTGTGCGTAGGAAGGGTAGCCGGGACCGGGGACGAGGACCTCGTCTCCAGGTTCGATCATGGCACCCATCATGATGTTGATGCACTCGGACACGCCTGCGGTGACGTAAACGTCCTTGACGTCGATACGGACGCCGTTCTTCTCGAACTCCCTGTCCACGATGGCCTGCCTGAGGTTGAGGTTGCCCTGGGAATCGCCGTAACCGTTGTCGGTGTTGTCGACGGCCTGCCTGAGGGTCTCTTTGAAGTATTCGGGGGTCTCGAAGTCCCACTTGTTGGGGTCTCCGATGTTGAAGTTGTACATCTTCATGCCACGGGCAGCGGCGGCAGCGGCAGGAACGGTGATCTCGCGGATCGCATAATTCATACCCATAGAACGCCTGGATGCTCTCATTTTCTTCTGCATGAGGAAATACCTTCTTTTAAACAGGGAAAAGGACACACGATATATATGTTGGGGGTTAGACAGCGGGGATATTCGCGGTCATTTTCCTGTACCTCAAGCGGAACTGCCACTGTGCCAGCGCGAACATGAACGTTCCGCCGATTATCTCTCCGACGCAAAGGCTCCAGTAGATCCACTCCATGGTGTGGGCGGATGATATCGCGTAGAGGACTATCAGGAGCACGTTGCGGAGGAACGAGGACATGAGGGCATACGGACTCTTCCTGAGGCAGGAGAGCATGGACGAGCCCACATAGATCATACCGTAGAACGGCAGGAACAGGGCGTAGATGCGAAGGATATGGACCATCTCGTCGTGGTACTCCGAGATGCTCGAACTGTGGGTGTAGACCCGCAGCAGGATTCCGGCGAACAGGAAGATGACGACGGCGAGAGCGGTACCTACCGCGAAAGCGGTCTTGGCGGTGAAATAGTAGCCTGTGCGGAGGCGGGCAGCATCCCTCTGTCCTATGGCGGACGAGCACACAGGCACCATGGCGGCGGCGAAGGCGTGGATGGGGATCATCACCAGCGTGATGAGGTTCCAGGGCATACCGTAGACCGCGAGTCCCTCGGTTCCCCCGCAGCGCAGTACGAAGGAGATGAGGACGATGTTCATCAGTCCCATGATGATGAGTTCCGCGGTCTGCGGGAGACCCACGTAGAACACGTCGCCCAGGATGGCTCTGTCGGGGCTGGTGCGTCTGAGTCTCACGAAGGTACCTCCGCTGCGGTAGACTATGGCCGAGAGGACGACGAACAGTATGGCCGAGATCATGGTCGCCAGCGAGGCACCGCGGAGACCCAGGTCCAGACCGAAGATGAGGATGGGGTCGAGGACCATGTTGGTCGCCGCGGATATGATGTTGATCTTGGACGCGGTTCTGGCGGCACCCTCGCCGCGGAATGTCCCGGACAGCACACCGTTCAGGATGGTGAACGTACTGAGCAGGATTATAGGTACGAAGTAATCCCTGCACTCCTCTAATACATCCTCCGCACCCATCGCGATTATGAGGGAATCGAAGGAGAAATACACCAGGGGGATTATCGGCAGAGAGAGCATTATCATGGCGAGGATCGTCTGACTGGCACATTTCGAGGCACCCTCGTAATCGCCCGCCCCGATACGGCGGGAGATGGCCACGTTCACACCGATGCCGATACCGTTCCCGATACCCACGAGGACGAAATAAATCGAGGAGACGGTCGAGATGGCGGACATGGCATCCACGCCGAGCGACGAGCACCATACGGTGTCGACGAAGACGTTTATCTGCCCGATCATGAGGGCGATGAACACCGGCATGAACATGCTGAGCACCGCTTTGTGCGGTTCCCCCAGCATCACCTCCACATGTTCCGTCGCATCGCTCATGTCTGTTCGAAACGATATCGCGATGGGAGATATTAACCCAATCGCGTACGGACGGCTTTGACGAAATCATCAGAACCTGATCAGACCCCCTTCGAGAATCAGCCTCAGATTATGGGCCAGTGCGGTGAATCTGATCTCTTTCGACACCGATTCCATCGTTTTCCCGTAGACCGTCTCGCCCATCTTCCTCTTGAGCATGGAATTCACCGTCTCGACGATG
>CACWTF010000056.1 GCA_902763685.1 methanogenic archaeon | reverse complement strand
AATGAATTTTGATATGGAGTTTAATTAAAACAGGATAACAATATGGCAAAGAGATTTGATTTCAAGGAAGTTCTCGTTCGCAAGCCTATCTACAAAGTCTTACCAAGCGAAACGAATTTAAAGTTTGAGACCTATCAGGGTAGCGACATGTCTGAACCTGATGACCCTCTCAAGCTACAGGTATATACGCAGTCACAGATGTTACGTGAATACTATCCGTCGGCTCACAATATCAACAATCCTGTTCTATATCCCGACGTGTGGAAGGAAATGCCAGTGCCGGGAAAGCCGAATCAAAAGAGGTATTTCCGTCAGCCCATCACTCGTACTGCTCTGGCTTTCCAGCGCGTCATCAAAATCAAACGTAATACGCATGTGTGTGGTAACGACATGCAGTTTGAGTTGGCATCCAAGAGTCGCGACGAAAAGAAAACTCTTCAAGATACGCTGTCGTTGCTGGACTTCAAGGAAGGCTGGCTGACAATGGGGATGGAAGAGCGTTTCTATGAGGCTGTTGACTCTATCAACACCGTTGCGGATGCTGCCGTGGTTGGATTCTTTGATGAAAATGGTGAGCCTCAGACGCGCACATTCTCCTTCATCAACGGTGACAAGCTCTATCCGCACTACGACCCCATTACGGGACGCATGAGACTCTTTGCCCGTAAGTATTACGACCTCGATGAAGATGGAAAGCACACCACGGAATGGGTAGAGGTGTGGGATGATGAATACCTGTATCGCTTCAAGCGTGACGTGAAGAGTATTTCTGCTACCATTCTTGACATCTTCGGACTCAACGGATTCAAACAGGTGGGTGAACCTCAGAAGCACGGATTCCCATTCATTCCTGTTGCCTATCATGTCAATCCCGAAGGTCCGGCATGGGCTTTCTCGCAGGACACTATCGAGAAATACGAAGAGGCTATGTCGTACTTCTTCGAGAACAACAAGGCATACGCTTTCCCGATATTCTATGCTAAGGGCAAGGGTGTGAAGCTCAGCGGCAACATGAATGGTGCTGTCAAGGCAGTGGCCATCAGTGACCCCAAGGGTGAAGCTGGATTCCTCAAGCAAGAGGACGTTTCCAACTCTTACAACACGCTCCTTATCAAACTCTACGACCTTATCTACGAACAGTCGTTTGCCGTCAAGCCACCTGAATTGAAGTCTGGCGACCTGCCAGGAGTAGCCGTTAAGCTGTTGTTCTCTCCTGCCATCGAGCAAGCTATTGGTGATGCTGAACATCTGCAGCCGTTCGTGGAACAGCTGGTACGTATCGTCAAGTATGCTTGGGGATATAAGCTCAACCATCCGGCTACACTCATGGCTCTGCCTATCAAGTCGTGGATTGAGCCATACATTCATCAGAATGATAGCGAGCTGATGACAAACCTCGCTACTGGCGTACAGCAGGGCTTCATTTCCAAGCAGACGGCTTCTGAGCGGGCATCGAAGTACACGAAGATGTCTTCGCACAGAACAACCACGCCGCGGCGGACGTCCGGCAGATGCTCGCGGATAACGGCACCTTCTTCATCAACGTCGGAAAGTACCAGCCCGAGGCTTCCGCATCCATGGCCACCCTCGAAGCACCCTGCCTCATAGCAGTGGTCGGAAAGGTTAAATCCTACACCGCCGACGACAGCAAGACCTGGATCTCCGTACGCCCCGAGAGGATCGTGCAGATAGACAACGAGACCCGCAACGAGTGGCTCCTCGACGCGGCCAAATCCACCTGGAAGAGGCTCGTGGACATGAAAAAGGCCATCAACCAGGCCGACAGGTCCCCCGACGGACTCGTGGCGGCAGGACTCGGAGAGCTCGCGGCGAGGGGGATCTCCATCGCCATAGAGCAGTACGGAATGCCCGAATCCGCGGTCTACCTCAAGACGATCCAGTCCGCACTCAGGGAAATCCTCCCCGAGAAGAACATCGATCTGGGTCTTCCTGAGGAACTCGCCGATGCACCCGAGGAGATCGACCTCGAACCCTCCGCGTCATCTGCGGATTCCGCCGACAAGGAGGACCTCATCCTCCAGCTCCTAGTGGATCTCGACACCGACGGAAAGGGTGCTCCCAGGGACGTTCTCGAAGACGAGGCTTCCGCCAAGGGAATCTCGCCCATGGAGCTCGAGGAGATCACCAACTCCCTCATGGAGAAGGGACTGATCTACGAGCCCAACCTCAGGTATCTCAAACGCATTTGAACGGGCTCATGCCCCTCCGGCCGCAAGGCCGGAGTATACTTCTCAGTTCTTCCGCATGACGACGGAACCGTATCCCACGACCGCACTGGTGTCGTGGTTCAATGCAAAAGACGAATCGGTCTGATCCATCACCTGGATCTTGCCCGGCAGGCTCATGAGCATGGCGGTGGCGATGGGTCCGTATCCGCAGACAGAAAGGTTGTTCCTGCGTACCTCGTCATAGACGCTGGCGACGTTGCCGGAGGCCACCGCATTCAGGAAGTGGGAATCCAGACGGTCGGCCATGGTCTTGGGCATGTAGTGGACGAGATCGCTCGATGCTACGATGACCACGTCGTAACCCTCGCAGGCGATCTTCAGGGCCCTCGCGAGACGCTCGGCGGTCTGCATGTCCTGTCTTCCCATGATGACGGGGACAATGGCGGGAGCCTTGTCTATGTACTGCAGGAAGGGAAGTTCGACCTCGATGGAGTGCTCCCTGACATGTGCGCGGGGGTCGTCAGGGATGTACTCCCTGAGACGGGAGACGATCTGCTGGTGGACCTTCACGGCACCCAGCGGGGTGCAGTAATCCTCGGAACTGGTGACGAGGTCGTACGGTACGCCGTGGTGGTCCGGACCGATGACGATATACGCATCGGGAAGACCGTCCTCCGCTATGGCCTTGAATGAATGGGCCGCACAGATACCGGAATAGACGTATCCTGCGTGGGGTGCGACGACGGCGGAGATGGAACGTTTACCAGTGCATTCTCCGGGCTCTCCGGGACCTCCGATAAAACAACGTCTTATCTGGTCTTTGAGAACCCCGGCCTCTGCGGGGTAGAACGATCCTGAAACTGCCGGTACGCGCATGTGGCGGTAATCGTAACGGTTGGTAAAAAGGGTATCCCCGGCAGAGCCGGGGAAAGAAAGAGGCTGGGCCTCAGTATTTTGCTTCGAAGTCTTCGATCTGCAGTTTGTAGTCTGCAGGGTCCTTGAGGTCTCCGCGTGCAAGGAGGATCTCCCTGGTGAGGAGCCAGTAGATGCATGCGAGAGAGCGCCTTCCCTTGTTGTTGGTGGGGATGACGAGGTCGACGTTGCGAGTCTCGTTGTTGGCGTCGCACATGGCGATGATCGGGATTCCGAGGTTGAGTGCCTCAGCGAGAGCCTGTTTGTCGGCTGCGGGGTCGGTCACGACGAGCACATCGGGCTCGATGAAGTGGGGGTTGATGGGGTTGGTCAAGGTTCCGGGAACGAAACGTCCTGCGAATGCGGGTGCACCAATTGCCTTGGAGAACTCCCTGGCGGGCCTCTGTCCGTACTGCCTTGCGGAGGTAACGAGAATCCTCTTGGGGTCGAAACCTGCGAGGAAGTGTGCTGCTGCCCTGATCCTCTCGTCGGTCTTCTTGACGTTGAGAACGTACAGACCGTCCTGCCTCACCTTGTAGATGAAGTCCTTCATGTCTGCGCTCTTGTACTGGGTTCCGATGTGTACACCGGAGGTAAGATAGGTGTCCTCAGAGACGAGGAGTTCTCCCTCGAAGGTCTGAGACTCTTCCATGTCGCTCATTTTGATTCCTCTTTGTGTTGTGTCCCTTGCGGGCTTCCACCTGGACTTTGCGTCCGCGTGTGAATTGGAGGCGTGTAGTTCCATCCCTTTTAAATAGTTTTGCGCATGCGTAATATTTTATTAAGTTAGTTGAACTACAAAATCCGCGCGTGCGTATATAGGGTACGTCGGTTTTTTCTACGAATACTGCATCACGGTGAACATGGCCGACGAACTAGAGACCTGCCTTGCCGCATTTTTCCGTTTCAAGGGAAAGGACGTGGTCACCGAACAGGAGTTCAAGATGTCGGTCGCACTGGAACTCAAATGGATGTCCATGAAGGAAGCCGAGGCTCTGATGAAGAGATGCATCTCCTCCGGCCTTCTGGTGAAGAACAACGGCTATCTCAAACCTGCCAACGATCTCTCGTCCATTCCCGTTCCCATCGCATACAAGCCCTCCGATGACATCAGGAAATCATTGTCTGGCACTGTCGAATCCAAACCCGCCTCCGCACCCTCCGCGCAGCAGGACGTGTTCGCGGAGATGATGGAACTCGCGGCCGCCAACGGCATCCAGAAGGGCAAATTCGTATCCGAATGCAACGCCGTCAAGAGGAAGCTCGGAGTGGAGATCTGCGTCGCGGGTCTGCTCATCCTCCGCGACAGCGGTGTGGATATCGGAAAAGTGAAGGACCGGGCATACGCCCAGGTCCTTGGAAAGTGAGTTTACTTCTTCTCGACCTTGATGAAGTTGCCGAGGGTCATCCCCTGGGATTTCTGACCGCCGCCCACGGTTCCGCCGTCGGTCATGGCCTCCTTGAGCTTGATCGAGAGGGCCTTCTCCAGTTTGACGATGAGCTTATCGTCGGGGACGAGGGTCTGGGACTCGATCTTCACGATGGTTCCCTTCTTCTCGTTGATGGACTTGGCGAAGTCCTCCGCGGTGAGTCCCTTCTTCTCGCGGGCCTTGCGGACGACCGTTCCGTAATCGGTGATGAGCTCGACTCCGCCGTTGGCGGAGTAGATGTCGCGGGTCTGCATACGCCTCTCGCGCTTCTCGAGCCTCTCCTTGATGACTGTGTTGTTGCCGCTGCCCGCGTGGCTGGAACCGTCGTCGATCCTGTTGGACGACCTGTAGCTGTCGCCGAATCTGGAGCAGTTGGGGCAGAGATTGAGCATGGTCCCCTCGACCATGAATGCCCTGGTTGAGGGCACGTTGTTACCGCACATCTCGCAAATCATACCCGGTTTATGATTGTGGAAATCTAAATACTCTACCATGTCCCGCGGAAAACGCACTTCCATTTATGATAGGGCAGGCTAATTAAAACGAAGGACGATAGGAGTAGGGGAGAGAGATGCCGGAAAATTCTGAAATCGAAGAACTCAAGACCAAGATAATCAACCTCGAAGAGAGGAACGTACGCCTCATGGAGGACCTCCAGAACGCGGAGAACGAGAAGCGTTACTCGGAGAGCGAACTCTTCAGGCTCCAGAAGGACCTCGCCCGCATCAGGGGCGAACTCGAGAGGCTCAAGAGCCCGCCACTCGTGATCGGTACGCTCCGCGACGTCCTGCCCGACAACAAGGTCGTGGTGAAGAGTTCCACCGGTCCGGATTTCATCGTATCCGTCTCGCAATACGTCCCCCAGGAGGACCTCATCCCCGGAGCCCGGGTCTCGCTCAACAAGCAGACCCTCGCCGTCATGGAGGTACTGCCCGCTCCCCTCGATCCCATCGTCACCGGTGCGGAGATAATGGAGAAGCCCGACCTCACCTATGCCGACATCGGAGGTCTCAAGCAGCAGATGGTGGAGCTCAGGGAAGCTGTAGAGGATCCCCTGCTCAGGCCCGAACTCTACAAGAAGGTCGGAATCCAGCCCCCGAAGGGTGTGCTCCTCGTGGGTCCCCCGGGAACAGGAAAGACCCTCATGGCCAAGGCCGTGGCCAACGCAACCAACGCTACATTCATCAGGCTGGTCGGTTCCGAACTCGTCCAGAAGTACATCGGAGAGGGAGCCAGACTGGTACGTGAGCTCTTCGAGCTCGCCAAGGAGAAGGCCCCCAGCATCGTCTTCATCGACGAGATCGATTCCGTCGGTGCCAAGAGGGCTGATGTCGCCACCTCCGGAGACAGGGAGGTCCAGAGGACCCTCATGCAGCTCCTGGCGGAACTGGACGGCTTCACCCCCAGCGGAGACGTGAAGATCATCGGTGCCACCAACAGGCCCGACATCCTCGACGACGCACTGCTGAGGCCCGGAAGGTTCGACAGGATCATCGAGGTCGGCCTTCCCGACGTGGACGGACGCGAACAGATCTTCAAGATCCACCTCGCCCACATGCACACCGCCAAGAACGTCAACCCCAAGAAGCTGGCTGAGGCTTCCGAGGGAGCTTCCGGAGCACAGATCAAGAACATCTGTACCGAGGCAGGAATGCTGTGCATCAGGGACAACCGCGACACCATCACCGTCGACGATTTCGAGGCCGCACGCAAGAAGGTCCTCGAGAACGACAGGAACAAGGGAACCAAAATCCCCGCGTACCTCTACGGATGAAAATATCCGTCTGGCACAGTTAAACCACTTACTCAAAAAACCATTTCAGTTTTATAGAAAATTGGCTATCAGCAGTCATGGCCCTGGACCCCAAAGCATCGGAGATGCTCTCCAAAGGATGGTACGGCGAACGTCTCTCGCCGAGCGACTGCGAATATCTTCTGACCTTCGGCGACCACTCGTCCGAAGCAAATCTCGCCGCATCGCTGGCCAACAGGCTCCTCCACAAGGCATGCACGGAGACGGGGCAGATATGTGCGGAGATCGAGACCGCGACAGGGCCCTGCCCGGGGAACTGCAGCTTCTGCGAATATGCCGAGGGCACCAGTTCCGCCATGTTCCGGGAGATCGACGATTCGGAACTCGCCAGGATCTGCGAGGGACTGGGAGGTTTCTCCGATGTCAGGAGCATCAGGCTCACCAGCTGCGGTTACGTCGATATAGACACCGTGTGCAGGCAGGTGGGCATAGCCAGGGACCATGCGAAGAAGGGCACTAGGATCTACGTGAACACCGGCGACCTGGGATCGGACGAGTGCAGGATGCTCAGGGACGCGGGAGCGTACGGGGCATACCATGCACCCCGCATCAGGGAAGGGAGGGATACCGAGATAGCTCTTGATACCCGCCTCAGCACCATCTCCAACCTACGCTCCGCCGGACTGCAGGTCATCACCGGGGTGGAACCCATCGGTCCCGAGCACGAGAACGGCGAGATCGTGGAGACGTTCTTCTCCACCCTTGACATGAAATGCTCCAAATGCGAGGTGACCGCCAGGGAACCTGTCCCCGGCACGGAGCTCAACAAATACGGGAAACTGAAACCGTCGAGGCTCACGCAGATACGCTCCGTCCTCACCCTGGCATCCTCCTGGTACGTACCTCCCGTGAGGACCGCATGCCCTGGCACCTATGTGTCGGGCAGCAACATCGTCACCGTGAAGGTGGAGAAAGGCAATTATCCAAAACAGATCGAGGCCGCCCGCAGGAAACTCTTCAACAGCGGATACGACCATCTCCTGAAGATCGACGATTCCACCGTGGAACTCAATCTGATGTATCTGAAACAGACCGGTTCCGTCTGATCACTGGCGTTCCGCGTCCTCTCCGCCGTGGAACTGGAGCTGGACCGCTGCATAGATCTCGGGAAGACCGGCCCCGGTCTCGGAGGATACCGACCTCATCTCGCCGAATATCCCCGCATCCTCCAGGGCACGGAAGAGTTCCATCCCCATGACGGATTCAGGATCCTTGTCCTCGTCGAGGAGGTTGCCGTAAAGGGAATCGGGATTGTTGTACCAATCCAGGATCCTGGCCGATTCCTCGTCCTTGAGGACGTCGGATTTGGACAGGAGGTTGATGATGGGCACGTTCATCCTGAACTGTACCAGCGAGGCAAGGGTCATGGCCGATACGAATCCGTTGGCGGACCTGTAGAGGGTGGGGTCGGAGAGGTATGCGATGATGGACCTCTGCCTCCCGAGGGCATCCATGACGGTCTGAGAAGATTCCCTGAATGCGAACAGTTCGAGCTGACCGGGAGTGTCGATGAGCACGTAATCGGTGTCGAAGGACTCCAGGGCATCGGTGATCCTGTTGATGTTGACCGCCATGAGATCGGCGGCCGCGACCTGTGCCCCGTTGGGTCCGAGACCGCACTGCGACATCACGTCGTCGAGGTTGATCCACTCGCGGATATCGATGTCTGGAACATATGGGAGTTTCTCCGCTCCGGGATCGAGGTTGATGATGATCGAATCTATCTCGTTGTCCTCGAGCCACCTCTTGAAGGCTCCGACCATGGTGCTCTTTCCGCTTCCCGCTGTGCCGACGAAATAGATGTTGTTCATGAAATCGCACCGAAATCGGGGCGGTACGATAAAAATTATTGGTCTGGCCACCTCCCAGTCGGGCGCGACTAGCATATAATCTTATAAGGGGGAAGGCAATAACTGACAGCATGAACGCGAATGTCAACAACCATTCCGCCGCATTCGGCTGGATTGGAATTCTTGCAGTCACCGCTTTCGTAGTTATGTGGCTGATGTGTTATCTGGCTGACAGTTCGTGGACTTGGGGAAGCAACACTCTCGGCGATTTCGGAATCTCCGCCACCGCCGCTGCCGACTACTTCAACTACGGTATGATCGTCGTCGGAATGATCCTCTCTGTCTACGGACTCGGTAAAACTCAGAGCTCCGCTACCATCAACAGGGTCGGCGGAAACCTCATCGCACTCGGTGGAATCGCCGTCGCACTCGTCG
>CACWTF010000055.1 GCA_902763685.1 methanogenic archaeon | reverse complement strand
CTTGATATGGGGGTTGACCGGCAACCCTTTCCCTGAAAGATGGGATGAATAGCCTGACGTTCGCGTACAGGCACAACAGATGAAACCTAGTGCTAAAATTGATTTCATCAAAGGTTAAATATAACAAAAAAATAATTAGTTCGAACTATGTCGATAAAGAAATGCGTGGTTCTATCCTGCGTTTCATTCGAAACCGCGATGATCGTAGAACCGGCTGTCAGCTACGGAGCAGACGAGATACACCTCTTCCACTATGTTCGCGAACCGGACAGCGACAAGGGCCGCATCTACGAGGAATTCTACAACGAGGTATGCTCGCAGATCCGCGATAAACTGCCCAAGGTTTCCATCATCGAACATGCCAAGAGCCCCGTTTATGACTTCCAGCAGATGTTCAGGGACATCCTGAGCACCATCGCCGAGATCAGGGGCCGCCCCAGAAAGAAGGACGAGCCTCCCGCGGACATCCTCATCAACGCATCCGCCGGAACCTCCGAGTTCAGTGCGGCTGCCATCATTGCATCCATGATGTCGGAGGGCGTGAGTTCCTTCACCGTCGGTACCAGGGAATTCACCATCAAGATCGATGACATCAAGAACCTCTACTACAAGGCCGGGAAGCCCGTCGGACTCACCGAGCACACCCATGCTCCCCACGTGATCCCCAACTTCAGGATCGACAAACCCGAGGAGAACCAGGTCCGTGCCCTGCGTACCTTCTACGACATGACCCAGGAGAGCAAATCCATCAGTGCCAGCAAGGTCATTCAGAGGTTCAAGGACGACGGTATATGGCAGTACAAGGCCTCGCCCAACGAGCACAAAACCGGCATGAAGCAGAAGGAGACCATGTACTACCAGAGGCACTACCTCGGAGTATGGCTGGAGAACGGCTGGGTGGAGAAGCCCGCGGGTTACGGGAAATACAAACTCACCGAGAACGGCATCGTGGTCGTCAAGACCTTCTACGCTGAATGAGATATTATAAAAAAAGGCGTCAGGAAAGAACCCTGAACGCCGTTGGAAGTTTCACTCGTATTTGACGGAGATGGGAACCATGTCCTGGTCAAGCTCGAGCATGGCGATGTCGATGGGGTCGATGAGATCCTTGGGGTAATCGACGAGAACGGGAGCACCCATGGAGATCTGAAGGGCCCTTGCGCCTATGATCCTTGCTTTTTCAAACCTGGTGTATTTTGCGGACATCAGTGCACCTTATAACAGTGTCAATCGGACCATCGTATATAAACGTAGGTATCTCCGCGGGAGAAAACTCAGGAATAGAGAATCTCCTGGGTCTCCTCGTCGAAGATCTTCAGCTTCCTGGTCTTCGCGTTGACGGAGATGGAGATGATCTTGTAGCGGTCGGCGACCTCGAACTCCACGGTGGCATCGTCGAGCGTCTCCGGGGTGGAGAACACGCGGAGAGTATGCTTCCCGACAGCGAGCTGAGCGGTGTGCGTCTTCAGTGCGGGGACGACGGTCTCCTGCCCGTCGATGATGAGATGGTACTCCCCATCGCCCATCTTGAAGTAGGTGGGGCAGCGGAATATGACCTCGAAAGTGGGCAGCGGTTCGGCTTCCGCAGACTGTTCTTCCTTCTTTCCTCTGAGACGGCTGAAAAGACCCATGCATGGGGGAACACTTTACGGCTATAAAGGTAAGGTGCCCCGGATCACTCATCTATAGAACTCTTTCCCGCCAAATCCCTCTCACGGATATCCGCAGTAGCAGTGAAGAACACGTCGGCGGAGGAGTTGAGGGCGGTCTCCAGAGAATCCTGGATTACTCCTATGATGAGACCAACAGCAATGAGCTCAGATGCAATATCGCCAGAGATGCCTAACAACGAACATGATAAGGGAAGGAGCATAAGAGAACCTCCAGTGACGCCGGCGGCCCCGCATGCGGATAATGCTGCGACAATGCATAGGGCAATCGCGATGTAGAGCGGTATGCCGATTCCCAGGGTATATGCCGCTGCAAGGGTCATCACGGTAATGGTTATGGCCGCACCGTTCATGTTAATGGTTGCACCGAGAGGAATGGAGACGGAATAGAAATCCTTGTCGAGTTCCAATTCCTTACAAAGCTTGAGGTTGATGGGAATGTTGGCTGCGGAACTCCTTGTGAAGAATGCAGTGATAGCACTCCCTTTTAGACATTTCATCAGTAAAGGATAGGGATTCCTCCTGTTCGTCAGGAAAGCCAATATGGGATTGGTGACGAACATCACAATTAGCATCGATATTACCAGGAGGAGAATCAGGTGACCATATTCGATGAAGATATCCAGACCGCTATTGGAAACAGCGTTATAAATCAATCCGAATATTCCGAAGGGAGCGAACTGTATTACGAATGAGATTACCATTGCAAGAATATTGGAAATGTCCTTGCTAACGGTCTTGGTGGTCTCAGATGCATAGGCCTTCATGAAAAGACCGATAATTATGGCCCAGGTCAGGATACCGAGGAAATTGGTCTCTGCAAACGCATCCACTGGATTGCAGATCAGTTTAGCGACCAATGATTCCACCAGTTTATAGGCATCATCTATATCGGAAGAATCCAGCGGCGTAACGAAAGTAACGGTTGATGGCCACATATAACAAATTACGGTCGCCAGTGTCGCCGCGATTATCGTGCTGACAAGGTACAGAGTCACGACTGTCTTGAATCTGTCACCTACATTATACGATGAATTCGAAATGGCCGCAACGACCAGGAAGAATACCAAGAACGGTGCTACAGCCTTGAGGGCCCATACGAATGCATCGCCGACCAAATAGACATATAGTGAACCAGGAAAGATTAATGCGAGCGTTACTCCCGCGATAAGGGCAAAAAGGATACGAAGCACCAAACTTATCGAGGTCCAAGCCTCATAGATGCCTTTCAGGTCGGCCATGGTGGGTGATGCCCCCTCACGGATATAACGTTTAAGAGGTGTTTAACACGGAAAAGGGAAGGGGGCCGGACGGAGAACCGTCCTTATGCCCCCGGTTAGGGTTTCAGAGGATCTTCTCTTTGGAGTTGTCGACCTTCACGAGCTCGGCACATCCGTTCTCGAGTGTGAAGTACTTGAACTTCCAGCCCATCTCCTGGTACATCTTGTATACTTCGGGCATGAGGGCCTGGCAGGCACCATCGAGGCGGGGGTCGTCGGAGAAGACGGCGGTTCCGTCCCAGCGGAGGAATCCCATTCCGAGGTCGGCGAGGATCTCGCACTTGGGGTTCTTCTGGAGCTGTGCGTACACAGGCTTGAAGTCGCCTACTCCGAAGTAGATCTTCTTGTCCATCAGGCACTTGAATCCGAGGATACGCATCTTGGGCTGGTCGCCGTCGGTGGTGGCGAGGACGAAGGTCTGGGCCTCGTTGAGGTAGGTCTCGATCTGCTCCATGGGGGTGAGTCCGAAGTTGTCGTCCACGAGGTTCATGATCCACTCCTTCTCCTCCTTGGAGACCTCTCCGTCGAGGGAGCAGATGATCAGGCAGGTGGCGATGATGGTGTTCTTGAGGTCGGGGGAGATGAGTCCGATGAGGTCGACCATGAGATCGATGGTCTTCTTGTACTTCTCGGGGTTCTCGAGACCCGCTTCCTTGAAGATGGCGAGTGCCTCGTCGTAGGAGACGTCCTTGTCGGCGGCTGCGTCGAAGAAGGGCTTCATGAGCTCGAATTCCTCCTTAGCGAGCTTTCCGTCGCAGGCGACGGCACCGAGGATGAAATCGGTGTAGATGGAGATACCGTTCTCCCCTTCCTCCGCGATTGCATCCAGAGCAGGGATGATGTTCCTGCTGTACTCGTTGATCAGGGCGTATTTCTTCTCGATCGGCATGGCCGCGATGTCGTCACAGAACTTGTCAAAGTTGGACATAACATCCGAATTGCTGTTACCCTTATTAAATGTGTTTTTCAGTTATCCAATCCAACTACCTTACCGTCTACCGGGGAATAGGTCCAGCAGCCGTCGAACCAATCACTGGTCTCGGGACCGAAGGGGAAGGAACCGATGGTAAGGGAATGGAACCTGCATTTACGGTTTCTCGCAAGATTCATGTCCCCGGCGATGGGGCCCAAGGCATCGGGGGGCATGACGAAATCGGAGACCACGAGGACATCGGCACGGGAGTACTCCTCGTCGCCGATCTTCCTCACCGCCTCCCTCAGTGCGGGAACGATATCCGTACCGCCGTGGAAGCTGTGGGAGAGGAAATCCAACAGCGGACGCATGCCTGCGGGTGGCACGATGTCATGGGTGCTGATGGCCTTGCTGAAGTTGATCATGTAGCACCGGCGTTTCTGCGAGGATGCCATCAGGGCCAGGTACAGTGCGATGGCCTTCGCGGTGCGTTCGGGGGAACCGTTCATGGACCCGCTGGTGTCGATGCAGAGGATGATGGGGCCCATGTAGGCCTCGTCGGAGGTGACGGTGACGATGTCCTCGGAGTCCCGCGTGACCTCGGAATAACCCTGCTTGTCGAAGCACATGAGACGGTTCTCCGCGTACTTCAGATCGAACAGGATTTCCAGGTCTGGGTCATTCAACAGTCCCTTCTCCGAAGGGAGGAGGTCCTCGATCCTGCTGCCGGTCTCCACACCCGAGAGTTCCTCGTGGATCGTACGGTCGGTATGCTTGACGGAGGAGGTCACCGCTATCTTCTCCTGAGAGTCCGTACGCGAGGCACTGACCGAACGTCCCAGCATCTCGCACAGCCTCCTCAGGGCGGGATCCTTCCTGAACTCGTCGGCCCAGGAGGTGAGCGTGGACATGTCGTGCTCGGTGTATTCGCCCTCCCCCAGGTCCCAGAAGATGTTGGTCCGCAGACCGGCGGCCTTGGAGGCCCGCATCGCGACGGTGATCATCCTCAGCCACTGCTCCAAAGAGATGACGAGCTGGGTACGGCGGCTCTCGATGGCCGAGAGGTACCAATCCTCGGACCTCCTCTCCAGCGACTCCCTCCACAGACCCAGGAACTCCTCCTGGATCTCCCTCAGGCGTTCCTGCGGGGCCTTCGGTATCTCAGCCAGCCACTGTTCCCGCTGGAAACCCTCCAATGCGGGACACGTACGGATATCATCCGACAGGGCTTCGGGATCCACGTTTTCTGAAAGGACGTCGTGCAGTGCGTTCTCGTAGGCACGCTGTTCCTCCCTGAACGGGAAGATGTTCTCCAGCTTCCTCTCGGTCTCGCTCTCCCACTGTGCGAAGCGTTCGCCGAGGATACCGTCGAGACCAGCCTCGGCCAGTTCGGGATGGGCATGCAGGAGCTGCCGCCTGCCGGATTCCGCCGCCTCGGAGATCTCACGCATCGTGTTCTCCCATGTATTCCAGCAGCCTGTCGCAGGATGCGAGTCCGCTGTCGAGTTCCGAGGAGAGGTCTCCCAGGAATCCGGAGAAGCGTTTCCGGTCGGAGGTCTGGACGAACGGTCCCCCGAGGTCCGAAACGGCGGAACCGAGCGAATCCCTGATGATCACCGCCAGCCTGGAAAGGTCCGATCTGAGGTTGTTCACCGAACGGAGATAGGTATCGCGGACGCCGGAGGAAACCGCACCGGAACCGCCGAACCTCAGCGGGACCTGGTACTGCCGGTCGGAGTACCTGAGGAACTTTATGGTGGCGAAATCATCATTGGATTCCATCACCTGGAACATGTAACTCACGCCGAAGCTTCCGTCGTGCGTACCGTCCGCGCTGTAGGCGTTGTAGATGCCCCCGACCCTCTTGGGACCGAACGGGACGTAAACGCGGACGTTCATGCCGTTGGGACCGATGGCGGCCTCCATCTCGTAACAGGCGACCTCGTTCACCACCACGGGTGCGGCGGAAGATGCACGGGAATTCCTGAACAGGTCCCTGACCTCCTTGTCCACCTTGGCGAACCGGTCCTGCCAGTCGCGGTAGTCCTTCATTATGGATTCGTAATGCTCCTCCAGCCTGGAGGTCACGATGGAGTGGATCCTCAGCCTGTCGTCGGGGAGTGCCCACAGACAGTCCTTGAGGACCAGTGCATCGACGGGCCCGGCCTCTCCGCGTCCCGAGAGCAGGGCGGCGGTCTTGACGAGGAACACTGCTTTCTGCCATCTCCTGTCGGAGACGTAGATCGGCGATGCGTCGTCGGAGGCGGAGAGCTCTTTGATGTCGGAGCGGATGCCTAGGATGAGCTCCGCGGCCTCCTCCGATAGCTGGACCGAATTGATCCTGGAGATGAACTCCGACCATTCCTGCGAGGTTATGGGGTCGCTGATGTCAGCGGTGCCGGTGACGGAATTATCGGAGATGACGGAAAGGAAACTGCCGTCGTCGGTCACGGGATCCACCTTTATCCTAGAGATGAACCTGTCGTAGAGGGCGTCGAGACCGCTGCCGGGAGCGGGGATCTCGTTGCTGGCGGCGATCACAGCCTTCAGCGGGACGTCGGTGAGCCGGGAACCGTTCTTGAACTTCCTCTCGTTGATGATTGTCAGAAGAGTATTGAGGATGGCGGGACTGGACTTCCAGATCTCGTCCAGGAACGCGATGTCCGCCTCGGGCAGGTAGTTCTCGGTGTTCCTGACGTAGCGGTCGTTCTTAAGCTCAGAGATGCTGACGGGACCGAACACGTCCTCCGGGGTGCTGAACTTCTGCATAAGATACTCGAAGTACCCGGCATCCCTGAAGATGCACGAGATCCTGCGGGCGATGAGACTCTTGGCGGTACCCGGGGGACCGTAGAGGAACACCGACTGTCCCGACATGACGGCCAGAAGCGTGGCCGAAACGGCATCCTCCCTCTCGTACAATCCTGCGTTGAGTTCCCTCAGTGTGTCCTCGGCCCATTTCCTAGGCTCGGAGAACAGTTTACCGGTCCCGTTCCCGTCCATGCCTGGGTATGGGATTATGGGTATAATTTGCTTGGGATGTTTTATAAGAGTGGACAAGGCGAGATTTGAACTCGCGACTTCTTCCTTGCGAAGGAAGCACGCTACCGCTGCGTCACTTGCCCGTAAAACGCGGTGAATCTGGAATAAGGGAGGTTATTAAAAAGGTTTAGGGAGGGGGGATTCACTCCTCTTCCCTGACGATGGTGAACGCCACGATGCCGCCGGCGAACGGACCCTTGTAGATCTTGTCCCCGGAGATGGTGTAGGTGGGCAGGGCCTTCTCGTAGATGTGCTCGTCGTCGAAGGTGGCCACCGCCATGCCTCCCGCGAAGGGGCCCTTGTAGACGGTGTTGCCGCTGATGGAGTACTCCACGAAACCGGTCCCGATGACCTGGTTGTCCTTGATGGTGTAGGCAGGTTCCATGTTCACGTTCTCAGCGTTGTACAGTTTGATTACTGTCGACATGGGTGTGTTATCCCCTTTCACGCACATAAATTTAACACCAAACAACGGATACATGGATTGATGAAACGCATCTACCTCGCCGGGCCGCTCTTCTGCAGAGCCGAGACCGATTACAACATCAAGGTCAAAGAACAGCTTTCAGAGGCCGGTTTCGAGGTTATCCTCCCCCAGGACAACACCGTGGATTTCGACTGTGCCAGGATGTGCGAGGAGGAGTATTCGTCCGAGGTGGCGGAGAAGATATGCACCCATGACCTGGGACTCATCGATTCCTGTGACATCCTAGTTATAAACCTCGACGGCAGGGTTCCCGACGAGGGGGCCTGCGTGGAACTGGGTTACGCCTATGCGAAGGGCAAACCGTGCTTCGGTCTGAAGACCGATATCAGAGTATCCGAGTTCGGCATCGACAACATGATGATCGCCGGCACCCTGAAAGGAAAAATAGCCCGCAGCATCCCCGAACTGGCAGGGATGCTGGGTAAGGTTTGATCAGACGGTTTTCACGTGGACGTGGACGCCCTCTCCGGACTCCACGACCACCTCGGTCTCGACTACGACGTGGAGATCATCGAGGCCCACCACAACCAGAAGAAGGACGCACCCAGCGGAACCGCCATGACCGCCGCCGAGATCATCAGCAAGGAGCTCGGAGGCAAGGAGATCGGCATCCAAGCGGTCAGGGGAGGAGACATCGTCGGAGACCACACCGTCATGTTCGTGGGAAACTCCGAGCGCATCGAGATCAAGCACCAGGCGCACTCCAGAGAGGTATTCGTCGGCGGTGCGGTCCTCGCCGCCAAATGGGTCGTATCCCAGAAGAAGGGCGTCGTCTACGCGATGTCCGATGTCCTCGCCTGAGGATGAAAACAGGGGGGATACCCCCTTTCAGTTCTTTTCAATTCTCCGATCCGTTATGATGTGCCAGTGAGGCCTTCACCAGCCCCAGGTGCAGCGGGGACGGTCTCAGCGGCCTTGACTTGAACTCGGGATGGAACTGCGAGGCCACGAAGTACATATGCCCGTCCAATTCGGCTATCTCCATCCTGCTGCCGTCGTCGGAACGTCCCACGAACCTCCATCCCGCTTCCTCCAATCTCTCTATATACTCGGGATTCACCTCGTACCTATGCCTGTGCCTCTCCGATATCCTTCCTTGAAATGGCCTGCATTCTGGGTGCGCCGCAGTTCTCGCAGAATTTCGCGCCGCTGTTTACAGTTTCTTCCATAATATTGTTTCCTCCATGGCAATTTCCTTCATGTCCTTCTGATTATACCACGTTCAGGAGGTCATCAGTTATTTGATCCCCATGAATATGTTCGCCATTTCCTCCGGCGTCTCCTGGTACCCGTGGCGCACCCAGGTGTTGAACAGACCGAACAGACCGTAAGCGTAGTAGCTCCGGGCGTACTCCGCCGCCGTTATCTTCCCTTCTACCCCGCGGATGCCGAAACCTCCCGGGATTAGTACGCCGTCCGCCCCGTCGAGCAGTGCGGATGGATCGTTCTTCAGGAACTCATCGGAATCGATGAACCTGACCTTCACCCCGCACCCAATGGTCGCCCCTGCATGCACCAGCGCCTCGGTGTGCGACAGATAGGAATCCGCCAGGGCGGTGTACTTCCCCACGATGGCGATGCATACCCTGTCCTTGGGTTCCAGCACGTTCCTCAGGAATGATTCCCATCCTTCCATATGCCTTCCGGAGGTGAGCGGGGCCAGCTTCATCCTCTCTACGATGTATTCCGCAAGGCCCTGCCTCTCCAGGGTCAACGGCACCTCGTATATCGACCTGGCATCAGGTGCGGATACGACGGCCCTCTCATCCACATCGCAGAACATAGCGATCTTCGCCCTCGCCTTGGGTTCCAGCGGTCTGGAGGACCTGCAGACGATGACGTCTGGACGTATCCCTATCCCCATGAGTTCCCTGACGGAGTGCTGGGTGGGCTTGGTCTTCTCCTCGCCCACCGTACCCATGATCGGGACCAGCGTCGTATGGACGTACAGCACGTCGTCCCTTCCCAGGTCCCTGCCCAGCTGCCTCACGGCCTCCAGGAACGGCATGGACTCTATGTCTCCGACCGTACCACCCAGTTCCACGATCGCGACGTCCGCACCGGTGTCCCTGGCCGCCGCGAGTATGCGGCGCTTGATCTCGTCGGTTATGTGCGGGATGATCTGTACGGTCCTTCCGAGATACGTTCCGTGCCTCTCGTTATCGATGACCGACCTGTAGACCTTCCCCGTGGTGATGTTGTGGTCGCTCCCCAGCTCCAGGTCCAGGAACCTCTCGTAGTTGCCCAGATCCAGATCGACCTCGCCCCCGTCGTCCAGCACGTAGACCTCCCCGTGCTCGAAGGGGTTCATGGTGCCCGCGTCTATGTTCAGATACGGGTCGATCTTGACCGCCGTCACATTGAGTCCGCGGGACTTCAGCAGCAATCCGATGGACGATGCCGTTATCCCCTTCCCGAGTCCCGAGATCACTCCTCCGCTGACGAAAATGAACTTCATTGTATCAACGGGATTATTACATTGTTTGTCTAATATTTAAATTATTTTTAGACATTAATCTAAGAAATTATTGAATATTAGATGTATAGATAGAAATTAAGGTGTTTTGATAGGTCAGTTGCTGTCATCCTTGAGCAGCATCTTGTATCCCTTCGGGATCACCTTGAGGAACCTGCGGCAGCTGGCATCCCAGTCCGACAGCAGACTACGCGCCTTCTCGCTCCCCGTGTAGGCGAGATGCCTCTCCAGAACAACCCTGAGCGCATCGCGGATGAGGTTGAAAGCGATATATGCCAGCACACCGAAAATAATCCAGTGGTCGAACTCGCTGATGTACTGGTGGACGGACTCGCTTAGAGTGTATCCGATCGCCGTCATCACGGCATGCCCGATACCGAACCACAGGGCGATGACCATGGCATCGCGTACGGTCGCCCTCCTGAGGGCCAGACCCTTCCCTATGGACACGACGAAGGCGTCCATGGACAGCCCGATGACGAGTATGATGAACAGATGGGGCTCCACGTCCGTCCGATGGGAAGGAAAAGATAAAAAAAGTTTAGCCGTGCCGAATTATTTTCTGGCGACGTGCACGTGCACGCCCTCGCTGGAGACGACGGTGACCTCTACACCTACCTCGATGACCTCGTCGGAATCCGCACTCCAGGTGTCGGAACCGATCTTGACCTTTCCCTTCAGATTGTCGGGGTTGGTCTCGGTGGTGACAACACCGGACCGCCCTATCAGCGACCCTGTGACCGTTGTAGAAGGAGGTTCGGTACCGCCCAGATGCTTGTAGAGGATCAGGGTACCGATGACGACGGGGATGGTCAGCAAGATGGCAATGACCACGGTGTACCAGGTGTAGAGCATGTCGGGGACGATCATCCCGTAGATGCCTATCACGAGCAGATCGAGTCCGGGGATGATGAGGTACGCTCCCGGGCTGGAGGCCTCGGTGGTGACAAGTGCCAGACCTATCACGACGAGGGCTATCGCAACGTAGAATTCTTCCATGTTCAGACCTTTATGTCATCGGGTATCTTGTCTTCTTCCATCTCCTTCTCGAGCTCCTTCTGGTACGCCGCGGTCTCCTCCGCGATGTCAGCCTGGGTGGGGATGGGGCCGAGGATCTCGTCGGGATCTCCCACGGCCTGCCTGATGCTGTTGACGTCGGCGATCTCGCGGTCTGCCACGTTCTTGGACGCACCGAGGTACTCGGAGATGCCGTCGACGATCTTGGTCATCTCCAGCGGGAAGTAGATCTTGGACGCCTGTCCGTCACCGACGGATTTCAGGGTATCCATGGACAGTACTGAAAGGGCCTTGGCATCCATGGATGCGGAACCCACGGAGAGGATGCGGAGCTTCTGTGCCTCTCCCTGTGCCTCCAGGATGGTGGCGAGCCTCTTACCCTCGGCCTCGAGGATCATCGACTGCCTGGTACCCTCGGCCTCGAGGATCTTGGACTTCTTCTTTCCCTCGGCCTCCATGATGGCGGACCTCTTGAGACCGTCCGCTTCCAGGATGGCGGCACGCCTCTTCCTCTCGGCGGAGGTCTGCTCCTCCAT
>CACWTF010000054.1 GCA_902763685.1 methanogenic archaeon | reverse complement strand
GGTCATGCTGCTCTTCTGGGACATCATTGGGTGGCTCATCGACGGGAAGCCCTCGATGTATCTTCTCAACAACGCCCTGAACTACTATCTCTACGGATCCGTACTCCTGATCATTGCTGCATATTGGCTCTACCTCAGGGAGATGTACCGTGAACATCCCCGTGAGATGAAGGCGATGACGAAGATCACGTGGATCACCCTCGCGGCGGGTATGGCCCTCATCGTCTGCAATGTGTTCACCGGGGCCCTGTTCACAATAGACCCAGATACGTCCGTCTACACCCGTTCGGACACCTTCTACCTCTCATCCGCGGCCCCCGTGGTCATGATCCTCGTATCCATAACCGCCATCGTGAAGTTCGAGGGGGATCCCCGCAGGAAGATCGTCCTCCTCACCTACATCCTGATCCCGCTCGTAGCCATGTTCGTGCAGCTGTTCACCTACGGCAGTTCCCTCCAATACTTCGCGATGATGTTCTCCGTCGTACTGATGTACGTGAACATACACCTGGCTAGGAGTACCGAGCTCATCAACAACGAGATCAAGATGTCCAAGCAGCGTGCCTCGGTGATGGTGTCGCAGATTCAGCCCCACTTCCTCTACAATGCCCTGACCGCCATCATGAACATCAAGGGCAATCCCCCGGAGACCCGTGATGCCATCGCCGATTTCGGCCACTATCTCCGTAAGAACCTGGATTCCATCTCGCAGAACCATCCCATCCCCCTCGAAAGGGAACTCGACCATGTGGAGACCTACCTCACCCTCAGACAGCTGAAGTACGGCGACAGGATCCACGTGAGGATGGAACTGGACGACCAGGGTTTCTTCATCCCCCCATACACGGTAAAGATCATCCTGGAAAGTGCCATAGAATACAACGTCGTCCATGGGGTACGTGCCCTCGATATCATGATCAGGACCGATAGCACCGACCGCGACCACGTACTGATCATCTCCGATCTCTCCCCTTCGCAGGAATCCCTGGAGTTCGTGACCGGAAGCAACGACGACATCGAGATCCTCCGTGCACGCGTGAAGAACATGGTGGGGGGAGACATAGAGAACCTCATCAGGGACGACGGCACGCTCGACTGCATAATCACCATCCCGAAGAGGAAGGGAGGGATGGCATGAAGCTGATGAGATATTGGAACCCCATCTGCCTGCTCATTGTGGCGATCATGACCGCCGTCACGCTCCTGGGTTACCCGCTCGTCGTCGCCAACTCGGCAGACCGCAGCACCCTGGGTATGATCTGCATATCCATCCTGTTCGCTGGTGAGGGGATCTGTACCATAATCTTCGCCTCAGTCTATCTCGACCGCAGGGTCAGTGCCGCCACGTTCTTCTTCATGTGTCTCCTGTCAATGGAATTCTTCTACCTGAGCCTGGAGATAGTGGGCTGGGAGGCCAAGGAGATATTCAACAGCGGGTACGTTCTGAATGCGGTACACCATGCGGAACACCTCGTCCCCCCGGCGATGCTGTTCCTCTTCATCTGCTATCAGGTGTACATCCTCAAATTCCCCAAGGAGAAATTACATAGACTGCTGGTCATCCTGACCTGGCTGGCACTGGCGGAGACAGTGATGGTCGTCATCAACCTCCCCACGAACCTGATGTTCGGCATGGACGGCCTGGAGATATCCGTCGGTCCGCTGAGGGCGCTGCTGTTCATCCCTCCGTGCCTCATGGCCGCCGTCAGTGTCTGGCTCACCGTGAATTACTCCCCGGATATCAGACACAAGATCACCCTGCTCAGCTGCCTTGCCCTACCCATCGCAATAGGTCTCCTCTCGTATCCGCTGCACATCCCCTCCTTCACCGCCATCTCAATCCTTGCGGTCTACCTGCTCCTGTACGGCGAGATCTACGTGGACCGCGGTATGAGGATCGCGAAGTATGAAGCGGAGATCATGGAACAGAAGGTGGCGATGATGGTCTCCCGCATAGAACCGGAATTCCTCGAGGAATCGCTCGAATCCATTATGATGATGGAGGGCAACCCTCCGGAAACGGTGGAGGCCATCAGCGAGTTCAAGAAATACCTGAACGAGAACGTCGGCACCATATCCCTCAAGGCCCCCATCCCCTTCGATACCGAGCTGGCACATGTGGAATCCTACGTGAAACTGGAGAAGCTTCGCTTTAAGGACAAACTGAACGTGAGGTTCGATATCGGGGTCCGCGACTTCATGCTCCCCGCCATGACCCTGCAGATGATCGTGGAGAACGCCATCAAACACGGTATCACGCAGAAGGAGTCGGGAGGTACGGTAACGATCACCACCGCGGAAACCGAGGATTCGTACGTGATCACCGTCGAGGATACGGGAGTCGGTTTCGACGTGAATGCACCGAGGCCCGAGAACGGGAGCCATATCGGACTGACGAATCTCTCGTCCCGTCTGACCTCCATGGTGGGCGGAACCTTCGAGATCTCCAGCGAAATAGGTGTGGGGACCACCGCCAGGGTGGTCATCCCCAAGAAGTGACCGCGGACCCGGTCGGGTCCCGGTCAAAGGCCTCAGATCTTTGCGGCCAGATAATTCTTGATGAAAAGGGGGATCTCCGCGTTCATGACCTTCTTGGCCATCTTGCTGACGAACTTCCCCGCGGTGGCCATGGCCAGCGACATCTGGTACGCCTGGGCCAGGTGGCCGAGGTAGGTATCGATGTTGTGCTCCAGCCAGTATTCCTCTATGGCCTCCATCGTCTCCGCCGGCGTGTCGGCGATGGCCTCTTCCATCACCCTTATGACCTCGTCCACGAAGATGGCATCGGTATCGATTGCGTTGCCGACACGCTGATCGCATTTGGCCTTGAGTATCCCGCCGATGTCCTTGACTTTCATGAAGAACCCTACGAAGAACCTCAGTTCCACGTAGGCACGGAAAGAGGTCATCGCGAGGGCCTTTGCGGCATAGTAGGCGGTGAACGGGTTCTCGGCGTCATGGTCCCTGACGAATGCGGCGATCTCATCGAGTATGGGGTTGACGATCACCTCCTCGTCGCTCTCTGGAAGCTTCTGATTGATGTCGGAGATCAACTGTCCCAGGGAACTGAAATCCTTCACCTCTCCGCCCTTCATGTGGGTAAGGCAGAATGCCATCGAGGAGACCATGTCCCCGAGCAGGGGGGTCGCATCGGCATCCTCGTCCATGTTCGCCAGACACTTGCTCCAGTTGGTGACTGCGTCGGCGAAAGCGATCTCCAGGGCGTCGGCCACTCCCCTGATGTAGAGTCCGTACCAGTTGTCGGGTTCCACGGAGAGGATCCTGTCGCCCAGACGGTGGATATCCTCCGCGTTGTGGGAGGCAAGGACCTCGGTACCCTCAGCCATCAGTTCTTCGGAGACCGTAGTCATGCGGCTCACTCCCTGGGAGGCAGGGTGGCCTTGACGAAGGGTGCCCTGTCCGCACCGACCGGGATGGTGGCATCGTAACCGACCTTCCAGGTGGTACCGTGTGCGGAGGGATCGAGGGACGAACCGGCGGCTCCGGGGATCTTGATGATTTTATCGGCCTGCATCCTGGTAGCCACAGCCCATTCGACCTCGCGGTCGTCGAAGATGTCGATGTCGTCATCCACGATGATGACGCTCTTCATGGAGGGGTGGCCGGTGAAGGCTGCCATGATGGCGTTGACACCGTCTCCCTCCTTGTTCTTGGAGATGGAGACGACACCGTTCAGCCAGCAGCATCCGCCCTCGGTGAGACGCACGTTCTTCACCTTGGGGACCGCCTGCCTGACTGTCTTGAAGATGACAGGCTCCCTGGGGACGCCCATCAGCAGGAAGTGTTCGTAGCCTCCGGGAAGGAGGAGCTGGAAGACAGGGTCCTTCTTTGCCCAGATCTTGTCGATCTTGATGACGGGCTGGTCCCTTACTTCGTCATATGTACCGGCGATGTCCACGAAGGGACCCTCGGTACAGGTCTCGGCGGTAATCCTGCCTTCGAGAACGTATTCGCAGTCGGCAGGCACGAAGAGCCCGTTGTCGCACTTGGCAACCTTGAGGGGGGAACCGTGGCCGGCCTTGTGCATGGCGGAGGCGATGGTCAGCTCATCGGTACCGAAATCGACGGAAAGGGCAGCGGATACCATTGCTTCGACAGGTGCACCGATGCAGACCGAGATCTTCAGTTCCTTGCCGTCCTTCTTGGCCTCGTTGAAGAGGGTGAAGGTGTGCCTGGGGACGAGACGGATGACGATGGTATCCTTGTCCTTGATGAGCATCCTGTGGAAGGATACGTTCCTCCTGCCGTTGTATTCGGAGACCACGATGCCTGCGGAGATGTAGCGTCCGGCATCCTTGGGGAAGTATTTCACGATGGGTAACTTCGTGAGGTCAAGCTCCAGTTCCTGCTGCTTGAAAACGGGGTCCTGGGTCTCCTCGGTCGCACAGGGCGAGGACATGGCATCCATCACATGCTTGACGATATCCTCCTTGGGGATTCCCATCGCCTTTCCGATCTTCTCCCTGGTGGAGAAGACGTTGCCTGCGGCCCTGCCTCCGTTGAGATTCGTGAAAAGGAAGGTGGTGTCCTGGTCGTCCTGCATGTAGCGGGTTGCACCGTAGTTGTCGGGGTCGATCGCTTCGGATACGGTCTTGGCCCCTTTGATATCGATTGTCATTACAGGGATACCAGCATCGTTCAATAAAAGCGATCGAACGTATCAATTATGGGATTTCCCGGAACCCTTGGACAGCTCGGGGATCTCCTCTGCGAGCCTGTGGCCCATGAAGCACAGTTCGGACTCTTCGAGGATCTTCGTGAGTTTGTCGATGAGTTCCCCGATGTTGATTAGAGGGAGCCCGAGGGTGGCGGCGATCAGGAAGATATGGTGGCGGAGGGCATCCTCGAAGCTAGTGGTGCCGCCGTGTGCGTAATATCCCACCTGGTTGCCGACCGATCCTATCAGGGAGATCATGCACATCCTGATTCCTTCCTCATCGAAATCCTGGATACCGTACTCGGAAAGGTATCTGTCGGACCATTCGCTGTTGAGTTCCACGTAATTCTCCACCGCCGGCCACATGGTGTGGACGGTATAGAGCAGATCGGCGATACGCGGGGATTTGCTGGCGAGGTAGATCTGCATGGCCCCGGGGAAGGATGCCGCGAGGAGCAGATTGCGTTCCTTCTCGAACACCTTGCTGGCGGCTTCGAGTATGTCTTTGATGGCCTCTTTCACAAGGGAGGCGAGGATCTCGTCCTTGTTCCTGAAACGGTTGTACAGACTGCCGTTGAGGATTCCCGCCTTGGCGATGATGTCGCGGGTGGTGGTCTGATTGTAGCCCTTCTCGTAGAACAGCTCTATGGAAGCATCCATGATATGCTTGCGGGCAAGCTCCTTCTTTTCCTCTACGGACAGCTTTGCTTTGGCCATCAGTGAAAAATCTCCGTCCAGATATATAATCATGATTTGCGGTTTTTGAACTTTCTCAAAATTATTTACAGTACTTGTATCCAGCTTCGAACTTGTTCGCTTATTTTTTTATATTGATTCCACGGCGGCGTTAGATATAATTTGATTATGCTCAAAATAATTAAATATCCTGCTCTAATACACGTTAAAAAGGGAACTATATGTTCGCAAGAATGACAGAAACAGTAACAAAACACTCCAAGATGATCGTCGCGATATGGCTGGTCATCGTCGTTTGCTGTGTGCCCTTCATGCTCAAAGCAGACAGTGTGCTCGAGTACGAGCTCACCAACATGAAAGGTAACGACAGCGAATCAGCACAAGGTAACGAACTGATGGAGGAGAACTTCTCCAACTCGGTAAGCATGGACGAGGTCCTGGTGATCAGGTACACATCCGGTCAGAAGACCGATGTGGAGGCCCTCGCATCAGAGGTCGGGGACCTCCTTCACGCCAAATACGGCGAGACCGGCGGGAAAGCCAACGTCACCATAACCAACGTCGGCAGTTACGGGGACGCCGACCTGATCATGCTCTACTCCATCGGGGCACTGGACGAGGATTTCGATTATTCCACCGAGACAGGGGAGATCAGGGACATCGTCGCCCAGGCGAAGAAGGTCACCGGTCAGAGTTTCGAGACCTACGTCACCGGCAATGCCGCACTGACCTATGACACCATGACCTCCGCCAATGGTGATATCGCCAAGATCGATCCCATCAGTGTCGCCCTCATCTTCATCCTCCTGGCACTATTCTTCGGAGCACTGGTCACGGCGGTCGTGCCCCCCATCGGATTCGGTGTCGCATACGCTGTTGCGATGCTCTCCCTCTATCTCTTCGGATCCATGACCAGCGTGTTCTATCTCACCTCGACCCTCATGATGGTCACCATGCTGGGTGCCGGATGCGATTACGGTATCTTCATCATCACCAGGTACAGGGAGGAACTCAAGAAGGGAGAGGACCACCACACGGCCCTCACTACCGCCATTGAGTGGGCCGGCGAGTCCGTGTTCACATCCGGTATGTCGGTCATCATCGGATTCGCATGTCTGGCTATCTGTGATTTCTCCCTCGTCCGCAACATGGGTATCATGCTCGCGGCGGGAATCGTGTTCGCACTGATCTCCGCCCTCACCTTCGTGCCCGCACTCGTGAACCTGATCGGCGAGAAGGTCTTCTGGCCCAACAGGATCGAGAAATACAAGGGAGTGGACGACGGCACCAACACCGGAGCCTACGCAAAGGCCTCCAAGGTGTTCGGAGGATATTTCAAGTGGGTCGCCAGGGTCACCAGGAAACACGCCCTCGCCATCGTTGCCGTGGCAGTGGTCATCTCCGTCCCCACAACCTACGTATACGCCACCACCGAGAGCTCCTACGATATGATCTCCGTAGAACCGGACGGAGAGGCGAAAGAGGGACTGTACACCTTCATGGACCATACCTACGGCGGAACCCTCATGCCCACCTACGTGGTTGTGGAATTCCCCAGTACCGCCATGGACGGGAAAGGGCTCGTCAATTTGGGCGGAACCGATTGTCCGTATATGTCCTGGACTGCTCAGGGCCTCACTATCGACGGCACCAATATCACAGGATTCGTTCCAGCGGTAATGCAGATCTCCAATGAACTGTCGGAAGCTCACAGCGATATCGTTGCAACCGCATCCGGTCTGAATTCTTGGGCCGTTCTGTTCGCCAAAGGGTATCAGACGGTTTACACAACTGCATATGAACAGGCCTATCCGGCAACCCTTCAGGCCATAATCAGTTCTGATCCTTCGCTTACCGAGGAACAGGCAGCTGCCATGGCAGCTACACAAGCTGCGACTACCGCGAAGACGGTCGCTGACGGAAAGACCGCAGAAATCAATGCAGCACTCGTTGAAAAGATGCCCTCTGCTGTCAAAGGCTACGTTCAAAAGTATGTCGAGGATGTGGGAGCCATTGCGGGTGCCGGAAACGTCACACCGGATCTGACGGTGGGTACAGACAAGGCAGACACCACAAAACCTGTCTACTTCGCGAACCTGATTGATTACGTGTTGAACGTCGGAACCGGTCTCCTCTCCGATGACGGAAAGATGGTCTCCATCATGGTCGTCACCACCGAGAAGCCTATGTCCGACAACACGATGAACTTCGTCGCCACCCTCCAGGATGCATTCCACGGCGACGGGGGATACGACAGCGTCTACTCCACCGTGATAGCCAACTCCTACGTCTGCGGAACCAACGCGGTCATGCACGACATCTCCGGTACCGTCAGCAAGCAGTTCGACGTGATCCAGATCGTGGTCATCATCCTGCTGCTGATCCTGCTGTTCCTCATCCTCGGATGTTACCTGACCCCCATCCGTGCACTCATCTGCATCATGGCAAGTGTCATCTGGACCCTTGCCCTGACCCATGTGGTGTTCCAGAACATCCTGGATATCCCCGTCTGCTGGATCGTACCCATCGTACTGTTCGTCGTCCTGCTGGGTCTCGGAATGGACTACGATATCTTCATCACCACGAGGGTGAGGGAGAACAGGGTCCGCGGCATGTCCAACGACGACGCCATTGATTCCGCCATCTGCAGTGCCAGCGGTACCATCAGCCTCTGTGCCCTCATCATGGGCGGCACCTTCCTCACCCTCCTGGTGGGAAGCTCCTCCATGCTGCAGGAATTCGGTTTCGCCCTCGGCATCGGAATCCTCATCGACGGTCTCTTCATGGTGACCTTCGTGGGTCCCGCCGCCATGCACCTCATGGGCGAATACAGCTGGAAAGGTCCCGCATTCCTCCAGAAGAAACAGAGGAACGAGTGACCGTCACCGAAAAACCCCTTACCTTCCCCCTGCCTCCGGGGAAGGGTTCTTTTCCCACACTGGCACTTTTGTTCTACATGATTTCCGCCCGCACGGATGCGTGCACGCACGCAGGCATACGTTATTATAACCGCGCGGGAATCGTCCGCCATTATGTCCGAGCCCATCGAGGAAACCATCAGAAAACTCGCACTGCAGAACGCGGTGTTCTTCAAAGGTACCGCCAACCCCAAAGCAATCGTCGGAAAGATCCTGGGAACCCACCCTGAATACAGGTCCAAGGTCGCCGAGATCACCGAGACCATCAACGCCATCGTCGCCGACGTCAACGCCCTCGGTCTCGAGAAGCAGCAGGCCGAACTCGCCGCCGCCGACCCCTCCATGATGAAGAAGGAGAAGAAGGTCAGGACCTACGAACTCCCCGCCCTCGAGGGTGCTGAGGATAAGAAACCCGTCATGCGTATCGCACCCGGGCCCTCCGGACCCCTCCACATCGGACACACCAGGGTATCCATCCTCAACGACGAGTACTGCAAGAGGTACAACGGGGAACTCGTCCTCAGGTTCGAGGACACCAACCCCGAGAAGATCGATCCCGATGCGTACGATATGATCCCCGAGGACCTCGACTGGCTCGGCGTCAAGGTCCACAAGCAGTTCATCCAGTCGGAAAGGTTCGAGACCTACTACGACATCACCAAGAAGCTCATCGAGATGGGACACGCCTACGTCTGCACCTGCGATGCGGAGGACTGGAGGAAGAAGAAGGAGGCCAAGACCGCCTGCCCCTGCAGGGACCTTCCCGTGAACGAGCAGCTCGACAGGTACGA
>CACWTF010000053.1 GCA_902763685.1 methanogenic archaeon | reverse complement strand
CCCTCTTAACTTTATATACTGTCCGTTTCGTAATCATCTGTATGAAGACGCTGAAGGTCCGCATCGAACCCAATTCCGCTCAGAGGAAGGTTATCGATCGCATGATCGATGCGAACCGTCTCGTCTACAATGCTATGATAGTGGCATGCAAACAGGTGTTCTCCGAGAAAAGAGAACTTCCGAGTGTATTCGATCTCAATAAGATCGCCACCCATATGAGGCATAATTCTCCCTATGTCGCCGAAGCATATTCTATGACATTGAACGAGACCGCCAAGCGTGTCCACGAGGCCTGCAAAAAGACATTGGGAACTCACAGGAAGGAGTACGGGGAATTCGATGTTGACAGGTACGAGTTCAAAGTTCACGGAGACCGTTTCCCCAGATTCAGGCCGAAGGGACAGTTCAATTCGTTCACCTATCCTACCGCGAGGGATTATTCCGTCATGTATCTGAAGAAGAACGGGAAGAAGAGACGCATGCTGAAGCTGGGGAAGGTACCCGGTCTGCTCAGGTGCTACAACCAGGAAACCGTCATCGAAGGCGTTCCGAAGACATGCACGGTCAAGAGGAAGGATATGGGTAACCATCACGAGTACTATGCCTGCATAGCGATCGAAGATGTACCCGAACAATATCCCGAACCCACAAAGGGTCCCGTCGGAGTAGATATCGGCGTTTCCAACATCGCTGCCCTCTCGGACGGAACCGTGTTCCGCAATGACCATATCTTCGCCGGGATGGCGAAGAGACTCGCCAAACTGCAAAGACAGCTGAGCAGGGCGCTGTTCGGTTCCGAAAGATACAGGAAACTTCAGACAAGTATCAACCATCTCTATGAGAAGATAAACAATCACAGGAAGAACAACACGGAAACCATCTCCGCCTACATCGTGAAGAATCACGATATTATCGGGATGGAGGATCTATCGGTTAGGGCTCTCCGCAATAAATCGAAGAGCCGTTTCATGACCAACGGATACAACGACGCATCATTGGGTACACTCGTAAGGAGGATCAAGGACAAGGCCTCAAGCGCCGGTCGCATCGTGATCCTGGTGGATCCCAAGGATACGTCTCAGCTATGTTCGCAGTGCGGAAGCATCGTGAAGAAGGATCTCAGTGTGAGGGTGCATTCCTGTCCCTTCTGCGGTTTCACCGCGGACAGGGACGTGAATGGCGCGAAGAACATACTCCGCAGAACCCTTGCCAAGATCCGCGGGATGGGCCGGCCATCCCGGTCCCGAAGCTGAGGGACGGAATAGCCGGGCACCCCTCGGTGCACCGGCACAGTATCAGACAGAGACTATCCTATCTGTCAGATACAGGTTATGAGAAATTCTGTGTCGGTATGATGAACAGGTACATCGACGAGAACACGTGGTACGTATCCAACATGGCCGTGGAGCCCGCCTATCAGGGGAAGGGACTGGCCAGGAAGATGCTGGACCCCTTCCTCGGTTAGCTTGACAGAATCGGGGCCTCAGCCTATCTGGAGACCCACGATGCGGCCAACGTCCCGCTCTACGAGCATTTCGGTTTCGAACTTGCTGAGGTGGGCTGTCTCCCCGGCATCGACATCAAACATTACGGGATGATCAGAAGGGCTCAGCCGAAGTCTGGCAAACGGTGCCTGTGACAATCCTGATATTTTATTGGAAACGTATTATGCCGCAGTGATTACATTTTTTTGAATCCTCTTAGCATCCATTGTCCTATGGACTTGATACCGTAACGGATGGTCCTGATCAATCCCCTGGACTTGCTGAATGGCTTCGCCTTGCCGGCCATGATGGCCTGGACCGCTTCCTGCCAGGTGGTGATATCGTCGGGGAGTTCCACATATCCCCAGCCGACCCTCTCGGGGGAGTGGGCGTCGCTGCCGGCGGTGACCGGTTTCCCGATCTTCTGCGAGAGCCTGCGGGATTTGTGATTGGCACTGGGTATGGAACGGGCGTTGAGGGCCTCGATGCAGTCGAAATCGTATCTTTGAGCGTTCTTGGGGCCCAGACCCGACCACCACCTGTAAGGGTGGGCCGCAACGGCGATGCCTCCCGCCTCGTGGATGGCGTCGATGGTCTCCTGGATGCTCAGACCGCGGGGGATCTGGCGGTCTATCCCCAGCCCGATGATGTGGCCCTCGGCGGAGGAGACCTCCTCCGCTGGGATCACTATGATCTTACCGTTGTCCTTCAGGTCCTCGAAGGCCCTGAACTCGTTGTGGTCGGTGATCGCCACGCATCCAATGCCTTCCTGCACGCATACCTCCAGCACCTGCTCGGGCTAGGACTTCCCGTCGTTGGAATAACAGGTATGCACGTGCAGATCGGCTTTCATAACGCGGGTGCTCCGTCGGTGATGTCGCCGTCGACGGTCATGACGCAGCCGTTGCCGTCGCCCAGGACGATCGCCCTGTCGCCGTCGATGACCGCGGCCACGCGGGAGGGTGCCCCTTCGGGCAGCTCGATGTCCATTCCCATGAACTTTCCGTCTTTTACCTCTGCGACCTTGATAGTGACCTTCTCCAGGTGCTTCATCTCGCACCTGAGGCCCTTGGTCTCCATACCGCAGCTCATGAGGGTGCCGTTGGGCACGTCAACGGAAGGATCGAGCAAAAGAAGGGTGCTGCCTCCCATCTCCAGGTCCTCGGCGGCCATCAGCATGCCGAAGGACTTCACTCCGCGGAAGTTGGCGGGTTTGAGGTTGGCCACGAGCAGGAGCTTCCTGCCCATCATCTTGTCGTAGGGGTAGAAGCTCTTGATGTTGGTGACGACGGTGCGGGGTTCCTCCTCGCCCACGTCCACCTTGAGGATGTAGAGCTTCTCGGCCTCGGGGTGGTCCTCCACGGCGGTAACGGTGCCGATGCGGAGTTCCAGCCTGCGGAAGTCGTCGAATGGTTCGGTCTGTGCGTCCATGTTATCATCTCACTCCGGCGCCGTCTATGAGCTTCCTCTCGACGGTCGCGAAGGTTCCCTTTCCGTCGGAGAGCGGGATCGCCCTGTCTCCGTCGAATACCGCGGCGAAGGCCTCGGGGGCGTTCTCGGCTCCCTCGATGCCGTCCTTCTTGGTGGTCACCTTCATGGTCACCGCGGAGAAGTGCTTCTTGTAATCGATCTCCCCGGAATTGTTCTCGAATCCGCAGCTGAACCTGGTCCCCGGGGGAACGTCGGCGGAGGGCTTCAGCAGTGCGACAGTGTTCCCGCCGAGGGCCTCGTCGTCGGCCGCCAGGAGCATACCGCAGGAATCCACGCCCCTCAGGGGCCTGGGAGCCAGGTTGCTCACCACTATCGCTTTCCTGTTGAGCATCTCCTCGGGGGTGTAGAACGCCTTGAGACCCGCGCAGATGGTGCGGGGTTCGGCCTCTCCGAGGTCCACGGTGAGCTTGTAGAGCTTGTCAGCGTTGGGGTGGTCCTCCACCTTTATGACCTGCCCGACCCTGAGGTCCAGCATCCTGAAGTCGGCGAAGGGACCCTCGAACCTGGGTTTGGTCTCCTTCTTCTCCTTGGGCTTCACATCCGCCTCGGGCTGGTTGTAGAGCTCGGGGAACAGGACCTTGAGGTCGATCTTGCCGTAAACGGGTACGGGCTCGTTGAGCTTGATGCCGACGGGAAGGGGCGAGTCGACAGCGGCGATGCCCGCTTCCTCCAGGGTGCCGGGCAGACCCATGAATCCCCAGATCCTCTCCGAGGATTTGGGCATGAAGGGCCAGGCCATGACGCAGAGGGCCTTCACGATCCTGATGTTGTCATGAAGCACCGCACCACATCTCGCCTTGTCGTCCTTGATAAGCTTCCAGGGCATGCAGGAGTTGAAGTACTCGTTACCGAAGTGTGCCAGTGCCATGACGTCCTGGATGGCCTTCTTGAAGTCGCAGACGGAGAGATGGCTGTTGTAGTCTGCGAGGTATTTCGCGATGGCCTCGGTGACCTTCGCATCGGGTTCGGGGTTGGCGGGGATGGCCCCGAAGTTCTTGTGTGTGAAGCTGAGGCACCTGTGGTAGAAGTTCCCGAGTGCCGCCACAAGCTCGTTGTTGACCTTGGTCTCCAGATCCTCCCAGGTGAAGTCGGAATCATGCAGGTCGGGCATCACGACGGAGAGGTAGTACCTGATCTCCTCGGGATCGAACTTCTCGAGCACATGCATGATGTCCCGGGGGATCTTGGCTGAAGCAGCGACATTGGTTCCCGTCCTGCTCTTGGAAAGCTTCGCACCGCCGAACATGAGGTATTCGTTGGCGGGGATGTCGTAGGGGAGGTTGTAACCGTCCTCCATTCCCATCAGCATGGCGGGCCAGATGATGGAGTGGAAGGGGATGTTGTCCTTCCCGATGAAGTAGTAGTGTTTGCAGTCGGGGTTCTGCCAGAAGGTCTTCCAGTAATCGGGTTTCCCGATGTCCCTGGCGTGCTGGATGGTGGCCGAGAGGTAACCGATGACGGCATCGAACCAGACGTAGATTACCTTCGATTTCCACTCGTCGCCCTCGACGGGGATGGGGACTCCCCAGGACATGTCCCTGGTGATGGAACGGTCCTTCAGTCCTCCTTTGACGAAGTTCTCGGTGAACGCCTTGACGTTGGACCTCCAGTGGGTGTTCTTCGCCAGTTCATCCATCAGGGGCTTCTCGAATGCAGATAACTTCAAAGCGAACTGCTTGGAGGACCTGACCTCGGGGGTGGTGCCGCAGCGGGTACAGTGGGGCTGGAGCACATCACCGGGGACGAAGGTGGCACCGCAGGAGTCACACTGGTCGGAACGGACATCGACCGCACCGCATTTGGGGCAGATTCCCTCCACATACCTGTCGGGGAGGAACTTGGAGCATTTGGGACAGTAGTACTCGTCCTCCTCCATCTCGTAGATGTACCCGTTCTCCTTCAGGCGGCTGAACATGTACTGCGTGATCTCGAAATGGACCGGACAGTGGGTCTTGTTGTACAGGGTGTACTCGATGCCGAGTCCCTCGATGGACCTCTTGTTGATATCGTGGTAGCGTTCCGCGATGGCCTCGGGGGTGACACCCTCCTTGTCGGCGGAGACAGTGATGGGGGTACCGTGCTGGTCCGAGCCGCCGACCATCCACACCTCGTTGCCGAGGAGACGGTTGTATCTGCAGAAGATGTCAGGGGGGAGGAGCGAGCCCGCCACGTGCCCGAGGTGGATCGGACCGTTGGCGTAGGGCCAGGCGACGTTGATCAGGATCTTTGACATGATACGGGGTGTATTGCCATTGTTTTATATATTTCGTGTGCACGCCCGCGCGCCAGGCAAAAGAAAGATTACGTGCGTTCCCGACAAGGTCCATGGGGACGGGATCCGTCACTTCTTGGTATCCATGTATTCGCGGACCTTGTCCATGATGGGGGCGATGTGACGGTTCCACGATTCGACTTCTTCGGCGGTGATGATGTCTACGCTGCCTCCCTGGTGCTCGCCCTCGGTGACGAGGTCCTCCATCCACGATTCGATCTCGACGTAGTTCTCCCTGAGCTGTTCGAGGGTCTCCTCGTCCGCCTCCCAAAGGCCGCGGGCCTGCGCTTCCAGCAGCCTGCGGGCGATCTCCTCCATGGCGTAGGGGTTGTTCTCCCTGTAGAACTCCCTCATCTCATCGTCATTGACGAAGGTGTTGGCTATGTCGTCGAAGATCCAATCGTCGACCTCCTGGGTGCTCGCCTCGAAACCGTACACGCGGACGATGCGCTTCATCATGTCGGCACCGCCCTTGTATCCGTGCTCCTTCATACCCTCGATCCATCTGGGGTTGAGGAGCTTGGTGCGGACCACCCTGCGGATCTCATCGGCCAGGGTGTGGACGTTGATGTCGTTGGGTTCGCGGGTGTCACCGTAGTATGCCTTGACGTCCTTACCGGACAAATGGCGGGAGGCGGCGGTGAGGCCCCCGTGGTTGCTGAAATAACAGCAGCAGCCGAGCAGGTCCTTCTCGTCGGAGGCGATCTTGTTGTAGGTGACCGAGACCTTGGAGAGGGAGTCTGCGAATTGGTTGTGCAGTGCCTTGCCGTCCCTGCCGTTGCCGTATGCGTAACCGTTGGCGGCGATGTAGATCTCCGCCAGGTCCTTCTCCGTCTTCCATGAGCTGGCGTAGACCGCGAGGTTCACACCTGAGGAATAGGAACCGGGCGGAGCACTGAACAGACGAGCGGTGGAATCCGTCTCGTCCAAGCCCTTCCTGCGTGCTTCGAGGACATGCTTGCGTACCAGATTCATGTCCTCTGGCTCATCTAATTCAGCTACGGTCCTGACCGCAGCATCGATGATGTCGATGCAGCATGAGAAGTTGTCCCTCAGGATACCTGAGGTACGGACCGTGATGTCGATACGCGGCCTTCCGAGCTCCTCCAGCGGGATGACGTTGAACCCGAACACCTGACCGTCGGGGGACCATTCGGGTATGACACCGAGAAGGTACATCATCTGGGCCATCTGCTCCCCGCCGGACTGCAGGAGATCCCCGGACATCCAGAAGAAGGCTATGGACTCCGGGGACTCGCCGGTGTCCTCATTGTACTTCTTGATGGTGTTCTCGGCCAGCAGGACCCCGACCCTCCAAGAGGGTTTGGTCGGGAGACGTTTGGGGTCCAGGGAATAGAAGTTCCTCCCGGTCGGAAGGATGTCAGCGCGTCCGCGGGTAATCACGCCGGACGGACCGGGCATGGTGTATCCGCCGCCGAGTGCGTGTATGAACGAGCCCAGCTCGTCGGAGGCATCCATGTCGCGGGAGATGGAGAGGATCCTGTCCTGATAGGCGGAAAGGGCCTTGTGACGGCCGCTGCCGAGGGAGAGGCCGAGGGATTCCGCAGCTTCGATGATGTCCCTGCCCTCGATAACCGCGCATATGAGGTCGCGTGTCTCCTTCCCGATCATCTCGATGACACGGTCGGAGAACATACCCAGACATTCGATGTATCCGCCCTGGTCGGCATAGAGCTCCTTGAGACTCGTGCCATGGCAGCCGGCGATGACATCGCGGATGCAGCCGTCGCCGGTATCGTACCTGAGGATGGAGTTGATGACCTCCGCCCGGGAATCCCCCTGGGGGATCTCGCCGAACACGTGCATGCCCATGTTCATCTGGGAGTTCCTGATCTTCGAGAGTTCCTCGTGGCACCTCCTGACGATTGTGTCGAGAGGGGCATCATCCCCAAGACCCAGATTGACCAGATTGGCGTTCTTCATGGCATCCTCGAGAAGGTGTTTGAACTGGTGTGCCTGCGAGGGATCGCCCTTGGCTGTGGCGTAGTCGTCGAGCAGGTGGTCCAGGTCCTCTAACTCCTCGTACAGCCCCGACCCGGTCATGACGGCCTGCATGTGGTCGATGAGGGTGGCGTAGGAGCGTCTCTTGGCGATGGTCCCCTCGGAAGGATTGTCGGAGTTGTAGATGTAGAAGTGGGGAGTACGGCCGATACCGATGTCCGGATAGCAGGCATTGGTCAGACCGACGGATTTACCGGGAAGGAACTCCAGGTTGCCGTGGGTACCGACGTGTACGACCGCATCGGCCCCCCACATCTCCTCGAAGTAATGGTAGGTCGCGAGGTACTGATGGGTGGGAGGGCACAGGGGATCGTGCAGGATGCGACAGACGCTGCCGTCGCACTTGGAACCGAAACATCCCCTCTTGGGCTGCACCCCGACTATGACGTTGCCGTACTGTACACCGGTGACCATGATCTTTCCGTCCCAGACCATGCCGGTGCCGGGCGGTTCGCCCCAGGTCTCGATAACGTTGTTCCTGACGGATTCCGGGAGGGTGTCAAAGAACTCCCTGTACTCCTGGGCGGTGATGTATCTGACGACGCCTCCGCAGTGGGCGATATCCTCTTTGGTGGTCCATCTGAAGTCGGACATGGCCTTGTGGTCGAGGATGTTCCTGATGAGTGCCTTCCCGTTCTCGGGGACCTCGACGTCGTAACCCGCGTCGCGCATGGCGGCGAGAACGTTCCTCATCGATTGGTGGGAATCCAATCCCACGGCGGCACCGATGTTGGCATCCGCGTTGGCGCAGGGGCTGTTGTTGAGCAGGAAGACTATCTTCTTCTCGGAATTGGGTTTGGACCTGAGGGCGATCCTGGCGGCCACCCTGTCGGCCAGACGTTCGATGCGGTCGGGATACCAGGTCTTGTTCCTGTCCTCGTCGTCGGTGGAACGGCAGAATCCCAGCAGGATGGGTTCGATCATGCCCTCGAGCTCGGGCAGGGCGACGCACCACGAGATGTCGTTGGTTATTCCGGGGGAGGCCTCGAATTGTTCCTTCGACATCGTGCTGGTCACGATGCATTGGAAGATCGGTACATCGAACCGCCTAAGGAGTTCGGGCGCGGGGATACCTTCGGTATCCCCGATCATGAAGGAGGAGATCTTCACCAATGCGTCCACCGCAGGCCTGCCGTCCTTCATCATGTACTTCTTCAGTGCCTCTCCGATCGAGATGGATCCGTCGTCGCGGGTTTTGGACATGGAATACATGAGGATGGCGTTGAGCCCCCTGGATTCCATCGCACGGACGATTTCGAACTCCAGCAGACCCCCGTCGGTGATGTAGGAGGTACGGGACATGATGATCCCGACCCACGGGGCATCCTTCTGGGGCGAATACCAGGAAAGGTAATCGTCGAGAGTACGGAACCTTTCGTCGGTCCCGGGATGGACGATAGCATCCCAGGGGTTCTCCTCCGGGGGAAGCACCTCGATGTCCTCCGAGAAGACCTCCCTCCTGATGTACAGCATGAGACGGCGGACGTTCTCCTGTCCGCCAGCTACCAGATACTTGTAGGACTCGATGGCGATCCTGGGCTCCACGCTGGTGAGTTCGAAGTCCATGGCGTCGAGTCCCACGGAGATGATCTTCTTGCGGTCCTTCATACCGCGGATCTTATCGTCGATGGCCATCCAATATGCCTGCGCGCTGTGATACACGAGGATGAGGTCCGAGGACTCCACGCTCCTGATGACCTTCTCGCTGAGATCCGTCTCGAATTCGAAATCGCGCCTGGTGAAGACCTCGACCTCCATGTCGGAGTATCCTTCCACATCCTTCAGGAGCTTCCGCGTCGTCAGAAGAAGCGGCATTTCGTAGGAAAGCGGCACGACGAACCGCCTTCCGTTCTGAATCCCGCCGTCCAGCACCGGACCGATGAAATCGC
>CACWTF010000052.1 GCA_902763685.1 methanogenic archaeon | reverse complement strand
GCTAAACTATGGTGATGAATTAGAAAAAGATTGGTAAGTGGTTTGGGGGGTTTTTTGACAACCTGCGGAGGTTGTCAGGCCCACCATTCGCCCTTGCGGTCGATGGTCTGGTTCCTGTCGGGGCCGACGGAGATGATGTCAGCGGGGACACCGGTCTCCTTCTCGATGAAGGCGATGTAATCCTTCATCTCCCTGGGGAGTGCGTCGTAGCCTCCCTTGACGAGGGCCTCGGTATCGTCCCAGCCCTTCCATCCCTTGAGCATCGTGTACACGGGTTTGGCCCTCTCCAGTTTCCTGATGGAAGCGGGGAAGTGCCTGGTCCTGACACCGTCGATATCGTATGCGGTGCAGACGGGGAGCTCATCGTAATCGTTTAGGACGTCCAGTTTGGTGATTGCCAGGGTATCGAATCCGCAGAGTGTCTTTGCATGGTTCACGACGACGAGGTCGAGCCATCCGCACCTGCGGCCCCTTCCGGTGGTCACGCCGAATTCCCCTCCCTTCTTCTGGAGGGTCTCCTCCTCGGCTCCGCTGAGTTCGGTGACGAAGGGTCCCTCGCCCACGCGGGTGGTGTATGCCTTGACGACTCCCATGCAGCTGTCGAGCCTGTTGGGGGCGATACCGGCACCGGAGCAGATGCCTCCGCCGGTGGTGTTGGAAGATGTTACGAAAGGATAGGTACCGTGGTCGATGTCGAGCATGGCTCCCTGGGCACCTTCGAGCATGACGTTCTTGCCGGCATCCAGGGCCTCGTTCACGAGGACACCGGTGTCGGTGATGTACTTCCCGAGCTTCTCTCCCCAGCCGAGCATCTTGTCGAGGAGGGATTCGGTGGTACAGCTGCAGACCTCGGCACCGAGCATCTGCATGAGGTCCTTCTTGTAGGGGAGGAGGAGGGAGATCTTCTCCTCGAGGGTCTCCTTCTCCAGGAGGTCGCCGGCTCTGAATCCGATCCTTGCGATCTTGTCCTGGTAGGTGGGGCCGATACCCTTCTTGGTGGTTCCGACGGGTTTGTTGCCGCGGTACTTCTCCTCGGCTCCGTCGAGTTTCTTGTGATAGTTCATGATGAGTGCGGCACGGTCGGAGATCCTGAGTCCGTCGATGTTGCCGCCGTTCTCCTCTACACCCTTGATCTCCTCGAGGAGCTCCTCGATGTTGACCACGGTTCCGTTTCCGATGACCGCGAGCTTGCCGGGCCTGACGACTCCCGAGGGGAGTCCGTGGAGTTTGAAAACCTTGTCACCGACGACGATGGTGTGTCCCGCGTTGTTCCCGCCCTGGAAACGGACGATGAGATCCGCCTTCTCGTCAAGATAGTCGATGATCTTTCCTTTACCTTCGTCGCCCCATTGGGACCCTATGACTGCTAGGCTCGGCATATGAAATCAAGACGGGATAGGTGACACCCCTTTATAGGTTATGTGCAAACTCATTCCGCATCGGGGGCTGGCGTCCTGTGGGCGACCTCCCTGTACACGGATAGGATATCCTTCAGCGGGAGTTCGGTGATGAACGATGTGGGGGAGAAATGGGTCTTCGACGTGGGGCCGAGTTCGTTCATCCTCTCGATGAAGAGATCCAGATTGGGAGGGGAGAGCTTGGTGAAGGAGGACAGCTCGCTCATGTCGTAGACGAAGGGCACGGAATCGATCTCGTTCCTCCAGATGTCGAGCATCTTGGAGCATTTCTTCTCGCGGGCCATGTCTTCGGGGGACATCCTGGCGAGGAGCTCCTTGTCGAAGAGCGGGCCGAGCCAGAAGGGACCGAGCCTGTGGTCGCTGTCGTATTCGCGGACCGCTTCCCTCTCGAGGGTCTGCATGTCGTACCTCATGTACCCCAGCTGGTCCAGCATCCTGTCGCATGCCGCGGTACCGCTCTCTATCTGGACATACGTGCGGTAGTAATGGTCGGCACTGAACGAGAGCAGCGGCCTCATTCCCATGTCAAACTTACCCATCTCGCGGGCGATCGTGCACAGGAGTATACGCAGTCCTCCCTCGTGGCACATGTATCCCCTGATGGGCTCGCACTGGTATCTGCGTCTGCATTTCGGTGCCTGTGCCCCGGCGAGGGGAGCGGTATCGGTGGCCGTGACCGCGAGGATGCCCCTCTTGCGGGTGCCCCTGATCGCGGATTGGATGAAGAGCGAAGGGGATCCGAAGGGATCGAGGTCCACGTAATCGAATGAGTTGTCCGCGAACAGGGTGTGCATGTTCGCATGGCTGACAGTGACGTTGGAGAGGCCGTTGAGCTCGATGTTGGCCTTGATGTACGGTATGGCGTTCTCGTCGAAATCGTTGGCGGTGACCTCGGTACCGGGCACCTCGTTGGCGATCCTCACCGCACGGCTGCCGGTGGCGGTCATCGCATCGGCCACGGTCATGGAGGGTTTCCCGAGAGCCCTCAGGAGCATTATGCTGATGTCGCGGTTGAACGCCATCTGCTCGTTGAAGAATACGGAACCGGCATTGATCTTGCCGGGACCCTGAGTGGAATGTACTTCGGGGACCAGAAGTTTGGTCTTGCCTTCGGTGATGACAGTGCCAGACGGGCTCAAATGTTTTCACCGCTCATGAGTTTGACGATCTTATAGGGGAGGATGTTCCTGTTGGTCGGGGTGACCTCCAGTATCCTCACGTCGTCCCTTCTCCTGATGTCCTGGAGAAGCGGGTTCCTGGATTTCTTGTGGAGGGTGAGAATCATGGGCTTGTCGACATCCAGGGCTTCCTTCACTACGTCAACGAATGCCTGGCTCTCGACCTCCGCTTTCCCGACCTCGTCGATGATGATTATGTCGCACGTCTCGCATGCGGATCTGATCGCATCGATGGCGACGGATTCGAAAAGCGAAAGGTCGACTCCCAGGTTGCCGATGGTGATCTTGCTCTCGGTCTCGGGGTTGGCGAAAACGACCTCGTCGCCGGTGAGGAGATTCCTGACCTTGACTCCGATGTCATGCCTTCCGTCGGTGATTTTCTCATCGATCATACCGCCGACGGTGAGCTCCTCCTCGTTAGTCAGCATATCAATTACACGCTTCAGTGTAAAGGTCTTACCTGAACCTGGTAGTCCCGTAATACCTATCTTGATATTGTTGACCATTGAATGACTCCTCACGGAGTATATCATTTTTGGTATATATAAACTAACGAATGCTGGCTAAACAAAACCGTTAGGGAAAATCTATAAATTGATGAAAAACCGCCGAAAATAATCCGATTTATAGTTTGTTGATGCCGGAAACGAACATCAGCGGATATTGGAGTTCATCGTCGTAACGCATCTCGGCCGTGACTTCCGTTCCGTCGAGGGAGATCCTCACGACCGCGTCGATCATGTCGCCGGTGAGGGAGGTGTAGGAGTACTGGTCCTCTTTGTTCCCGGTATCGCCGCGGATCCTGACCTTCGCATCGAGGACGTAGGGCTGGACCTTTATGCAGTCCTCTATCGTCCTTTCCAGTTCCTCCACGTTACGGGAGCAGAACGGGGTACCGACGAACTGGTGGTAGATGGTAGCCATCTTGATGCCTGCCTCGAAACATGCACGCTCGGAAACCGAACAGTTGAAACGGGACCCCGCGAGATCCTCCCTGTCGCTGACCATGCTGGTTAATCGGTAATCGGGTATTTGTTTGATGCGATGTTTTTTAAGCAAGGGTCAGATAACCGAGATTCATGCAATCCGTCAAAGAGCGCATTCTGGAATTGAAGAAGCAGAAGAATGCGGTCATTCTGGCTCACAACTACACCTCTCCGGAAGTACAGGACCTCGCCGATTTCGTCGGAGATTCCCTCGGTCTATCCCAGAAGGCAGCGGCCACGGATGCAGACATCATCGTTTTCTGCGGCGTCTCATTCATGGGTGAGACCGCCAAGATCCTCTCCCCCAAGAAGAAGGTCCTCCTTCCCGAACCCGAGGCGAAGTGTGCCATGGCCTCCATGTGCTCCGCCGACCAGATCAGGCAGGTCAAGCAGAAATACCCTAACGCCACGGTCGTCGCCTATGTCAACACCACCGCGGAGACCAAGACCGTCACCGACTACTGCTGCACCTCGGCCAACGCCCTTAACGTCGTCAAGCAGATCCCCAACGATCAGATCCTCTTCGTCCCCGATACGAATCTCGGGAAATACGTGAAGGAGAAGAGCGGCAAGGACATCATCCTCTGGAGCGGTTTCTGTCCCGTGCACCAGTGCGTCACCCTCAGGCAGGTGGAGGAGCTCAGGAAGCAGCACCCCGGAGCGGAGGTCGTCGCCCACCCCGAGTGCAGGCTCGAGGTTCTCGAGACCGCGGATTTCATCGGTTCCACCGAGGCCATCCTGAAGTACTGTCAGAAGTCTGACAAGAAGGAGTTCATCGTCCTCACCGAGTCCGGAATGGGCCACAGGCTGGAGGGTGCTTGCCCCGGCAAGTCGTTCTACTTCACCGCACAGTCCCTCTGCATGACCATGAAGATGATCTCTCCCGAATCCATCCTCGAATGCATGGAGAAGGAGACCGGAGAGGTTGTGCTCGATGCGGAGACCATGGAGAAGGCCTACCTCCCTGTCAAGAGGATGACCGACATCCTCGAGTGATAGGATTATTACCTGTCCCGACCATCACTTTCCCGAGGACAGGCCGGATGAAGAGTATCTGGGCTGATTTCGTGATGAACCCTATGAGTGCCGACGGCCGTTCTCAATCATAAATGTGCCAGACACCTTCATTCGAAGGTGCTCAGGCCGATGTAGCTGAGGAAATCGCTCAGCTTCATGCCGTCGTTCCACCTCATGATGAAGTTGCCGTTGCGGCTGACGTCGAGTTTGGGGATCTTCTGCTTGAGGAGCTGTGCACGTCCCTTCAGGGCATATTCGGAGGGGATCGTGAAGATCCTCCAAGGGTCGCCTTTCACTCCTTTGAGTCTGAATGCGTAGATAGGGATGACATGGGACCTGTCGCAGTCCTCCATCATCCTCTGGGCCTGCTCGATCAGCCTGGCGGTCTTGCTCATGTAGAGGATGTCGTTATCGGAACTCTTCACCTCGATGGGGAACGAGAAATCCCATCTGAGGGCCACGAGGTCCACGCCGAGGGACCCTGCGGCACGGATCACCAGGAAGGGAGAATCGATCATCGAACAGTATGCCTGGGTCTCTTCATCGTTACAGGTCTTCACCATCTTCGTGATGGCCTTTGTCTCGCCTGAAAGGAGGTATTTGAGTTCGCGTTCGTATGTATCGCCCGGTGCTGCCATACAATGAACCATCATTTTGCGGTATATAAAGAAAAGCGGGGGAGATGGCCGAAAGTGACCGATAGTGAGAATCCCGGGGTTTCCCCCGGGTAAAAGGTTCAGTAATCGGTCCTCTCGGAGGAGGGCAGGGTACCGTTGAGGAACTGCTCGTATCCGTAGAGGTCCAGGAGTCCGTGTCCGGAAAGGCAGAAGACGATGGTCCTCTCCTCGTTCTTGGCCTTTGCGTCGAGGGCTTCGTCGATGGCTCCCTTCAGGGCGTGGCAGGACTCGGGTGCGGGGATGATTCCCTCGGTCCTGGCGAACAGGACGCCTGCCTCGAAGGTCTCGGTCTGGTCGTAGGAGGTGCTCTCAAGGTATCCGTGGTGGTATGCGGCGGATACCAGCGGGGACATTCCGTGGTACCTGAGGCCTCCGGCGTGGATGGAGGAGGGGATGAAGTCGCTTCCGAGGGTGTACATCATGAGGAGCGGGGTGAAACCGGCGGTGTCCCCGAAGTCGTACTTGAACTCTCCCTTGGTCATGGAGGGTGCCGCTTTGGGTTCGACAGCCTTGAACCTGGTGTTCTCGAACATCTTGTTGCCGGCGAGCTTGGCACCGATCATGGGCAGGGTCATTCCACCCAGGTTGGAACCTCCTCCCGCACAGGCGATGACGACGTCGGGGGTGATCTCCCCGATTTCCATCTGCTTGGTGGTCTCCAGACCGATCACTGACTGGTGAAGCATGACATGGTTGAGGACAGATCCCAGCGAGTAGCATACGCCGTCGTTCTTGGCTGCCATCTCGCAGGCCTCGGAGATTGCGATTCCCAGGGAACCGGGGGTATCGGGGTGCTCCTGGAGGACCTTCCTTCCGAACTCGGTCTGGGTGGAGGGCGAGGCGTAGATCGTCGCACCATAGGTGTTGATGATGGTCTTCCTCAGGGGTTTGGCCTCGTAGCTTCCCTTGACCATGAAGACGGTGGTGTCGATGTCGAAGAGGTTGGATACCATCGCAAGGGCGGTTCCCCACTGTCCCGCACCGGTCTCGGTGGTGAGCGTGTGGATACCTGCCTCGGCGTTGTAATAGGCTTGTGCCAGCGCGGTGTTTCCCTTGTGGGATCCGAGGGGGCTCATGTCCTCCCTCTTGAAGTAGATCTTCGCAGGGGTCTTGAGAGCCTTCTCGAGTCTGTATGCCCTCTGGAGGGGTGCGGGCCTGTTGAGGCTGATGAGTGCCTCCCTTACCTCCTCGGGGATGTCGATGTACCTCTCTTTGGATCCTTCCTGCCTGATGATCTCCTTACAGAAGATCGGTTCGAAATCGGAAGGTTTGGCGGGCTCTCTGGTCCCGGGGTTGAGGGGAGGTGCGAGGTCGGGGACATCCGCGGCGAAGTTGTACCATTTCTTGGGGATGTCTTCGTTCGCAAGATTGATCCTGATGTCTTTGGGTATTGCCATGAGAGGATGAATTATTTACTCAAATATATACATTAATGTCTTAAAATGTACATTGACAGTTATTGCAGAGGATTGTTACGTTGTTAACTGTACACTGAGCGATTAAAAATTGAAAACGGCAGCAACGCATATGGTTTCCGAAAAAGATAAGACAGGACCAGACAGCGAATCCGCAGTCGATCTGCGCAAGGACCAGGCTTTCAAGGAACTTATCCATGACGGATACGTTCTGGCTGCGATAATCGGAGGAGTTATACCCGAATTCAAGGGCAGGACACGCGATGAGATCTTGAAGTGTCTGCAGACAGGTGCCAACGGACGTTATGTCAAAGGCAGGGACACGGAATCTGTTTCTTCAGAGAACGGTCCGATAATCAGGGATTCAGTTTTCGACGTGAAGCTGCCCGAATCCGAAGGAGATATGGAGGTGATCGTCTCCATAGAAGGGCAGGGGCCCGGCATGAGCGAGGCGGAATTGGTCAACAGGGAGCAGATTTACAGCAGCAGGCTGATATGCGACCAGGGGAATGGAATGAGGAATTCCGACCTCTACAAGAATCTGAAGAAGACCGTGTCGATATGGGTCAAACTGAGTCCAGGGGCCTCCGAGAAGAACCGTATTGTCCACGATTACCGCGTACGCGAGTTCTCGGACGGCAGCGGATAGTCGCTGAGTCCCGCTGACAAGATGGAGATCTACGAGATAAACGTCGGTTCGTACGGGGACGAATGCAACGAACCCGTAGTGGATCTTCTCAATCTGCTATTCACACGTAATCTGGGGCCTACAGCAAAAAATAACGAGCTGGAACAAAAGTTTGATATCAGTATAGGCCCTAGATTGCTAACAAGGGTGACCGGAATGAACGCATTGACCGAGGAATATGAAATCGTAGTCGAGCGTGCTATCGAAGAGGGTCTTGAGAAAGGATACAAGGATGGATTCGATAAAGGATTCAATAAAGGATGCAAGGACGGATATGAAAGAAGAACGGCTGAACTAATCGCATTCTATGTTGACAGCATCTCGAAGATGGCTTCCGAAAAAGGTGAATCCCCCGAGAAGATAATGTCACAAATCCCAATTCCGGAGGAACTGGTTCCTTCGATCAAGGAAGAACTTGTAAAAATGTTTTGAAGAAGGCCCCGCGGCCTGAGCCGCGGCGGTCTTCTCAAGGTGTGAGCCTTGCGGGATCCCTGGGGAAGAGGATTGCCTCGCGGATGTTACCGAGGTCAAGCATCTTGACGAGGAGTCTCTCGATTCCGATTCCCCATCCGCCGTGCGGAGGCATTCCGTATTCGAAGGCCTCGAGATAGAACTGGAAGTCTGCGGGGTTGAGACCTTTCTTCTCCATCCTGGCTACGAGCCTGTCGTACCTGTGCTCCCTCTGTCCTCCGGAAGAGATCTCCTGGCCTTTGTAGTCCAGGTCGAAGGAGAACGAGTAAGGGGTACCGTCCTTCTCCATGATGTAGAACGGTTTCGCCTCCTCGGGGTACTCTGCAATGAAGTAGAGGTCCACACCCTTTTCCGCCATCTTGTCTCCGATGATCTTCTCTCCCTCGGTTCCCAGGTCGTCTCCTTCCTTCAGGGGGAGTCCGGCATCCTGGACGATCTTGAGGCATTCGGAATAGGTGAGGATGGGGTAGGGCCTGGCGGGGACGTTGATCTCCTTGCCGAGGATCTCCAGCTGTTTCTTTCCCTTCTCCTTGAGTCCGGTGAGGACATGGTCGACGATGGTCTCGATCATGGCCATGACCTCCTCCTCGTTCTGGATCCAGGACATCTCTCCGTCGAAGGAGATGAACTCGGTCACGTGCCTGTTGGTGTTGGAGAGTTCCGCACGGAAGGCGGGACCGAGCTCGAACACACGGTCGAGACCGGTGCTCATGAGGATCTGCTTGTAGAGCTGAGGCGACTGTGCCAGGAAGGCGGGTTTGTCGAAGTATTGGATCTTGAAGAGCTCGGCCCCTCCCTCCGCACCCGCCGCGTTGATCTTGGGGGTGTACACCTGGATGAAACCGTTCTCGCGGACGCATTCCTCGATGAGTTCGACCATCATGGCCTTGAGCTCGAAGATGGCCCTGATCTCAGGCTTCCTGAGGTCCATGAACCTGTGGTTGAGACGGGTATCCATCTCCACGTTGACCTTGTCGACGACACCCAGGGGAAGAGGTACGCCTGCCTTGCTGTAGATCTCCGCCGAGGTGGGGATCAGTTCGAGGCCGAGGGCGGTCTGGTTGCTGGCCTTGACTTCTCCGGTCACGGCAACGACGGACTCCCTGGGGAGCTTGGTGAGCTCCTCGAAGAGTTCCGGATCGATCTTCTTCTTGGGGAGGGTGATCTGGATGGTTCCGAATCTGTCCCTGAGGGTGACGAAGGCGATGCCTCCGAGGGCCCTGACGTCCTGTACCCATCCCTTGACGGTAGCGGTTCCGTCCTCGACGGATATGTTGCTGGAATTCCTGACTGCAGACATGTTAACTGCCCGTGAATCCCCCTCTTCCTATAACTATTTGCCCGCGTGGTTCGACTGTGTTGAATAAGTCGGGCAAAGGATCACTGGCCCGATCCATATCTGTTTTCTTCGGATGAATGCCTGTTTTTGTTTTATTTCGAACTGATGTATG
>CACWTF010000051.1:9523-14176 GCA_902763685.1 methanogenic archaeon | reverse complement strand
TGCGGGTGAGAACTTCATGATATTCATCGAGCAGATACTCACTGTATAACGGTGTCAATTTGCCCTCTCCGATCAGTCTAATGATAGTAACTGTAGGTGAATCAGGATGGGAAGTGAGTAGTGCAGATACGAGGATATTGGTATCGATTACTGCGTAATACGTCATCAGACAATGTTCCCCTTACGTACTTTGCGAATTTCCTCGTTTATTTCTTCGATAGAAGGTTCTTCAGGATATTTTTCGCGGAGTACACGCCGGGCAGCCCAGAATGAATCTAATGAATTCGTAGGTGAATAACCTCTGACATCAAAAGGGAAACCCCCCTCACGGACGAAGGCTTTGGCAAAAATATTGAATGCCGCAGACATGCTGACACCAATCGATTCGCATAGAGCATCCATAGTTTTCTTTGTCTCTTCATCTAATCTAATACTGAAGGTTGATTGCATTATGACACCAATTGTGTTTATCATAATATCATTATTAAATTTTTTTGACATGAATCATCGAATCCATGATTAATGACGAGAAACTCCCCAGGTCGTCAAAAGGTGCTCTTTAGGCAGTATGGATTCGGACACTGATTTCCTCTAAGAAACGCTACAGCTTTTATTGTTCGAGTACAATACAGTACGGATAACATGGGAAAATGCACCGTCAAAGTCGAACCCGGAGTATGCAAACTGAACTCAACCATCACCGCCGAACTCGGCGACGATATGATGACCGTCAACGTGAAGATCGATTCTGATTGCAAATTCGTAAGGGAATTCGGAGCCGCCCTCAAACCCATCGATGCCTACACCGAATTCGCCCTCCCGATGATCCAGAACCCAGTGTACATCACCGCCAGCGAGCACCTCAACCACTCCGCCTGCCCCGTGGCATGTGCCACCCTCAAGGCCATCGAGGTCGCCGCGGATCTCGGTCTCAAGAGGGATGTCCACTTCACCATCGAGTGATCAGTGCCTCTTCATCCCGCAGGTCAGCGTCTCGGTCCATCCCACTTCCACCGTGTCCCCTTTTCTCACGGGACGGCGCTTCCTGCCGTAAAACCACCCCTCGAAGGCATAAGGGGTCTCGTACCCCTCGGCCTTCAGGATTATGTAGTTCCCGCTTCCCTAGCTGCCTAAATTCAAGGAATATTTCGGGAGACGGTTGAGCTTCTCTCCAATCGCCTTCTCGATAAGAGGGAAATCATCCTCCGAAAAAGTTTTCACGAGGGGTCTGCCGGTCTTATCCACACCGATGAAGATGGTCGCACGGTTGAACCTGTTCAGCATCGAGGACATGGTCCTGACGGCAGAATCGATATGCTCCAGACCTTCCGAGAAACCTACCGTCTCGCTTTCGATGCATAAAGGATTCATCTTGATACCTCATGGGCCCAGAAAGCCGATGGACACTACCATCACGCCGTTCTGATCATTAGTACTTTTTTATTATTATTGATGAATTAAACAACAACTAATTCTGAAAAAAGATATATCCGAACCATTTACCATTCGATGATGACAGAGAAGCTCCTCCTGGTCAATGCCTGCGTACGCAGGGACAGATCCCGCACGTTAAGGCTGGCCCGCGCTGTGGTCGATCAATATCCCGATCACGAAGTGGAGGAATTCGTTCTGGAGGAGATGGGTCTGAGGCCCCTAGATTCCGCATTCCTCGACAAGAGGGATGCACTCATCTCCGCGGGGGATTATGACGATCCGATCTTCGATCTGGCCAAGAAGTTCGCCGGTGCGGACATAATCGTCGTGGCGACACCTTACTGGGAGGACTGCTTCAGCTCCTACGTCAAGATATTCATGGAGCACGCGGCTGCTCTGGGCATCGTTTTCAGGTATTCCCAGGAAGGGATGCCGATCGGATTGTGCAAAGCGAAGCGTCTATACTACGTCACGACAAGGGGCGGACCCATTCCCGACGAGGGCGATCTCGGATACGCTGTCTACCGTTCCATCTGCCGCACATACGGCATAAAGGAATGCAGGATCGTCAGTGCATCCGGATTGGATATAGTCGGCAACGATGCCGAGGCCATCATGGACAGGGCACTCGCATCCGTCAAAGACCTGTGAATCACAGATCCCTGATCGCATCCTTCATCGATTTCACGAATTCTCCGACAGGACCTGCCGAATCCTTACCGTGCTTGGCGATTATCTTCACGATACCGCTTCCTACGATGGCTCCGTCGGAGAGTTCCGCCATGTTCCTGCACTGTTCGGGCGTGGAAATACCGAATCCGACGGCACAGGGGATGTCGGTGTTCTTCCTGATGAGAGATATCATAGGTCTGAGATCGGTCGTGATGGAGGTCCTGGTACCGGTTACTCCGAGGGAGGAGACCACATAGATGAATCCCTTCGCCTCCTTGGCGATATCGGCAATCCTGTCCTCGGAGGTGGGTGCGACCATGGAGACCAGGTCGATACCGTATTTCGAACACACAGAATCGAAATCGGCCTTCTCCTCGAACGGAACATCGGGGAGGATGAGTCCGCTGACACCTGCGTCAGCCGCCTTCCTGCAGAACTCCTCCGCACCGTAGTGGAACACCACGTTGGCGTAGGTCATGTACAGCATGGGGACGTGGATATCCTTCCTCAGTTCCTTGGTGAACCTGAAGATGTCGTCGGTGGTCACACCACCGTCCAGAGCACGCTTGTCTGCATCCATGATGACGGGACCCTCCGCGGTGGGATCGGAGAACGGGATACCCAATTCGATCAGGTCCGCACCGTTCTCCACCATGGACCTGACGACTTTACCGGTGGTCTCAAGGTCCGGGTCCCCGCAGGTCACGAAGGCGATGAACGCCTTGCCGTGGTCGAATGCCTTGGCGAGTTCACTCATGAAGATCCTCTCCCCTGTACCTTGCGATGGCCGCCACATCCTTGTCCCCGCGTCCTGAGACGGTTACGACGATAATCTTGTCCTTGGACATGGTCGGGGCCACTTTCATCGCGTAAGCGAGGGCATGGGCCGATTCTATGGCGGGAATGATTCCTTCGCACCTCGAGAGGTACTCGAAGGCGTTTACGGCTTCGTCATCCGTTATGGCGACGTATTTCGCCCTGCCGATGTCAGATAACCAAGCATGCTCGGGACCGATTCCTGGGTAGTCGAGACCCGCTGAGATGGAATAGACGGGGGCGATCTGACCGTACTTGTCCTGGCAGAAGTAGGATTTCATGCCGTGGAAGATGCCCACGGAACCGGTGTTCATGGTGGCCGCCGTCAGCGGGGTGTCAATTCCTTTCCCTGCCGCTTCAGCTCCGACGAGCTCGACCTCCTTGTCCTTGATGAAATCGTAGAAGGTACCGATGGCATTGGAACCTCCCCCGACGCAGGCTATGAGCATGTCGGGCAGACGGCCCTCCTTCTCCATGATCTGCTGCCTGATCTCCCTGCCGATGACCGCCTGGAAGTCCCTGACGATGGTGGGGAAGGGGTGGGGGCCCATGACCGAACCAAGACAGTAGTGGGTGTCGGCGATGCGGGTGGTCCATTCCCTCATGCACTGCGATACGGCGTCCTTGAGGGTTCCTGTACCGGTGGGGACACCCCTCACCTCGGCACCCAGCAGACGCATGCGGTAGACGTTGAGCTTCTGCCTCTCCATGTCCTCGGTACCCATGTACACGAGGCATTCCATCCCCAGCAAAGCTGCGGCGGTGGCGGTGGCGACACCGTGCTGTCCGGCACCGGTCTCGGCGATCAGACGGGTCTTGCCCATCTTCTTGGCCAATAATGCCTGTCCGAGGACGTTGTTGATCTTGTGTGCTCCGGTGTGGTTCAGGTCCTCCCTCTTGAGGTAGATCTTCGCACCGCCCAGGTCCTCGGTCATCTTCTTCGCGTAGTACAGTCTGCTCGGACGGTTGGCGTATTCCCTGAAAAGCTCTTCGAGTTCCCTGTTGAACTCGGGGTCGTCCTTGAATCTGTTGTAGGCTTCCTCCAGCTCGATGACCGCGTTCATGAGGGTCTCCGGCATGTACTGTCCGCCGTATTCTCCGAATCTTCCGTTCGGGTTGGTCATTTCTCTTCCTTCCTGTTCTCATCCGCCCTGCGGACGGCGTCTATGAATGCTTCCATCTTGACGGGATCCTTGCACCCGTCCGTCTCGATACCGGAGCTGGTATCCACCGCGAAGGGCTTCAGTTCCTTAATCGCTTCGCCCACGTTCCCGGGAGTGAGTCCTCCGGCGAGGAAAAAGGGTCTTCCCACATCCGTGAGCAGGGTGTGGTCGAACAATGCTCCGCTCCCGGCACCGCTGTCGTACATCCTGTAATCGCAGATCACCGACAGCGATTCCCCGATGATCTCCTCTCCAGTGACTGTGAATGCCTTGATCACGGGGAGTCCCGTGGTCTCCTTCACGGAATCTATGAAATCCTGATCCTCGGAACCGTGGAGCTGGACCATGCGGATGCCAGCATCCGCGGCCTCAATGATATCGCCGAGGCTGGGATCGAGGAATACGCCGACAGGGATTATGCGGCTGTCCAGATCCCTGATGAGTTCCCTGGCTGATTCTGGTTCGATGAATCTCCTGCTCTTCCTCCAGAACACGAATCCGGCGTAATCGGGAAGAAGACGGTTGCAGGCCCTTATATCCTCCGCGCGGGTCAAACCGCAGAACTTCA
>CACWTF010000051.1:0-9494 GCA_902763685.1 methanogenic archaeon | reverse complement strand
TTCGTCAAGCATCTTCCGCTTGTCAGGGGAACGCATGAGCGTCTCCCCGATCAGTACGGCATCCACACCCGCCTTCTCCAGGCGTTCGATGTCCTCCCTGGTGGAGATCCCGCTCTCGGCGACGAATATGACATCCGAAGGCACCAGCTTCCTGAGCATGATGCAGGTGTTCAGATTCACGGAGAAATCCCTGAGGTCGCGGTTGTTCACGCCGATGACCCTCGCCCCTGCCCTCACTGCGGCATCGATCTCGCTGGCGGTGCGGGTCTCGCAGAAGGCGGTCATGCCCAGGCGGTGGCAGATGTTGATGTACCTGCTGAGGTCCTCCTGGTTCAACAAGGAGCATATCAGCAGGACGGCGGATGCTCCCAGGGTCTTGGCCTCGTAGATCATGTACTCGTCCACGATGAAGTCCTTGCGGAGGCACGGGATACCAATGTTTTCGGATATCTCCTTCAGGAACCTCCCCTCCCCGAGGAACTGGGTCGGTTCGGTAAGGATGGATATCGCCGCTGCACCCGCTGACTCGTATTCCTTGGCAATGGCGAGATAGGGGAATTCCTCGGCGATCACGCCCTTTGACGGCGAGGCCTTCTTGCATTCGCAGATGAATGCCATTCCATCGCATTTCAGTGCCTTCTCGAAGGGGAATCCGGTATCACAATCCATCCTGGCTGCGGCGTTGGCCATCTCGTTGAAGGACACGACCTTCTTTGAGTTCTGGACACGGATTCTTGCAGCATCCGCGAGTATCCTTAGGATGTTCTCGGTCATTGCTGGGACGCCTTCCTGAATCTGTCGAACTGTTCCAAGGCGTTCCCGTCGGCGAGGAGCTTGTCTGCCAGCTCCACCCCGTCCCCAAGATCGTCGGCCTTACCGCTCACGTACAGTCCCGCACCGGCATTCAAAAGGACGGTGTCGTATCTCGGTCCCTTGATGCCTTTCAAGATGTCCATGGTGATGCGGGCGTTTTCCTCCGGACTTCCGCCGGCGATGTCCTCCTTCCTGCATCTCCTGATACCGAATTCCTCTGGGGTGATGACGCATGTATTGTACTTACCGTTCTCGAAACCGCACACGGTGGTGGGACCGACCGGCGAGAGCTCGTCCATGCAGTCCTGTCCGTAGACCACCATGCCCTTCTCCACACCGAGGTTGGCTAGGACATGGGCCAGGGGGTTCACGAGCGATTCGTCGTATACGCCCAATACCTGGTAGGAGGGATGGGCAGGATTGGTGAGGGGACCGAGGATGTTGAAGACCGTACGGAAACCGAGCTCCTTCCTGATGGCTCCCACATACTTCATCGAAGAATGGTAGATCTGAGCGAACATGAAGCACTGTCCCGGGTCCTCCAGGAGCTTCCTGGCCTTCTCCGGCGGCTGGTTGAGGTCGATGCCGAGGGCTTCCAGGCAATCCGCCGCTCCCGATCTGGAGGAGGCGGCACGGTTGCCGTGCTTGGCGACCTTGGTACCGCCCGAGGCAATTACGAACGAAGAGGTGGTGGAGATATTGAACGTGTTGGACCTATCCCCACCTGTACCGACTATGTCCAAGACCTTGAAGGGATGCTCCACGGCGGTGGCGTGGGCCCTCATGGCTGCTGCACAGCCCGCGATCTCGGCTTCGGTCTCCGTCCTGGTGTTCTTGGTGGTCAGTGCTGCTAAGAAAGCAGCGTTCTGGGTGGGGGAGGTCTTCCCATCCATGATCTCGTTCATGACGGCGTACGCCTCGTCGTAGGTCAGGTCGCCCTTGTTGACCAGTTTGATTATGGCCTCTTTTATCATCAGGCGGACCTCCTTTCTGCGAATCTGAGGAAATTGGCCATCATCCTTGGACCCTCGGGAGTCATGACGGATTCCGGATGGAACTGCACGCCGTATACAGGATACTCCCTATGCCTGACGGCCATGATCTCGCCGTCGTCGGACATGGCGATCACCTCGAGACACGGAGGTATGGTATCGGGATCGGCGGAAAGCGAGTGGTATCTTGCTACCGAAGTTCCTTCCATGACTTCCTCGAAGAGGGGATCCTTCCTGAAGTTGATTGATGACTGTTTCCCGTGCATCAGATTCCTGGCGTAGGTCACCGTGGCCCCGTAGGCCGCACATACAGCCTGATGACCGAGGCATACTCCGAGGATGGGGTACTTGGGTCCGAGCTCCCTGATGACATCGATGCAGATCCCCGCATCCTCGGGACGTCCGGGACCGGGGGATATCACGATGGCCTTGGGGGCCAGGGCGTCGATCTCCTCGACCGTCAGGGCATCGTTCCTGACCACTCTGATATCCTCGTCGATGGAACCGATGAGCTGGAACAGGTTGTACGAGAAACTGTCGTAGTTGTCGATGAGGAGTATCATATGTCCTCACTCTCCGCTATCTTCAGGGCGTTGACTACCGCCGCGGCCTTGTTCATGCTCTCCTCGAACTCCTTCTCGGGTACTGAATCCGCCACGATACCAGCACCGCTCCTGATGAAGACCCTGTTGTTCTTCTTGTAGGCGATGCGGATGGCGATGCAGATATCCATGTTCCCGCTGAAATCGATGTAACCGATACCTCCGCCGTAGATGCCGCGTTTGTTGTCCTCCAGATCGTTGATGATCTGGCATGCCCTTATCTTCGGGGCACCGGAAAGGGTCCCGGCGGGCAGGACGGATGCGATGGCGTCGAGAGCGTCTTTATCCTCGCGTATCTCCCCCCGGACGGTGGATCCGATGTGCATCACGTGGGAATACCTCTCGATGACGTGGAATTTCTCTACCTGCACGGTGCCGAACCTGCTGATCCTGCCGAGGTCGTTCCTTCCCAAATCAACCAGCATGTTGTGCTCTGCGAGTTCCTTGGGATCCGCCAGTAGATCCTTCTCGAGCTGGAGGTCCTCTTCCTCCGTCCTTCCGCGGGGGCGGGTTCCTGCCAAGGGGAAGGTGTGCAGGATACCATCCTCAAGTTTCACTAGGGTCTCGGGGGATGCCCCGGCCACTTCCATATCCGAACCGGAGAAGTAGAACATGTAGGGTGAGGGATTAAGGGTCCTGAGCACCCTGTAGGTGTTGAAGAGGCTGCCCTCGAAATCTGCCTCCAGTCTGTTGGAGAGCACCACCTGGAAGATGTCGCCCTCGCGGATGTGTTCCTTGGCCTTCTCCACCATCTCGCAGAACCTCTCCTCGGAATAGTAGGGTTTGAGGGATGATGCGAGTCTTCCGAACAGCCTGTGCTCGGGTTTCCCGTAGCGTACGAGTTCGATTATCCTCAGCAGTTCGTGCTTTGCAGCGGTATAATTCGCCTCGGGGTCGTCGAGTTTAATGTTGAGGATCAGGAGCATCTTCTGAGTGAAGTTGTCGAACACCACCAGCCTGTCGAAGAGCATTAGGTCCAGGTCCTTGAATCCCTCGGTGTCCTTGGCATCGAGCTTCAGCGTCGGTTCTGTGTACTTCAGATAGTCGTAGGAGAAGTAACCCACCAAACCGCCGGTGAACGGCGGCATCCCGGGAACCTTCGGACTCCTGAATTGGGCAAGAAGCTTCCTCAGCTCCCTTGCGGGATCTGCAGATTGACACTTCTCGCCGTCGATTACGATATTCCCGTCAAGTGCAGTTATATCCATGCGAGGGCGGTAGCCCAGGAAGGTGTAGCGTCCCCATCTCTTGGACTGGTCGGCACTCTCCAACATGAAACAGTGTTCGTCGACGTTCATCAGAGCCCTCATCACCTCGACGGGGGTCCTGAAATCCGAGAGGATCTCCTGGCATACGGGGCAGACGGTGTATCTTCCGTCAGCCGCATAGGCCTTCACTTCTTCCAAACTGGGCTTAAGCATTTTCCTGCCTCCAATGTATTTTTTAATACATTGATGTTATTTTTTGTTCAATCAAAAATCTGATTTTGGTATATTAACATATGGCAGTTTAAACGGGGGTTATGTATACAAACGTACACTTTTACGAGAAAATGTGATGCAGAAAGACACATCTTCGGAGATGCGGCTGTCCCCGAGGCAGTCAAGGCCAAGACCGGCGACATGCAGGTCATCTCCCTCAACATGATGGTCAACAACGCAGCATACACCGATAACTTCGGTGACATGCTGACCATCACCATCCCCTACGTCCTCAAGGACGGGGAGACCGCTGAGAACCTGTACATCTGGACATTCAACGAGACTACAGGACAGCTTTCCGAGCGTACCAAGGTCACCTACGACGCTGTCGAGCAGACCGCTACCTTCCAGGTCGCCCACTTCTCCTTCTGGGCACTCGGTGCATTTACCGAGCCCTCCGGTGGAGACGAGTTCCCCATCCTGATCGTGGCAATCGCTGCCGTCGCTATCCTTGCGGTCGCAGGTATCGCTGTGTACTTCCTTGTTCTGAAGAAGAAGGCCTGAAACCATAAAGGCAGGGGGAAATCCCCTGCCTGAAACATCTTCCTTTGATTTCACTTGTTATCTATTTTCATCATATTCTATGCATAATAATTTAAATCGAATTGAGATTTATTATGCATAAAACAGCTTAAATATGTATAATATTATTGTTTATTATGCGTAAATTCGACTATCTCTTCCTGAAGGATTCGGCCCTGCCCACTTCACTTGTGGGTACAGCTATTGGACTGGGAAGACTGGCCGAACGGATGGACCTCCGTATTTCCGAACACCCGGAGGTCTTCGAGGAACTCGAAAGGAACGCGAGATTCCTATCCGTGAAGGGATCCAATGCCATAGAGGGCATCCGCACCTCCGACGACAGGCTGAGCAGCCTAATAGACCGCACTGTCGAACCATCCGGACATGATGAACAGGAGATCGCAGGTTACCGCGATGCCCTCGCGATCATCCATGGGAACCGCAACAGACAGATCATCGATGAGAAGATCATTTTGGACCTACACAGGGTGATGATGTCCTACACCCCCGAAGGCGGCGGAAGGTATAAGGAATCCGATAACCTCATCATCGGGATCGATGCGGAGGGCAGAAAGTACGTACATTTCCGCCCGCTGTCCGCGGAGGAGACGCCTTCCGCCATGGAACAGCTGACCCTGGCCTACATAGATGCGGAACAGAGCGGTGTGGAACCGCTTCTTCTAATCCCGTGTTTCATCCTTGACTTCCTTTCGATACACCCGTTCTCCGACGGAAACGGGAGGGTTTCGCGCCTGCTCACGCTCCTTCTCCTGTACAGGCACGGATACGATGTGGGGAGATACATGTCGTTCGAGGAGCGCATAGACAACACCAAGGGCCGCTATTACCGCTGCCTTTCGGAATCCTCCAGGGATTGGCATGAGGGAAAGAACGACTACGTTCCGTTCATCACATACTATCTGGGTGTCCTGTCGGACTGTTACATCGGCCTTGACAGATGTTTTGCCACCGTCGAAGGCAAGAAGGCCACCAAGAACAACCGGATCGAGGCCGTTATAATGAACAGCCTCGTACCGATATCGAAGAGGGAGATCATGTCCGCCCTCCCCGACGTGAGCCAAAGGACGGTGGAGCTCTGTCTTCACAAGATGGTATCCGAGGGTTCCGTTGAAAGGATCGGCGGCAACCGCAATGCCCGCTACAGGAAGAAACGTCAGTGATCGCTGAGCCTTCCGTAGTCGTCCCACTGCCCGTACATCCTCCCCTTCTCCGTCTCATCGAGGAAATGTTCCAGTGCTTTCGGGTAGGCCGCGGGGGTCACTGTGCGCAAAAAGACCAGATTGGAGACCCTTACACGCCTGTAGAGCGAAGGGAACGCCATGAACCGTGCCCAGATACGTCTTTCCTTAAGAACCGCCGTTATTTCGTCGTCCATACGGAAACTGCGGGCACCCATGGCAGGCAGCACCTCCCGGCCCGCATCGGTCATGAGACCGAGCCTCTCCATCCTGCGGGCCCTCTCCTTGTTCAGTTCCGACCAATGGCTGCCCTTACGACGGGGGGAGAACCGCTGTGCACGTACGCCGTCCACGATGGAAAGAGTACTGTCGATCCATCCGAAACATATTGCCTCCTCGACTGCATCGAGATACCAGAACGTATCGGAACCGTCGGGCCTTCCGCGCTTCAGGATGATCCAGCATTCACTGGCGGAATCGTGGTTTGCGGACAGCCATTCCCTGAATGATTGTCTGTCCTTGACCGGAAGGATCGCGGGTTCCATCATTGCCTCCATAAGGTTTTTTCCTTATAAGTTTCGACATACCTACTCACAAACTCCCGAACGATATTGTTACAAACTCCCGAACAAAATCTTAATAAACTCCCGAACGAATGTATAGACAGTGATGAGATGAAAGGCCACTACATTCCGAGAATCGTAGATCCGATTCTGGAATTCAGATTACGCAGCAAAGGTGCGGTGTGGATCAGGGGTCCGAAGTGGTGCGGGAAATCCACCACAGCCGAACGTTTCGCCAAGACCGTCATTCGCATGCAGGATGAGGATTACCGCGAGCAATATCTGGAACTCGCCAGATTAAGTCCTTCGGAATTCCTTTCCGGTGAAACCCCTGTACTCGTGGATGAATGGCAGGTGATTCCGTTCATCTGGAACCAGATCCGTACCGAAGTCGATAAACGCGATGAGTTCGGCCAGTTCATCCTCACAGGTTCCAAACAGCCGGAAGACTCGCCTAAAAACGAGAGGTATCAGCACAGCGGAACCGGCAGGATAGGTGTGCTTACGATGCGCACACTCTCGCTCTTCGAATCAGGGGAGAGTGACGGCAGGATCTCGCTGAAATCACTCTTCGAAGGAAAAACCCCCAAGGCCTGCAAATGCGAAAAAACGCTCCGGGACTATGCGTTCTACACAGCCAGGGGCGGATGGCCCAAGGCCGTTGGCCTCGAAGAGGACATAGCTCTGCAGCAATCCATAGATTACATCGAGGGTCTTGTCCACTCGAATATCTCCTTCGACTCCGAATCGGAAAAGGTCACCAAACGGGATCCTTCAAGGGTCAGGCTGTTGCTGCGCTCCTATTCTAGGAACTGTTCCACGCAGGCGAACTACAGCACGATAAGGGAAGATATGAGAACCAACGATCTGGAATCCCTTGACACCGATACGATCGCATCTTACATCAAAGCCCTCACCGAGATGTATGTTCTCGAAGAATCGAAGGCATGGAATCCCAACCTCAGGTCGAAGACGGCCATAAGGACTTCCAACACACGCTATTTCACGGACCCCTCGCTGGCATGTGCATCGCTTGATGTAGGTCCGGACGGACTCATAGGCGATCTGAAGCTTTTCGGTCTGTTATTCGAGAATTTATGTATACGTGACCTCAGGACATACGCCGAAGCAATGAATGGGGAAGTCAAACACTACCGCGACGCCTCGAATCTGGAAGTTGATGCGGTCATAACCCTGAGGAACGGCGATTGGGCTGCCATTGAGGTTAAACTCGGCTCGAAGGAACGCATCGAAGAGGGTGTGAACAACCTTCACGATCTTGTAGAAAAACTGGATCCGAAAATGCGTAGGCCGAGATTCATGATGATCCTGACCACGACCAATGTCTCCTATGTACGGGACGACGGGATAATGATCGTGCCACTGGGAAACCTCGGTCCCTGATACAATCTATACAAAAAAAAATCGGCCCTGTACGGAATGACTGCTTTACCAGCAGCCATTCCCTCAGGCTTAACTACTTCTCATCCCGAACCGTTCGGGACCACTCCTTGTGAGTGCGTGCGGATGCACATGAAACGGCTACCGGTCGGACTGCCGGATAGAGGCTTCGATTCTCACCCTTACCGGCTATAGCCGACCCTCGCCGTGCCTCACAGCCCTTTTCTGCCTTATTCGGACTTACTGACGGTACCAGTCGTCGTCCTATCCGGGACTTTTCGCACATCTGTTCGGTGCATTTCGATCCTCCCTTTCGGGCAGGACCTCTTTTCGGAGTCCTGTTTCGTCTTTCGGGTTCTCGGTTCCCTTCCGTCCTAGGCTCGCATAGCGGCCAGGTGCCTTTCTCTTCAGCTGGGGATCCTTGTTCCGCTGTGCCGGAACGGACTGTTCCTCCGAAAGACCTGCTCGGTCTTCCTGTGTTTGGGCTGTATTTCTGCATGGACACGATCCCTCGTGCCGCACGGACCAACTTCCGCGACTCCTTTCTTAAGGGACCCGCTTGCTTGGTAATATTGATATTATCATCATTAATATTTATTTTTTTCTTTCATTGGATATAATTCGATATACCGTATAATTCAGATAATCCTGTGTATAATACAAAAAAATCATGAACAATCACACAGAAAAAACCATCGATTCAATCTAGATGACTTGTTTTTATGAAGATATATCACGTTTATCAAATCAATCATCGGAAATCGAATACATCCAGAAGGCCCGAATCGATTGGCACGGAAATGGAGGATCAATCCCTTTCCCACATCTCGATGAGGGTACCGTCGAAAGGCTCGTGTAGATTGTTCTCCGGAAGATACCTGCGGTAATCCGATATGCTGCGGATCAGGAGAACGGTTCCCAGAACCGCTAAGACCGCCATCGGAACGGTGGCAAGACCTTCGTAGAAGATATCGAAGGATACCATCATATCGAAGGCCGAGTGCATGAAGATGGTGACGTGTGCCCCGTACTGCACGTAGACATAACCGAACAGGAGACCTGCGATGAAGGTATCGGGGAACTTCATGAGGCTCCAACCATCCAGATGGGCCGCACCGAAGAGCACGGAAGAGATTATGATGAGCACCAGTGCCGCGCGGCTCATACCGAATCCGCCCAGGATGTCCTTCTTGGATCCCCTGTGCTTCAAGCAGCAGATGAGGAACATCGGTACCCCGATGAGGACCACCCTGAATATGCCCTCCTCCGTCGGTCCGGCGGTAATCATGCTGGCCATGATCTCGTAATTGCTCATTTTATCGGTGAAGTCCTCGCTGATCTCCTCGCCAATGGCCAATGAGAAGAACATGACAATGAACGAGGTCAAGATCATCACCGCGGTGAGGATGGCGGCTTTGCTGTAGGGGGCCCTCATGAAACGCTCGTCCCTCAGATCGGCAGGACAACCCTTCATGCGTCTGACGAAATCCCTGATCAGCAGAGCGAAACATATGATGAACACGGCGGAGCACAGGATCACCAGCCAGCCTCCGACGGCATCCTCTCCCTCATCGAGTGTATGGTACTCCGACGGAGCGAATACCAGAAGGTATGCGAGCGATACGACGGTGAATACCGTCATCACCGCCACGGTGATCAGCGTGGAAACGACATAGATCCTGCTGTTGGGGTCCTTCAGAACCTGCATGTCCATGTTATCGACCTTACCGTAGATGCGGTTGCAAAAGATATAACGGTTGGTCCGGACACCATCCATATGATTGCATTTTCCGTGCGGAAGATGCGATTTCCCTATGGAGGTATGGTATATCCACCCGTCTGCCTTTTATCCTCGGAGGAGAATTTGATAATCATGCCCCACAAGACGGTGCATCCGGGGCGTTATCAAAATAGGATG
>CACWTF010000050.1 GCA_902763685.1 methanogenic archaeon | reverse complement strand
CGGTGGTCTCGGAGGGATTGACCCCCAATGCCTCCTCCAAATCCTTGAGGAAGAGGTCGTCGGCATCAGGGGTGGTGAAAGCGAGGCTCTCGTTGGCTACCGCTGAGACGCCGATATTGAACGAACCTGCGGTCCTGGAAAGCCTCATCGACATGGTATCACTCGGAAAGAGAGACCTCTACGAGGCCGTCGTCGAATTTCACTGCCTTAACGGTGATCTTGGAAGGAGGGTTGCGGATTCCGTTCTCCCAAAGCTTCTCGTTAACGCTCTTGTCGATCCAAACGTGCTCTGCGTCGACCTTCATGTGCCTCATGATTGCGGCCCTGACGTCCTTGACTGCACGCTCGGTCCTCCTGGAACGGGGGACAAGTTTTGCTCCCCTGAGGGGAATTACAATGATCCTGGTGACTTCGTCTGCCATTTGAATCACTCCTTAAGTTTACCCATCCTCCAGGACCTCCTCTTGGGGTGCCTGAGGAACTGCCTGTTGGTCCTCATCATGACCCATGCGGGGACGCGGCGGTTCTGCTTGATCTTCTTGTTGAGCCTCTCTTTCATTGCCGGGGGCTTAGTGCTTGACATGATTATCTCCTCTCTATTTTGATCTCCCTTTGTGCGGGGACCATCTGCTGAAGGATCTCTCTTAACATGGCGTCGGTGATCATTCCCTGCAGCCTTCCACTCTGAGACAGGCGGATGAGCTGGTTCTCTACGCTGTCGGCAAGCTGGGGGTTGGCGAGCTTGATGTTCGCGAGCCTGTCCCTTGCCTCGGGGACCATGATCTGCCTGAGAATGGACTGCTTCTGTGCCTCGATCTGTCTAGCCTGTTCCTGCTGCTGAGCCTGCTGCTGTGCGGACTGCTGCATTTCGGCCATCCTTCTCTGCCTTATTGCTTCCAATTCAGGATCTTCTACCATGAACGACACCTTCAGTTCTTAGCTGCGTCAGCAACCTCTTTTGCGGCGTTGTCGAGAAGACTCTGGCCGGCGGGAGCGATCTTGCGTCCCTGTTTGTTCTGAGTTGCCTCGAGAAGACCTGCGTCCTGAAGCTGAATGAGACACTTCCTGATGATGTTGCGGCTTCCTTTGACAGCCTTGTTGGGCTTTGCTCCCCTGTCGTTGAAACCTCCGTACTCGCCTGCGAGTTTGGAAGTTCCCATGGGGCCTTTCACGTACAGCTTCCTAAGGATGGAAGCTGCCCTAGTGTACCACCAGTCCTCCTGGACGGGTGCCCTCTCGGTGTGGACTCCGGTCTTGACGAACTCGGCCCACTCGGGGGGTACGATCTTGTCGTTCTGCTTGAGCTTCTCAGCCACTTTGAGGATGAGTGCTTCAGCGGGAACATCGTAGACTGTTACCATTTGTTCACCTTTTTTGCTACGCGAGGATATGATCCTACGCGGCTGCAAAGCCGGATAGGCTGAACTGATATATAAGCATAGCTAAGAAAAATCACATGTGTGAAAAAGGTCAAGCCCCGCAAGTCCGCCTTTCGGTCCCTTGCGGCCTGAGTGAGAAATTCACTCCACGGTAAATCCCAGAAAACCGGGATCCCAAACCGTATTTGAGGGATGTATCAATCCCTATATAAAGATGTTTGAGCACTCAGCCGAGCCTGACGACTTCCGAATCGGGAGCGACATCGAACGACTTGGAGAATTTCGCACCGACGGATACCGCCTTGTCGACAGCCGCACGGTTCTCGGAGAACCTGCCGCCCTCGCATGCATAGATCATCTTGCTGACGATGGTCATCTCCATGCCCTCGAAGGCACTGACCAGACTGCTGAGTGCGGCCTTGGAGTGGTCGTCGATCTTCTCGCAGGTAACCAGCACGATCGCCTTCTTTCCGGCAAGTGCGGAACCGTTCTCCCTGATGAGGCAGGACAGACTGTCGAGCACCATGCAGAACTGGGGGGTCGGGAAGTTGAAGTAGAGAGGAGTCGCGAACAATACCGCATCCGCGGAAGCGATATCATCGACGATGGACCTGAGTTCGGAATCCTGGATACCATCGGTACCCTTTCCACGGATATCGGAGAAGTTGCAGTTCTTGATGAAATTGAGCTTCCCGAGGTTGTGGTAACGGATGTAATTGGTAGAAAGGCCCATTGCACCGTCAAGGATTGCATCCACCGCAGCGGCTGTGTTGCCTTTGCTGTTTGCGCTTCCCATGATGGCGACTATCTTACTCATGGAAAACGGGAACGCGTGGCCGTATTTGAACCTATCACGATTATTATCCGAAATGAATCCAACTAGCGGTTCATTCCTTGTCGCGGGAACGGCTGGGTGCACGTGCCGAAAGGGACTCGTACCCGTCCACCTGAGGCATGAGGTGCAGGTGGGTGTAGAAGGGATCCTCGTATTTCGAGTGCATGTAATCGTCCAGATCCAGATTCATGTTGTTGAGGACCTGGATAAGGGTGTTCCTCATGTTGAGGATGTCCTCGCGGGGGATGTTGGCGAAATAACTGTTGTTCAGCTCGGTGATCCTGTTCATCACCAGATTCGCGAGAGCCTTTCCGGAATCGGTAAGGAAGATGCGGAACTTCTTGTTGCTCTCGGATTTCCTGTCGTCGTAGACGAATCCCTTCTCCCTGAGGGTCTTGATGACACGGGTGGTGTTCGCGGTATCGAGATCGAGGAACCTGGAAAGGCTGACCATGGTCTGACCGTCCTGGAGATTGAGGGCGATGAGATAGATCGCATGGGCGTGCGAGAGTCCGTAAGGTTCCACGATGGCGGTCATGTTCTTGCGCATCTGGAGACTCATACGGTCCATGAAAGCAGGCAGGAACGAATTCCAGTACGTATCGTACGGACTGGTCCCGGCGTTCGGGATGCCTGCTGAAGCAGAACTGTCTTCAGAAATCGCATTATTAGACATAAGACCACTTAATAATCATCAAAGGATGGGGTCTGCCGAAGCAGACCCCGGTTACACTGATGTGTAACGATTGGCACCCCTAAGGGGTGCCTGTTCCGAAAGGAACTTGGTGTTTGGATCAGCCTTTGACAGCTGCGACCATCTTGGTGACGATGTCGTTGGAGTTCTCGGAGTAGACGTCTGCTCCGATCTCGTCTGCCCACTGCTGGGTGACGGGTGCTCCACCGACGTTGGTGAGGCACTTGCCCTTGAGGCCAGCTGCCTTCATCTTCTCCTCGAGTGCCTTCTGACCGACCATGGTGGAGGTCATGAGAGCGGAGGATCCCATTGCAACGGCGTTGTTGTCCTTGCATGCCTGGACGATGACATCGAGCTTGACGTCACGGCCGAGGTTGATGACGTTGAATCCGGCAACCTTGAGCATGATGGCGCAGATGTCCTTTCCGATGGAGTGGATGTCTCCCTCGATGGTGCAGATGACGAAGTTTCCGATGGAGTCGGCGGATGCTCCGGACTTCTCGAGCTCGGGGGTGAGGACTTCGATACCTGCGTTCATTGCATTTGCTGCGGCCATGATGTGGGGGAGGAAGATCTTCTTCTGTGCGAAGAGCTCTCCGACCTGGGTGATTGCCTTGGTGTATCCGTTGTTGATGAGTGCGACGAGGTCTGCTTTCTCAGCAACTGCCTGCTCAGCAACTGCTTTGCATCCCTTGATGTCGTATTTCATAACGCCGTCATATGCTTTCTGCTCTAAATCTGCCTGTGCCATTTATATTCACTCCTTGTTCTTGAGGAAGACCTCGTCGGCCTCCTTTACGATCTTTTCCCATGCTGCCATGACGTCGTCAGGGACAGGGGTAACAATGTGGTTTGCGAGAATGTCGACGACCTTCTCGTGTGCGCGGTCGACTGCGTCCTTCTTTCCGTTGGCCCTCCACTCTCCGAGCATGGTCCTGTCGAAGATTTCGGGGTCAGAAGCGAGGTCGATCTGCTCCATGGTGGAGGGGTGTGCGATGAAGTCATTTCCGATTCCGATGAACTTGATTGCATCAACGGCGAGGGTCTCGTCGGTGACGGGGACACCCTCCATGAACTTCCTCTCCATCATGATGATGTCGTTGTCGATGACCTGCTGCTCAAGGGAGAAGGTCTGTCCGAGCTCGAGCATTCCTCCACCGTAGATCATGTTGACTCCGGCGAGTGCTGCACCGAGGGAGGTGATGGTCTTCTCGTGGGCTGCCTGCTCATCAGGGACTTTGGCGTCGGTCTACATACCTGCGGTGAACACAGGGAGCTTGTAGTACTGTCCAAGCTTACCTACGGCTGCACTGATGAGTCCGAGCTCAGGAGATCCGACAGGAGCGGTTCCCCTCTTCAGGTCGAAGCAGGTAGTGGAGGATCCGTACATGATGGGTGCTCCGGGGCATGCGAGCTGGGAGAGAACGATTCCAGAGAGAATCTCTGCGTTGTGGGTAACGAGGGTTCCTGCGAGGTAGACAGAGGAGGATCCTCCGGCCATTGCCATGGACAGGACGTTAACGGGCATTCCGTACCTGGCACCCTGGATGATGCACTGGCAGGCGTTGTAGGAAAGCTCGAGAGGAGAGGTGGGGCAGACCAGCATGGACATGATGGGCTTTGCGCGTGCCTCAGCTTCGTCACCGTGGTAGTATGCCTTTACCATTTCCCAGTAGTACTTGACGTTGGCAGCAACGGGGTCGATGTGGTGGAAGTGCATAGAGGTGTTGGTCAGGGAGATGAGTGCCTCGTGGACATCCTCGCATCCTTTTCCTGCCCACTCTCTTGCGGAAACGGGGAGGGAGAAGAAGGAAAGTCCGGGGAGTGCGTCGCAGAGTTTTGCGATGTTTGCAACATCCTTTCCAGTGGAGTCACGGGTCTCGAATTCGCCGTGGCCGAGGTAGTCGCAGACCTGGATTCCGGTTCCGAAACAGGTGTAGTTGACCTTTCCGAGCCACTCCATGGGGAAAGTCCTGTCCTCGTTCCTTCCGTAGAGGTAGTATTTCTTGGGGCAGGTTGCAAGAGCCCTGTCAAGGACAAAGGAAGGGATCTTTACGACCCAGGTCTCCTCGTCAACCTGACATCCGGCCTCTTTGAAGAGTTTCCTTGCTTCATCATCAGAAACCTGGACACCGAAGGTCTCGAGGACATCACGGGTTGCCATGTCGATCCTGCGGACTTCATCGTCGCTGAAAAGCTCGAATTTCACACCGTTGAGGGTGGTGTTTGCAGGATAAATGGGGGTAGTTTGTGCCATTTTGTTATTCCTCCAATTGTGCGAGAGCCTTAACGGGACTCACACTCTGACAAATCAGTTTCCCGACTCGTCTTGATTTCGAATCCATCCTAATGTATATAAATTTATTGCAGTTGTCAACAAATTAGATGATGTATCCAACATATTTGTCGATATCTTCTTATTTTTATTATAATCATATAAAGGACGTTCACGGAATGCTTAATGTCCTCATGACCGCGGGGCTGATGGATGGAAATACATCCATACCCCCGGCCGCACCCGGTGCTCTTGACGGTTGGATGTTCGTGGGATTACCGCTCCAACAAACCTGTTCGTTCATGAACTCTTCATTTCAGACAGTTAACGGGTGTTTAATTGTGCAAAAAATCATTAACGCCTGTTAAAACAACACACTTATACTCCTTCTCTGTTCTTCGCTTCGAAGATATTATGGCCGAAGAGAACTACACTTTCCCCTTCACCCGCATCGTCGGACAGAAAGACATGAAACTCGCCCTGCTCCTGAACGCTGTCGACCCCAGTGTCGGCGGTGTCCTGATCAAGGGAAGCAAGGGAACCGCGAAATCCACCGCTGTACGTTCCATGCCCCAGTTCCTCCCCCCTCACCCCGTCGTGAAGGGATGCAGGTTCGGATGCGACCCCAACCAGATCCGTAAGATGTGCCCCGAATGCAGGGAGAAGCTCCAGAAGGAGGGAAAGCTCGAGACCGTCATGGCTCCCACCAAAGTGGTCGAGCTCCCCCTGAACGCTACCGAGGACCGTGTGGCAGGAACCCTCGACCTCGAGCACGTCCTCGAGACCGGTAAGAGGAAATTCGAACCCGGAATCCTCGCCAACGCCAACGGCAACATCCTGTACGTCGACGAGATCAACCTGCTCGACGACCACATCGTCGACCTTCTCCTCGACTCCGCGGCCATGGGTAGGAACTACATCGAGAGGGAGGGAATCTCCTTCTCCCACCCCTCCAACTTCATCCTCATCGGTACCATGAACCCCGAAGAGGGAGACCTCAGGCCCCAGCTTCTCGACAGGTTCGGTCTCTCCATCGAGGTGCACGAGGAATACATCCTCGAATCCCGTATGGAGGTCATAAAACGCCGTATGACCTATGATGCCGATCCCGAGGCATACCTCGCGGGATGCAAGGACGAGCTCGATGAGCTGAGGCAGAAGGTCGCCAAGGCCAAGGAGATCGTCTCCCAGGTGGAGCTCGACGACACCTCCATCATGATGGCTGCCAAGCTCTCCGGACACTTCAAGATGGAAGGACACAGGGCGGACCTGGCACTCATGAGGGCCGCACGCGCCAACGCGGCACTCGAAGGCAGGAACCGCATCGTCAAGGACGACTTCGTCAAGATCGCACCCATGGTCCTCTCCCACCGTATCAAGAAGAAGGCGTTCGAGAACACAACCTTCGACGTTAACGAGGTAAGGACTTGCCTGAGCAAGTTCTGATGCAGGAATCGGCGATAATGCCGTTCTCGGCGGTTGCAGGCAACCAGACCGCCAAGACCGCGGTGCTCTGCCTCCTGGTCAACCCCAACCTCAAATCGCTGCTCCTCAACGGCAGCACCGGTACCGGGAAGACCACCCTGGTACGTTCGATCAGCTCGCTCGATCCCGAGATGCCGGTGGTCAACGTGCCCATCGGGGCCACGGAGGACCGTCTGTTCGGTTCCATAAACCTGGAGAAGGCGGTCACCACCGGTAAGATGGAAGCCGAGAAGGGACTCTTCGGGGAGGCACACCACGGTGTCATCTGCATCGACAACATCGACCTGATGGACAAGCTCGTAGCTCTTCAAGCTCTCGAGACCGCCATCAAAGGCGAAGTGGTCATAGAGAGGGAGGGCCTCTCCGTCAAATACGACGCCGACGTCAAACTGCTGGCAACCACCACCTCGCTCAGGGAGAAACTGAATCCCCACCTCAAGGACCGTTTCGACATCAGCGTCAAGATGAGGCGTCCCGAGGAGGCGGAGTTCATCGTCTCGCTCAGGAACAACCTGATGCTGCAGGACGGCAACCTGGAATTCTTCGACAGGTACTCCGCGGAGGATGCGGCCATCATGGAGAAGGTCAGGGAGGCGAGGGAGCTGCTCCCCGAGGTGAAACTGCTCGTGAAGCACCTCAACGCCATCGCCCACATCTCCAACAAGTACGGTGTGGTAGGGGACAGGGGCACCATCGCCTGTGCCCAGGTAGCGGTCACCCTCGCAGCCCTCAACGGCCGTAAGAAGACCACCAACGAGGATGTCATCTATGCCACCGAACTCACCCTCAACCACCGCAGGACCGTCTTCGAGAAGAAGACCGAACCGGAACCCGCCAAGAACGAGACCCTCGCGTATCCCAACCAGGACATCATGCGTTTCGTCCACGACGACCGCCCCGCGGTGAAGAAGGCCAAGGAGCAGAAGGCACAGGAAGAGGATGACGACGAGGACGGCATCGGGGTGGAGCAGGCTGTCTCCCTCAGCGACATCGAGCCCCAGGCCCTCCTGGAGGTCAACAACCTGGAATTCAACGAGGAGTACATCGAGACCGAGCTCGTGGCCAAGGTGGCCGAGAGGTTCGATACCGTGGATCTCATGGAGGCCGCGGACTACTACGGTGTCGAGGGACAGAACAAACGCCAGAAATACGTGGAATCCGCGACCGGCAAGTACACCGGATTCCGCATCCCCAAAGGCGACTGTTCCGACATCGCCATCGATGCGACCATCAGAGCGGCCGCCCCCCATCAGTTCGCGAGGGACCGCAAGGCCGGCAAGATAAAGATCACCAAGGACGACATCAGGGAGAAGGTCAGGACCAAGCATGTGGAGAACGCGTTCTACTTCATGCTCGACGCCAGCGGATCCCTGGTCATCAGGAACCGTATAGGCAAGACCAAGGCGGCCATCCTCTCGATGCTGGAACTCCACTTCGCCAAGAGGGACCGCGTGGGCCTCATGACGTTCAACGAGAAGAGGATCGAGGAGGTCATGCCTCCCACCAGGGCGGTAGAGCATCTCTCCGAAGCCATCACCAACATCGCTGTGGATACGGGTACACCTCTCAGCAGGGCGTTCATGGAATGCTGGAGGTTCGTGAAATCCTACAGGAAGAAGCACCCCGAGGCGTTCATCCACGTCGTCGTCTTCACCGACGGAAGGGCAACCCAGTCCATCGATCCCGAGAAGGATCCCTGCGACGAAGCCCTGGAGATCGCCAAACACCTCCACGAGGAGAACGTGGACTGGATCGTCGTGGATACCGGACTCGGTACCTCGAAGAGCGACATGCCCATGTATCTGGCAAAGAACCTCGGAGGAAGGCTGTTCATGCTCGACGACCTGCAGTCCAAGGACACCGTTTCCACCGTTTGGGGCAACACCAAGGCTTCCGAGGAGAAACCCAAGTGGAGCGAGGAGAACAAACCCATCTTCTACAACGTCGAGAAGGACAGGGGACTCCGCTAAACATCAAAAACGCCGCCCTCGGGCGGCGGATATCCTTCTCCATCCGCGGATTTATCTAATCCGGGGACCATTCATCGGTATACGGGAAAACGGTTCCCTCAGAGGAATGAACATGGCCGCCGAAATGCTTCCGTTCTCCGCCGTTTCAGGTAACGCGAACGTCAAACAGGCCGTGCTCTGTCTCCTCGTCAACCCCAATCTCAGGACCATGCTGGTCTCCGGGGAACCGGGTACCGGCAAGACCGCCCTGGTACGTTCCCTGAAGAGCCTGGATCCCTCCGTCCCGCTGGTGAACGTCCCCATCGGAGTCACCGAGGACCGTCTGTTCGGTTCCATCAACATCGAGAAGGCCATAACCGAAGGTCAGATGGAGCCCGAGATCGGTCTCCTCGGCGAAGCCGACGGGGGCACCGTCTGCATCGACGGCATCGACCTCATGGAGAAGCTCACCGCCCTGCAGGCATTGGAGACCGCCTTCAAGGGCAGGGTGGTGATCGAGAGGGAGGGACTCTCGGTCGAATACCCTGCGAGGGTGAAGCTCATAGGTACTGTTACCTCCCTCCGCGAGCGTCTCGATCCGCACCTGAAGGACCGTTTCGACATCTGCGTGAGGATGACCCGTCCCGACGAGGAGGAATACATAGAATCAATCAGGAACAATCTCCTTTTCGCTGACGGCGACACGGCTTTCCTCGAACGCTACCAACGGCAGGACGCCGACATCCTGGCACATGTAAAAAAGGCACGTACCCTGCTGCCCGATGTCAAGCTGCTCAAGAGGCACCGCAGGGCCATCTCCGAGATCTGCGGGAAGTACGGGGTGCCCGGGGTCAGGGGACTCATCTCCTGTGCCCAATGCGCAGTGGCATTGGCCGCTCTTGCCGGCAGGAAGAGGACCAACGACGACGACCTCGTCCTGGCATCGGAGTTCACGCTCAACCATCGCAGGACGGTCTTCGAGACCGAGAAGAAGGAGGCGGAACCGCAGACCCTGTTCTACCCCAACCGCGACCTCAGACTCTTCATCCACGACGAGAGGAAGGGTAACGTGGAGACATCCATCGTCGACAAGATCAACGCGGAGACCAACCCCGAGGAGATAACCGGTCTGAAGGAGACCGAACCCGAGAACGGGGAGGAGTTCTCCGAGGTCATGGCGAAGGTGTCGGAGAGGTTCGACACCGTGGACCTCATGGAGGCGGCCGATTACTTCGGGAAGGAGAACGACACCAGGTTCACGAGGTACGTGGAATCGCCGGTCGGGAAATACACCGGATTCCGCATCCCCAAGGATTCGTGCACCGACATAGCGGTGGATGCCACGATCAGAGCCGCTGCACCGTTCCAGAAATCCCGCAACAGGGGCGACGGACCGGTGAAGATAACGAAGAACGACATCAGGGAGAAGGTCCGCACCAGGCACGTGGAGCACGCGTTCTACTTCATGCTCGACGCCAGCGGTTCGCTGATCATCAGGAACCGCATCGGGAAGACCAAGGCCGCCATCCTCTCCATGCTGGAAGCCCACTATGCCAAGAGGGACCGCGTCGGTCTCATGACCTTCAACGAGAAGAACATCGAGGAGATCATGGCCCCCACCAGGGCGGTGGACCAGCTCACCAAGATCGTGGAGGACATCAAACT
>CACWTF010000049.1 GCA_902763685.1 methanogenic archaeon | reverse complement strand
TGCAGCAGCAATCGACAACAACACCGACCTGCTCATCGCCAACCAGTACTACCCCATGGCAGGACCCTGCACTGAGATGTGTCTCCTCGAGACCGCAACCCAGGCAATCTGTGACACCGTATCCGGAAGGGAGCTCCTCTCCGGATCCGCAGCCGCAAAGGGAGTTATCCTCGACAGGTTCACCGGAATGGAAGCCCGTGTCATGGGAGAGGCCGCCCGCTGTGCAGCCGGACAGAAAGTGTCCGACATGAACGAGACCATCGCCAACCTGTACAAGATTTACGAGCCCACCTACCAGAACCAGGACATCGGAAAGACCTTCCAGGAGTGCTACGACGTAACCACCGTCAAGCCCACCAAGGAGTACCTCGAGGTCTACGACAAGGCTCTGCAGACCATCAGGGACTGCGGTCTCGACATCAAGCACTGATTCTAAACCTTTCAAGGGTCCGCAAGGACCCTTTCCCTGTGCGGTCTCCGCACAGGGCCACCTTATGACAGAATATCGCAGTTGGACGGAGTATCGTTTCCGCATCGGCGAGGGCATTTAATAACTGATTATTATTGAAGGTCAAGTGGGTAATCGATGGCTGTAAGCAGATATGTCGATATTTTCGAAGCATACGATCGCTTCGCCGACGGAAGGAGGGTGACCGAACAGCAGTGGGATTACGAGATAATCCCCCAGAAGGCCAAGATGCTCAAGGAGAGCTACGACCTTTTCTTCGGCCACGAGATCATCCCCACTGACGACGAGATGTGCGACAGGCTCTTCATGGCCGGAATGGACATGCTCCTGAGCTGCGGCATATACTGCACCGACATGGGCAGGGCACTCACCCTCGAGGAAGAGGAGATATACCAGGGTCTGAAAATGGCCCCCAAGAAACTCACCCTCGGAACCGGCAAGGACAAGTGCACGCTCAAACCCCGCAGAGGCAATTCCTACAGGAAACCCGTGGTGGAGGGCGGACCCACCGGAGCCCCCATCAGCGAGAACATCTTCGAGAAGGTCATCGCATCGTACGCCCAGGAACCCATGGTCGACGGTATCGTATCGGGTGTCATCAACACCATCAACGGACGTTCCGTCGTCACCGACAGCCCCTGGGAGATCAAGGCCACCATGTCCGAGATCAGGCACATCCGCGAAGCGGTCAGCATGGCCGGACGTCCCGGAATGGGCATCTAGGGACCTGAGACCCCTCTGTCCGCGGTCGGACGCATGTCCGCAAGTATGGTCAACAACGGACTCCGCGGATGCGACTGCCACGAATGTTCGCAGATGAACGAACTCAAGGTGAACACCAACTTCATGAACATGATCGCAGGCTGGCACCTTGCGGGTGACATCATCATGATCGAGCAGATGCCCATCATGGGAGGTTATGTCAGCAGCGTGGAGGAGACCGCCATCTGCGATGTCGCATCCACTCTGGCATCATTCGTACTCTTCAACAGCGATATCCACCTGGACGGACCCGTCCACATCAGGTGGGGAAACACCTCCAACAGGGAATGTCTCCAGGTGGCGGCACATGCGGCACGCGCCCTTGACGCCAACACGGACGTGCTCCTCGCCAACCAGTACTACACCATCGCGGGGCCCTGCACCGAGATGTGCCTGCTCGAGGTTGCTGCACAGGCCATCGTCGATACCGTATCCGGAAGGGAGCTCCTTTCCGGAGTCGCTCCGGGAAAGGGTGTCCTGCAGGACAAGGCCACCGGACTCGAGGCAAGGATGCTCGGAGAAGCTTCCTCGGCGGCATGCGGTCTGACCACAGAAGCCGCCAACAACGTGGTGGACAACATCCTCCGCAGGTACGAGCTCAATTACAAGAACGCTCCCGCAGGAAAGAAGTTCCAGGAATGCTACGACCTCGATACGCTCAGGCCCTCTCAGGAATACCTCGACATCTATGAAGGAGCCATGCACGAGATCTCCATGTGCGGCATGGACTTCTAAGCCTTCGGAAACGCATGTGCCAGATAATCGCACTTGCATCATTTTTCACAAGAGAAAAACCGTTATATACCGAATAACAGGATACTCTTTCCATGGCATTCGAGGATGCAATCCGCAACGATTCTTCCACTTTTAGCGGATGCCTTTCTGTGTCGGCCATCCATTCTTCCAAGGGGGGCATTTAGATGGCTGTCTAGGCCCTTTCGGCTTGATTCAATCATAATTTAAAACTGGGGGGCGATCCGGCGATCAGCGGGTCTCTAAAACCTAGCCAGCGGGGTTCGACGCCCCGGCCTCTCGCCATTTCTTCACAATCACAAAATCCGTATGGACAGATATCATGACATGCAAACTGACGGACCCGCAAATCCAGCGTCTGAGAGAGTACGGCCACGAGCCCAAGAACGAGAGTGAATTCGAGACTGAGGAGGAACGCGACAAGGCATTCACCAAGATGATGTCCAAACTCCAGAGGGAGAATGAGAAAGGGATCCGCGACATGATCGCCAATCCCCGCCACCACCGCCTGATGGAACTCGAACTCCAGCTCTCTGAAGCACTCATCAAGGAAGGCTTCATCGAGGTCAAGACTCCCATACTCATCTCCAAGGCCGAACTTGCGAAGATGACCATCGACGAGAACCACCCCCTCTACAAACAGGTGTTCTGGGTCGATGACAAACGCTGTCTGCGTCCCATGCATGCCATCAACCTCTACAACATCATGAGGGAACTCAGGGACCACACCGACGGCCCCGTGAAATTCTTCGAGATCGGTTCCTGTTTCAGGGCCGAATCCCACAGCAACGACCACCTTGAGGAGTTCACCATGCTGAACCTGGTGGACATGGGCCCCCAGGGCGATACCACCGAGAAGATCAAACATTACATCGACATCGTCATGAAGACCGTCGGCCTGGACTATGAACTCGTCCATGAGGAATCCGATGTGTACAAGGAGACCATCGATGTCGAGGTCAACGGCGAGGAGGTCTGTTCCGCCGCCGTCGGACCCCACTATCTCGATCCCGCACACGACGTCCACGAGCCCTGGTGCGGAGCCGGCTTCGGACTGGAACGCCTCATCATGATGAGGGACGGGGACGGAAGCGTCAAGAAGACAGGTAAGTCCGTCGGATACCTCAACGGATTCAAGATCAACTGAGGTGCCCCGATGGATCTATACAACACAATCCAAGCCTGGGAAGACGGACAGAAGCCCACCGTCGACGAGATGGAGGCCGTCCTCGCCCACAATGACCCAGACTTCAACAATGCCCTGTATGAGGCGGCCGCCCGCGTCAGGGACAGGGAGTTCGGTAACAAGATCTTCATGTACGGTTTCGTGTACTTCTCCACCTACTGCAAGAACGAATGTGCGTTCTGCTACTACCGCCGTACCAACGAGATCGAACGCTACAGGAAGAACAGGGACGAGGTCCTCGAGATCTCCGCCGGACTCGAGAAGGCAGGCATCAACCTCGTGGATCTCACCATGGGCGAGGATCCCAAACTCTATGCGGATGATTACAAGGGTATCGTCGACATCGTGAAAAGCGTCAGGGATACCGTCGACACCGGCATAATGGTCTCCCCCGGAGCTGTCTCCAAGGAGACCATGCCCCGCCTGAGGGCAGCCGGAGGGGACATCCTGGCAGTGTACCAGGAGACCTGCAACAGGGACCTCTTCGCCAGGATGAGACTCAAACAGGACTACGATTTCCGTATGAACCAGAGGGTCTGGGCAAGGGAAGCCGGGATGCTCACCGAGGACGGTATGCTGGTAGGTATCGAGGACACTCCCAGGGACCGTGCCGAGCACATCCGCATCATGGGCGACATGAAATGCAGCCAGGTCCGTGCCATGACCTTCATCCCCCAGAAAGGGACACCGCTGCAGAACGTCACGCCCCCGGTGGATTACACCGACGAACTGAAGGCCATCGCGGTCATGAGGCTCGCCTACCCTGACGTCCTCATCCCCGCCAGCCTCGATGTGGAAGGTACCGCCGGACTCAAGAGCAGGGTGGCGGCAGGTGCCAGTGTGATCACCTCCATCGTCCCTCCCGACATTGGGCTCGCGGGAGTCGCACAGCCCGAATTCAACATCAACGACGGCCACCGTTCCATCGACTACGTCAGGAACCTGGCGGAGAGCCTGGGACGCCGCGAGGCCACCATGAAGGAGTTCTGGGACTATTATGAGTCCCACCGTCCGGAGGCGACCCTCAGATGCTGATAGGGATCGTCGGAGGCATCCTGCAGGGTATGGAAGCCGTGTACCTCTGCAGACATGCGGGATACACCTCGATGGTCATCGACAAGAGGAAGGATGCACCCGCCCTATCCCTCGCGGACAGGGCAGAGGTGTGCGACATCCTCGCCGAGGAGGGAAGAGCCAGATCCCTGTTCTCGGAATGCGATGCGGTCATCCCCGCCGTCGAGAACCTGGAGGTCCTGGAGTTCCTCAGCAGGGTCGTGCCGGAATGCGGCACCCATCTCCTCTTCGATATCAAGTCGTACAAGACCTCCTGTTCGAAGGAGAAATCCAACGAACTCATGGCCCGCATCGGTACCCCCATCCCCCGGCCCTGGCCGGAATGCGGGTTCCCGATCATCGTCAAACCTTCCTGCCAGAGCGGCAGCATCGGTGTCAGTGCGGTGAACAATGAGGAAGAGAGACAGAGGGCGCTCAGGGTCATCGAGAAACTCGGCGATACCCCCATCCAGCAGGAGTTCGTCTCCGGCAAAAGCGTGTCCATAGAGGTCATCGGAAACGGGAAGACCGCCAAGGCCTATGTCACCACCGAGGTCGTCCTCGATTCCAACTACGACTGCAAGCAGATCATCTGCGAGCCCCGTGTCCTCCCGGAGGCCGACGAGGAACAGTTCATCAGGATCGGGAAGGAACTCGGGGAGGGACTGGGACTCAACGCACTCATGGATGTCGAGGCCATCTTCACCAAGAAGGGACTAAGGGTGCTCGAGATCGATGCCAGGATCCCCAGCCAGACCCCCGCCTGTATCTGTGCCGCCACCGGCATCAACCTCCTGGAGGAACTGGTCTGCAGCAAGATGGGGAAGGAGACCGGCAAGGTCCCGAAGAAGGGATATGCCAGCTACGAACATTTCATCGTCCGCGGAAGCACCCTTTCCACCTGCGGGGAGAAGGAGTTCAGCCATGTGCAGAACCCGATGTACCTGGAGGATTTCATGGGAGCCGACGAGGTCATAACCGATTACCGCAACGGTGCCTACGAATGCAGGTTCACCGTCATAAACCGCGGCGATTCCTACCAGGACGTCGTCCACAAGAAGAAACAGTTTATCACGAACATAATGGAAAACCTCGAACTCGAGGAGTTCATCGACAAATCACCGGATATGATATGAATGACCAGACTTACACACGACGATGTAAAGGACCTTTCCGAGAACCTCGGAGCACTCGAAGACTTCCTCCTCAAGCACACCGGCAGGACACTCAAGAAGCTTGCCTGCGAAGCGGTGGGTATGTGGGAGTACGCCATCGACACCAAGGAGTACACCTGTGCCGTGGTCCCCGTGACCACCGGCGAGGGTATCATCTCCAACTTCTCCGAGTCCGTGAGGGACATCTGCAAATGGCTCGGATTCGAGGCGTTCGTCACCACCAAGACCGACATCAGCGGATTCAGGGAGGCCCTCGAACAGAAGCCCAACATCATATTCATGGCAGACGACGTGGAGTTCCTGGCCTACAACATAGAGGCCAAGAAGGCATCCAACAACACCTTCAGCACCGCCAAGGCTTACATCGCAGCCCTGTCCGCGGCAGCCGACATGCTCATCGGAAAGGATGTGCTCATCGTCGGAGCGGGAAGGGTCGGAAGCGAGATGGCAAGGCTCCTCCTCGCCAAGAGTGCCAACGTGACCGTCACCGATATCGATCTCGACAAGGCCTACGCCGTACAGAAGGCATACCCCCGCGTGAAGGTCGCCGAGGACGTACGCGAGGCCATCCGTGCCCACAAATACATCCTGAACGCATCCCCCGCCCACATCGAGACCGAGGACATCCAGGAAGGAGCGATCATCTCCTCGCCCGGCGTGCCCCACACCTTCGACGAGGAAGCGAAGAAGAAAGCACTCATCATCCACGATCCCCTGGCCATCGGAGTGGCGGCCATGGCGATGGAGAGTGCCTACTACTCCTACCTCGGATGCAGGAAGTGAAACCTCTAAAAACCGTATCCGGTTCTTACCAGACGGGGACAACCCCCGTCCGGGATCACCGTTTTAATGTTTGTCGCTCAGATTGGAGACGAGGACACGCTTGCCGTTGACGACCTGACCGAACAGTTCGTCCACGACCTCCTGTGCCCTGTACCTCACGACCTGTACCCTCGACTTGCTGTCGGAGACGTGGATGTTGCCGATATCCTTGGGACTTACCTCCGCGGTATCGATCACGAACTTCCTCAGCTTGTCCGCATCCAATCCGTCGGCGGAACCGATGTTGAGTTCCAGACGGTCGAATGACATGTCCTTCTTGGGGCGTGCGGCCCTGATGATCCCCACGTAAGAATGCAGGGGATGGGGGTTCGACGGAACACCCTGGGGCACGTACTGCAGCCTGGTGCTGTTCCCCTGTGCGGAGGGCTCGGGCTGCCTGACAGGCTCCGGAACGGGTTCGGGAGCAGCCTTCTTGGGCTTCTCGGGAACCTGTTCCTTCTTCTTGGACTGCTTGGGTGCCTCGGACTTGCGGTCGAGCTTACCGCGGAGGGTACGCTCCCCTTTGACGGCGGGCTCGGCGGGCTGCTTCCCCTTGGACTGTGCCTCCTTCTTAGAGGTCTGGGTCATATCTTCCTTGGGGGCCTTGCCGCGCTGCGGGTTCTGCTTGCGGGGCTTGGCCGGGATCTCCTCGGCCACACCCTCGGTGTAGATCTCCGACTTGGGTTCTAGCTCCCTGATGGGCTTGCCGACGGTACTTTGGATCTTCTCGAGTCCTTTCACGTCGTCGGCGGTGATGAAGGTGATGGCGGTACCGGTCCTCCCGGCCCTGCCGGTTCTTCCGATCCTGTGCACGTAGGTCTCCGCATCCACCGGGATGTCGAAGTTAACCACGAGATCCACATCCTCGATGTCGAGTCCCCTGGAAGCGACGTCGCTGGCGATGAGGACCTGCAGCTCCCCCTCAGAGAACTCCTTGATGATCTTCTCGCGTTTGTGCTGTCCGACGTCGCCGTGGATGCCTTCCACGTCGTACTTGTCCCTCTTGAGCTTGCGTGCGAGGTAGTCCACCTTGCGTTTGGTCCTGCAGAACACCATGATCTTGGGGTAGTTGGCCTCGATCAGGTGCAGGAGCTCGTCGCGTTTGGATTCGCGGGTGGTCATCACATAGTACTGCTCGGTGAGATCGAGGGTGAGCTCGTCCTTGGAGACCAGTACCTCCTGGTGGTCGACCATGTGCTTCACGGCCAGTTTCTTGACCTCCTCGGGCATGGTGGCCGAGAACATCATGGTCTGCCTCTTCTTGGGCACGCGGGAAAGGATCATGTTGACACTGGGTGCGAATCCCATGTCGAGCATGCGGTCGGCCTCGTCGAGGATCACTATGGAGATGGAACCCAGGTTGATGAGCTTCCTCTCGATGAGGTCCTTGAGCCTGCCGGGTGTGGCAACGATCACGTCGGTGCCTTTCTTAATCTGTTTGGCCTGGTTCTCGATGTTCACTCCGCCGTAGATCGGGATGCAGACGTGCCCGCTGTATTCCGAGAGGTTGGTAAGTTCCTCGGAGACCTGCGAAGCGAGCTCCCTTGTCGGCACGAGAACCAGTGAGGTCGGGTCGCTGGATCCCGACTTGGTCCTGCTGAGGATGATAGAACCGTAGGTCCCGGTCTTCCCGGTCCCGGTCTGGGCCTGAGCAAGGAGGTCGCCTCCTTTGAGCCCGACGGGGATCGCGGCTGTCTGCACCGGGGTGGGTTCGGTCCATCCGACGGATCTGACGGCTTTCATAACATCCTTTGAAATGCCTAGATCCTCAAATCTGCTTGATGTCATTTTCATTCACTTTGAATGGAAAGAATTAAACGGTCCGCGACGGCCGCGGACGATAATAGTTCCGATTAGGGCGTACATATTATAGTTTATAAACTCTCGCGTGCACACGTACTAATACGTGGCATTCCCGGGAAAACGTATTCGGGGGACGAGCGATCACTGATTGTTCTGTCTGGCCAAATCGCCTGCAGCCCTGAACCTCTTGGGAAGCACGTACAGCTCCCCCTCGTTGTCGAATCCGACGGAGGCGGAAACCTCGTACACCTCTTCGATGAGTTCTGAGGTAATGACGTCCTTGGGTCTGCCCATAGCCACGATCTCGCCCTTCTTCATGATGATGCAGAGGTCACAGTATCTGGCCATGAGTGAGATATCATGCTCCGCGACGAGGATGGTCATGTCCTTCTTGACCATGGCATTGAGGTATTCCATGACCTCCAGTTTGTACTTCATATCAAGGTGGGAGGTAGGTTCGTCTACAAGCATGAGGCGGGGTTGCTGCACGTATGCCTTGGCGATCATCACACGCTGCCTCTCTCCCGAGGAAAGCATGTTAAGGGGACGGTCCTGGAGATGTTCGATACCGAATTTCCTGAGGGTCTCCACCACCAAGGTCTCGTCCTCATCGGTCTCCCACCACATGTTCTGAAGATACGGGTATCTTCCGAGCATGACGGTCTCAAAGACAGTCAGTCCGAATGAGGCTTTCATCTCTGCTGGCACATTTGAGACAAGGCGGGCGATCTGGGCGGGAGTCTGACCCAATACCGATACACCGTCGATCAGGATATCCCCTGAAGTGGGCTCATGCATACGGTTGATACACCTCATCATGGTGGTCTTTCCGCATCCGTTGGGACCTATCAGTCCGACCAATACCCCGGAAGGCAGTGAGAAACTGATGTCTTTGTCAGCATGATAACCGTTCTCGTAGATCTTGTTGAGATCGCGGACTTCCAATAACGGAACCTCATCCATTGTATATTTTCCCCCTCATGAACAGCAGATAGGCGAATACAGGTACGCCGATTAATGTTGTTATCGCTCCGACCGGGAGTTCCAGGCCGGGCATGATCATCCTTGCCAGCAGGTCGGCACCTATCATTATGGCACCGCCGAAGGCAATGGAGGCGGGCAGGATGATCCTGTGGTCCCCTCCGAACAGCATACGGCACAGGTGGGGGATGACCAGACCCACGAAACCGATGATTCCTACGAATGCTACGCAGAATGATGCCAGGACCGATGCGAAGATGAGCATCAAAGCGTTGAATCTCTTCACGTTGAGACCCATCTGACGGGCCTGACCCTCTCCCAGGAGAATCAGGTTCAGCTCCTTGGAACGGGTCATGATCAAAATCGAAAGGATTACCGAAGGCACCAGGATGCAGATGGTCTCAGTCCTCGATATCTGAGCGAAAGAACCGAACAACCACAGCATCGCATTGGACACCGCATTCCCCGCAAAGATTATCATGATCGTCTGGGCCGCACCGAATACCAATCCGACAACGACTCCCGACAGCACGTATGCGTTGGTGGTGGAACCCGCACGCTGGGCCAGGAGCATGGTGGCAAAGAACGCCAGCAGACCTCCGATGATAGAGGCGATTGCAGTCAGATAAGGCGAATGGGCCGATATCAGACCGAAGAACGTGAATCCATAAGCTATGGTGGCAACTGCGAATGTCCCCGCTCCCGAGGAGACTCCCATGATGTATGGATCCACCAGAGGATTACGGATGACAGCCTGATACGCCGCTCCGGCAACTGAGAGTCCGAGACCCACCGCAATGGCAGCCACTGCACGCGGGGCACGCGAGCTGTATACCGTAACCTCCGTGGAGGTCATGCCTTCCCCGCTCTTACCTATGGCGGAAAACAGACTGGAATATGCTTCTACAGGATTGATGAATCCGTTGGGGCCCACACACAGTGCCAGCGTGAACATCAAAAGCAGAAGTACGACACCGATGAGGAGCATACACTTCGAACGGTGCTTCTTCCTCCCGATGTGAGTCTCGCTCTTCCCGTCGAGAGCGGACCTTATCTTCTTCAGGACGGGATTCTCATCACGCATCGTACTTGCCTCCGCTTCTTATCAACAGGTAGACGAACACCGGTACTCCGATGATGGTAGTAACGGCACCCACAGGCAATTCATAGCCCGTGAGCAGCACACGTGCCAGCAGATCTGCGAGGATCATCAGTGATCCTCCGAATGCCATGGATACTGGCAGCATGAGACGATGGTCTCCGCCCATTATCATCCTTGCGAGATGGGGGACTACCAGTCCGACGAAGCCGATGATACCACAGAATGCCACGCAGAATGCGGTAAGGACGGAGGCGATGATGAGCATGATGTTATCGAACCTCTTTGCATTCAGTCCCATCTGCATGGCCTGGTCCTCGCCTAGCAGCACCAGGTTGAACTCCTTGGCCCAGATGAGCGGTACCATGGACAGGGAGATGCAGGGCACCAATACCAGCCAGAGCTTCTCCCAGGTCATGGAGGCGAACGATCCATACAGCCACGACAGTGCGTTGGACATCTTT
>CACWTF010000048.1 GCA_902763685.1 methanogenic archaeon | reverse complement strand
CGAGTGCCCAGCCCATGTGTACGATTCCGGAGGGCTCGAAACCGATGTATGCCAGAGGCTGTTCCTTGGTCTCCAGTACGGTCCTGAGCTCGTCCTCGTTGACGACTTCCATGGTGTTGCGGGTGACTAATGCCATCCTTTCGTCTACGTTCATGTTATCGCCGCGGGATTCCTCTATTATTATTTTATTTTAGCCCACCGGCCCAATCCTAAAATCCGAGTAACACGGTTATGCCCCCATGTACGGCAGACTGAAGGAGAGTCTCGAGAACTGCCCCATCGTGAACCGTAACGGTTATCCCTATTTCGTGCACCCTCTGACCGACGGAGTGCCCCGTATGGAACCCGAGGTACTGGAGGAGGTCATAGACTGGATGCTGGAGAACGGGGATTTCTCCTGCGACGTGATCCTCGCCCCCGAGAGCATGGGCATCCCGCTGGCCGTACCGCTGTCGCTGAAGCTCCGCATCCCGTATTCCGTCGTGAGAAAACGCAGTTACGGATTGGACGGAGAGATCACCCTGGAACAGAAGACAGGGTATTCGAAATCGGTGATGACAGTGAACGGCATCACCGAAGGCATGAGGGTGACTGTCGTCGACGATGTCGTGAGCACCGGCGGCACCTTGGATGCACTGATCCATGCCCTCAGGGAGGCAGGAGCGATAGTCGTCGACGTATTGGTGCCGGTCAACAAGAGCAACGGCACGGAGGTCGTCCTGGAGAACACCGGGGTCAAGATCAAGACGATGATATCCGTCCGGGTGGAGAACGGCAGGGTCGTTGTTAACTGATACATGTACGGTCTCCCGTTCATAAAGGGCCCCTGACTAATCCGTTTCATGGGTCCCGAGATCATCCTGACGGTCCTGCTGGCAAGTTCCATCGGTGCCGCCATAGGGACATTCACCGGAATGGTGCCAGGGATCCACGTGAACACCGCTGCCGCGATACTGCTGGGTAGCACATCCCTCTTCGGCAGCCTGTTCTCGTTTTCTTCGGGGATCGAGTGTGCCGTACTCATCTCCTGCTGCATATTCTCCGCATCCGCGGTGCATTCCTTCGTGGACTTCGTACCCTCGGTCTTCATCGGCGTACCCGATGCCGATGACGCTCTCTCGGTCCTTCCGGGCCACCGCCTCTTCCTGCAGGGGCGGGCGATGACCGCGGTCAGGGCGGCCGCGATCGGAAGCATCGTTGGTTCTACAGCCGCCCTCCTTCTGGCCATCCCGCTGCAGTGGATCATGCTCTCCGGAGGCACCGGGATCGTGGACCGCATGACCATAGGAATCATCTTCCTGGCACTGTCGGTAATCGTCATCACCTCGGCCAAGCCTCATATCTCCCTGCTCCTCTTGGCGGTCACCGGGATCATGGGTTTCGCCATCAGCGATTGGGGGATTCCGTGCACGGGGATCCTGGGTGAATCCACCCTTCTCTTCCCCCTGCTCACCGGACTCTTCGGGATACCACCGCTGCTCGAGGAGATCTCGCCCCACGGCAGGGTGGCACAGACGGATGACGGGACTGACCCGGTGGGTCCGGTCCCCGGGATCAAGGGCGTGCTGACAGGATTGATGGCAGGATGGTTCCCCGGGATCACCGCCACGGTCGGTGCGGCACTCACCTCGGCATTCACTGAGGAACGCGACCCGGCCAGATTCATAGCGATGACCGCCAGCATAGGCACCGTCACCTCGGTGTTCTCCGTGGTGACCCTGTCGGTCTCGGGAAGCGGGAGGTCGGGGACAGCCATGGCGGTGAAGGAGATAATCGGCGATTCCCTGACAGGGTTCTGCAGCGAGGCTTTCCTGGCTATCCTGATATCGATAGCGTTCGCATCGCTGCTTGGCTACATCATAACCATCCAGTGCGGGAAGGCGATGTCCCGTGTATCGGGCAGCATCCCCGAAACCGTGCTGAACAACGCGGTACTGATGCTCATCGTCGCATTGGTCCTGCTGCTGTGCGGCCCGTTCGGTCTCGCCGTTCTCGTCATTTCGGCGGCCGTTGGCCTCGTACCTCCCGCGGCCGGGATAGGGAGGATATGCCTTACAGGATGCCTGATGCTCCCGGTCCTTTTCGGATAAACCTCATAAATGTACATTGAATAAAGGGGGAATATGAGCCTGATGCTCGACAGGAAACATACCACCATGATGTTACTGGTGGTTTTCTTCGCCACCTTCATGGACGGACTGGACGGAAGCATCGTCACCGTGGCCCTCCCGGACATCGGTGCCGATTTCGGCGTGGATACCGCCACGGCTTCCTGGACGACCATTATCTACATGATGATACTGGCCGGTACCCTGGTACTCTTCGCGAGGATCGCCGCGGATACCGGTGTCAGGAAGGTCATGGCGGCAGGCTTATCCATCTTCACCATAGGTTCTCTTGCCTGCGGACTCGCCAGCTCCTACGAGATACTCATCGCGGCCCGTGCGGTACAGGCCGTCGGTGCGGGAATGATGGCCGCTGCGGGCCCCATGTGCTGCACGGAACATCTACCCCCGCAGAAACTGGGATTCGGACTCTCGGTGGTGACCATCGGAGCCTCGTTGGGATTCGCGATAGGTCCCGCGATAGGCGGTATCATAGTGGATTACACGACCTGGCACTGGATCTTCCTGATCAATGTTCCCCTCGGGGCCGTGGTCGCCCCTATCATCCTGAAGGCCATCCCCGCTTCCAGGAAAGAGGCGGACAATCCTCCCATAGATTACCGCGGTGCGGCCGTGCTGTTCGCGGCCATCGCCCTGATCACCTTCGCCGTGGAGACCCTTTCGTATTCGGGTCAGAGGCTCATGTCCGCGGTCACAGGTATCGCCGGGATCGCATTGCTGGTACTCTTCGCCAGGCTGGAGGGGGCCACGGAGCATCCGCTTCTCAAGGTGTCCCTTTTCCGCCGTTTCGACTTCGTCTCCATCTTCATCTGCCTTATGCTGGTCAACATGACGTTCATGGGCATCCTGTATCTGTTCCCGTTCTTCGGGGAGATCTGCATGGGGATGTCGTCCACGGAGGTGGGGGCATACATGTTCATATCCGCACTGATCACTGCCATCCTCGGTATGCCCTTCGCCAAATGGTCCGACAGGGTGGGGAGGAAATGGTTCTGCGTGGCGTCGGGTCTTTTCCTCGTCATCGCCCTGGTACTGCTGGCCGCATTCACGGAGAACATGAACCGTGCGATCCTCCTGGCTGTCATGTCGGCCATGGGTATCTCCTGGGCCTGCGTAGGCGGACCGATGGCTTCGCGTCTGGTGGAACACGCCGGCGATGAAAGGGACATGGCATCCTCCCTCACCAACGAGGGTTACTACACAGGAGGCACCATCGGACTGGCACTCTGTGCCATGCTCTTCACGGTATTCTCCAAGACCGACGGTATCGACATCCAGGACGTGAGTGCGTCGGCTTTCGAGAACGGATTCGCTCCTGCCATGGCAATAATGGCGGTGCTGGCACTTGTCGTCGTGATCCTTTCCGCGGTAGTGAAGGACGACGAATGATCACTGTAGCTTCGAGTTCGCCTTCGCCATAAACTTATCGGAATGGACGACGAACCTCTCGTGATACCCGGTACCCACGTCGCCGGACGAATCCGTGACGGTGACCCTGAAACGGATCCTCGCACGGTCCACCTCCACCACCTCGGTACGGCATACCACTTCCGAACCCACAGGGGAGGCGGAGACGTGTGCGACATCCACGAGGGTCCCGACGGATGTGTCCCCCTCGGGCAGCTTTCCCCTGAGGACATCGCAGGCGGTCTGCTCGATCAAAAGTATCATACGGGGAGTGGCCAGGACGGGTAATGTCCCGCTTCCCCACGACTCTGCAGTGTCCTTCTCGGTCACGGTCAGCCTGCTCTCGCTGAAATCGCCTACGCTTATCATCGCACGTACGAACGAAACCCATCTATTTATGTCAGATAGGCGATACACCGCCGGGATGCCGAATGAGCTTGGAAACCGAGCTTTACAATGAACTCTTCGCACTGAGGGAGACCCTCCGCAACGAATACAAACGCAACACCGGACAGAACACCCCCGTCTGCAGCGACGAGGCCCTGCACATAATGGCACAGCGCATACCTACCAAGGTAGAGGATTTCGCAGCCATCGAAGGTGTGGGCAACAGATTCGTGGAACAGTACGGCAACGATTTCCTCGCGATAACCAAGAAATATGCGGTGACCGCCGCCAAGGGATCGGCCATAGACAGGAACCTGGCACAGACCCTCAGGGAACTCCAGAAGAAACTGGTGAACATCAGCAAGGCGAACCGCCTGCTCTTCCAGCCCAAGACCGGCAGGAAGACGTCCTTCGACCCCACACCCGTACGCGGGAACGAGGTACTGGCTCTTGTATTCGGCAGCAAGAGGGTACTCACCCTGTGCGACACCTCGAAATCCAAGGAGGATGAGAAGGTCTTCAGACGCGTCAACGAGATCATCCGCGAGGTGAACAGGGACCAGAGGGAGAAGGGAGCATACGACCTCTACATAGCATACCCCTTCGTGGAGGGCAAACTGCTGGGCGACGAGGACTTCCCCGTCCGTGCCCCGCTCGCACTCTTCCCCGTCACCATGGAGAAGGAGGGGACCGCGGTCAAGGTGAGGATGGACGACTCGAGGGATGCGGTATACAACAACACCTTCCTGCTCGCGGCCATGAAACTCGCCGGCAAGAACCGTCCCCTTCCCGACAACGTGATAGAGACCTACGACGAGAAGAACTTCATCAACGACCTCAAGGCATTCTACGAGTGCCAGGGGATCAACATGGAGTTCCCCTCGAAGAAGACCCTTCTCGAGTTCACCGAATACAAGGCATCGGAATTCCCCCATTACGCCCAGGGCGAACTCCATCTGGTGCACAACGCCCTCATCGGCAAATACCCGTCATACTCGAGCTTCATCCAGAGGGATTTCGACACCCTCCTCTCCGGAAAGGAGATCAACAGCACCCTGGCGGACCTGATCCGCGACCTCAACAAGGAGGACTTCTACTCCGAATTCCCCCTTCCGCTGTCGTCCTCCGAGATAAAATCCAAAGGTATCGAGGCCTCGGAAAAGGACCTCTACTACATCAACTCGCTCAACAGTGCCCAGGAGAACATCCTGACCGCGGTGAACAAGAAGGACGAGATCGTCGTGCAGGGACCTCCGGGAACAGGCAAGTCCCAGGTCATCACCGGACTCATCTCCGCCGCGGTGGCCTCCGGCAAGACCGTGCTCATGGTGTCCGAGAAGAAGACCGCCCTCGATGTCGTCTACTCCCGTCTCGGCACCCTCTCCAAATACTGCATGCAGATCGACGATACCGCGGACAAGGACAGCTTCTACCGCCAGATGGCGACCATGCTCAGCATCCAGCCCACGGCCAACACCGTCAACCTCGATGACCTCTCGAACCGCATAGACCTCGATGTGTCGAAGCTCTCCCGCATCGCCACCGAACTCTACGAACCCAACGACTTCGAACTCCCAGCCTGCAACCTCTATGCGATGGACAAATGGCTGGACCTCGACGACAAGATCCAGTACGAGACCTTCAGACGCTACAAGTCCAGGGTCCCCCAGTCCGTCGCCGGCACCACCTATCCGAACCTGAGGGAGCTCCGCCAGAAATTCGGAAACCAGAACCTGGTGGACAACATCCGCGACTACCGCACCATCAGGGAGAAGACCCCGCTCATCGAATTCATGAAACCCGACCTGAGCTACTACGAGCTCAGCGAGATGAAGGCGGACCTGGAAAGGCTCGACGCCGAGGTGAGGGACCTCAACAGCAAGGGATTCCTGTCCAAACTATTCTCCAAGGGGAAGGTCACCCGCGATGCCACCGCCTTCGCGAACAAGTACTTCTCCAATTATGATAACAAAACGATCAACACCGTCATGGGCGACTCCGAGAAGGTTATGGAGATCGCCGACGAATACGAGACGTTCTGCCAGAGGGCCACCGCCTACCGTTCCCTCTCCCCGCTGGAGAAGGATTACGGCAACTGCCTGCTGCTCCTCAGCGACGAATCCAAGATGGACTGCATGGACGTCAACGAGGAGATCTACCGCTTCGTCCTGAACGACCACCTGCAGAGGTTCGACGGCACCCACAAGAACATCCTGCAGGAGCTGCATGACTTCGATTCCATCGTCGCGGACATAGACCGCAACATCAACCAGAAGCGCGTGATGACCAAGAAGCTCCTGGACAGCGTGCTCAGCAACAACCTCCGCTACATCACCGAATCCAAGAGGAAGGGCGACATAGCCAGGATCGTCGACAACAAGAGGAAGTGGAGTCTCAACAAGTTCATCAACCGCTACGGGTACGAGCTCTTCAAGGGCATCCGCATCTGGCTGCTCACCCCCGAAGCGGTATCCGACATCATCCCCATGGAGATGGGTCTGTTCGACCTCCTCATATTCGACGAGGCCTCCCAGATGTATGTGGAAAAGGGTATCCCCTCGATATACAGGGCGAAGAAGGTTGTCGTCGCCGGCGACCACAAGCAGCTCAGGCCCTCCAGCCTGGGTACCGGAAGGGTATCCTACGAGGAGGATGACGATGACGAGGAGGCCATCAACGGTGCCCTCGAGGAGGAAAGTCTCCTGGACCTCGCCAGGGCCCGCTACGACAGCATCCTGCTGAACTTCCATTACCGTTCCAAGTACGAGGAGCTCATCGCCTTCTCCAACTATGCGTTCTACGGAGGCAAGCTCTACGTATCGCCCAACATCCTGAAACCGGAGAGGCCTCCCATCGAGGTGTTCAAGGTTGACGGACTGTGGGAGGACAGGCACAACGAGGCCGAGGCCGACAAGGTCGTGGATATCCTGAAGGAGGTCTTCGCCACCAGGAAGGACCGCGAGACCATCGGTATCATCACGTTCAACGTATCCCAGCGTGACCTCATCAACGACAAGATCGACGACTACGCCGCCACCGACCCGATATTCGCGGCCGTCCTCGCACAGGAGTCCAAGAGATACGACAACGGCGAGGATGTGGGACTGTTCGTGAAGAACATCGAATCCGTCCAGGGTGACGAGAGGGATATCATCATCTTCTCGGTGGGCTACGCCAAGAACGAGGAGGGCAGGTTCATGCAGAGGTTCGGCTGGCTGAACATGCAGGGCGGCGAGAACAGGCTCAACGTCGCCATCTCCCGTGCCAAGAAGAAGATCTACATCGTCAATTCGTTCGAACCGGAGGAACTCCAGGTCGAGAACCTGAAATGTGAGGGCCCCAAGATCCTCCAGAAGTACCTCAAATACGCCAGGGCGGTCAGCAGTGACAACATGGAACTGGCCCACACCATCCTCCAGAGCTTCGTACCCCCGTCCGAACTCATGGCCGACGACGAGGACATCGAATCCCCCGTCATGGACAAGGTCTACACCGCCCTGATCAGGAAGGGATACACCGTCGAGAAGAACATCGGTATCGGCGGATACTCCATCGACCTCGCGGTCAAACAGGATAACAAGTACATCCTCGGAATCGAATGCGACAGCAGGATCTACGCACGTTCCAACAACACCAGGGAGAGGGACTACCACCGCCAGAAGTACCTGGAATCCAGAGGCTGGCACATACACAGGGTCTGGACCCCGGGCATGTACAAGGACTCCGAGGGCGAGATCGCCAAGATCGTCCGTGCCATCGAACAGGCCCAGGCGAGACCCTGACCATACCAACGGTTAAATCGGTGTAGGACATAACAATTAGTCATGCCTAAATTAACTCTGAAAATCGATGGAATGGGTTGCGAAGTCTGCGTGAAGAAGGTCACCGAGGCCCTCACCAGGGACGGTGTCACCGACCTTGACGTCAAGATCGGCAAGGCCACCATGAAATACGACGAGACCAAAGTTTCTGAAGAAGCACTCATCGCCGCCGTCGTCGACGCGGGTTTCACCGCCAAAGCCAAGAAAGGCCTGTTCTGAGATGGCAGATAAGAAGGAGATCCTCCGTATCAGCGGCATGTCGTGTGCCGCCTGTGCAGCCAAGATAGACCGTTCGCTGAAAGGTCTCCCGGGCGTGAACTCAGCGGCCGCCAATTTCGGCAACAACACCGCCACGGTCATCTATGACGAGTCCGAGGTCTCCCATGAACGCATCGTATCCGCCGTGAACAAGGCCGGGTACACCGTCATCGAAGGGGATGCCACGCAGATTGCAGAGGCAGACAGGAAGGAAGCCAGGGAACGCAAGGTCAACCTCCTCATCGCGATCGTGTTCGCGGTCCCGTTGGCAATCTATGCCATGGGCGGGATGCTCCTGGACCTCCCTGTCCCCCTGAAGGACGACTGCTTCCTCTACGGTCTCGTACAGATAATCCTCTGCCTCCCCGTCCTGTGGTCCGGGAGGAGGTTCTACATCCGCGGGATCCCCGCACTGCTGCGCAGATCCCCCAACATGGATACCCTCATCGCTATGGGTACCGCCATCGGGTTCGCGTACAGCGTCTACTGCCTCGTACAGCTCTACGACGGCCGCATGGAGTTCATGGACCACTTGTCCTTCGACTCCGCGGCCATGATCATCGCCTTTGTCTCCATCGGCAAATATCTCGAGGCACTCGGGAAGGTGAGGACCAACGACGCGGTCAGTTCCCTCCTGAAACTGGAACCTCAGTACGCCACGGTCATCCGCGACGGACAGGAATCCCGTATCCCCGTCGAGGAACTGAGAAAGGGAGACCTCCTCCTGGTAAAGCCCGGAGAGGGCATACCCGCCGACGGAAGGGTGGAATCCGGTTCATCGGATGTAGACGAATCCATGCTCACCGGCGAGAGCCTTCCCGTGGCGAAGAACGTCGGCGACACCGTATATGCGGCGACCGTGAACGGCACGGGAAGTCTGCGTATCACCGCGGAACAGGTGGGCAGGGACACCGTACTCCACCAGATCATCGGGATGGTGGAGGGGGCACAGGGCACCAAGGCCCCCATGGCCCGTATCGCGGACCGCGTGGCAGCGGTGTTCGTGCCCGCTGTGCTCCTGATATCCTTACTGTGCTGCATCGGATGGCTGCTGGCGGGAAAGGACGTGCTGTTCTCCCTTACCGTCATGGTCTCCGTGCTGGTAATCTCCTGCCCCTGTGCCCTCGGATTGGCCACACCGCTGGCGATCATCGTCGGTACCGGCAATGCCGCCAAACGCGGGATCCTGTTCAAGAGTGCGGCCAAGATGGAGGCCGCCGGGAACATCGATGTGGTGATCCTCGACAAGACCGGGACCATCACCGAAGGCCGTCCCGCGGTGACCGACATCGTCGCCTGCAACATGAACGAAAACGACCTGCTGGCATATGCGGTATCTGCCGAAGCTAACTCGCAGCATCCGGTCGCCGGAGCGGTCCTGAAGAAGGCGGAAGAACTGGCCATCACACCCGCTCCGCACACCGATTTCGAGAGCATCACCGGGATGGGCGTCAGGTGCAGGGTGAACGGTCATTCCGTAGCGGTAGGCAACGCATCCCTCATGACCTCCGATGATGTGGATATCTCTCCTCTCGAAGCCGAGAGCACCGGGCTGGCCTCCGAGGCCAAGACCTGCATGTTCGTGGCTGTGGACGGGACATTGGCCGGGATCATCGCCGTGGCCGACCCCGTCAAGCAGAGCTCCGCCGAAGCGATTTCCGCCATCAAGGCCGCCGGTGCGGTACCCGTCATGATCTCCGGTGACAACGAGGCCACCGCCCTCGCGGTTGCCAGGGAAGTTGGGATCACCGAGGTCAGAGCGGAAGCACTCCCGCAGGACAAGATCGATGCCGTGAAGAGGTATCAGGTCCAGCAGAAATCGGTCGCAATGATAGGTGACGGTATCAACGACGCACCCGCGCTGGCACAGTCGAATGTCGGTATGGCCGTGGGCACCGGCACGGACATCGCTATCGGTGCGGCGGACGTGGTCCTGATGAACGGCGACCTGCGTTCCGTACCCGCCGCGATGGAGATCAGCAAGGCCACCGTGTCCAACATCAAACAGAACCTCTTCCTCGCATTCGTGTACAACGCGATTTGCATCCCCATAGCGGCAGGCCTGCCGTACCTTCTCGGCATGGGCGAGTTCAGTCACATGCCCGCACTGGCCGCGGCGGCGATGTCCTGTTCTTCGGTCTCGGTGACACTGAATGCCCTGAGACTCCGCGAGTGATGCCCCGGAACCGGTTCAGGATCTGCGGACAAGCATCGAATCGATGCTCCTGACGGTCTTGGGATCGATACCGCACCGTTCCGCATATCCCGGCCATTCGCTGACCACCTTCTCGGCATCGGCGATTACCTCCTTGCAGAACCTGGTATTCAGCATCATCATCTTTCCGCTGGCCAGCAGATCATCCTTCCCGATGTCCTTCGACCTTCCGTTCACGGCCATCTGATGCTCACGGAGCCACCTGTTGTCAGGGTTGTACGCATAGGTCATATCGTACGCGGGAGCGGGTCTCCAGCTGCCGTCCCGGCCCATTATGAACGCGAAGTTCTTGACGTGATCGTCGCAGTTCATGGCAAGAACATTGAACACCATCCTCCTGAAGATCTCCTCTATCCCGGCAGTACCTATGCCCAGGCCCCTGGCGTATTCCGCATACGTCTCGTAACTGCATGTGCGGGGAACGTTGTAATCGAAATGACCCAGCGCCGATAGGGTCTGAACGAAGATCTTCTTTCCCCCTATACGGTCGAAACGCTTGGTCATGAAGTGGGCCATGCCGTCCTTCTCCAGCATACGGCATTCGCTCATGTCGATGCCGAGGTCCTTCGCCATCAGATGGTAGGCGTATTCGATCCTGGTGTATTGCGGACCGTCGGTTTCCCCATGGTCCCCGTTTCCCCTGACGTTGTCGAATTTGATCAGCCACTGACCGAAATCCGGGGATGTGCCGACCTGACCCGACCGTATCTCCCCGGTGGCCTCGTTCCAGGCGATGACCGCCTTGGCACGGGAACCTCCTGCGGACGAACCTATCTCCAGCATCTGAGCCATGGTCACATCGTCAGCATCGTGATGGAAATGTTCCTTCTCGGATAGTATCTCGGATGCCAGTTC
>CACWTF010000047.1 GCA_902763685.1 methanogenic archaeon | reverse complement strand
TTATGCATCCGCCCATCTGACAGATACCTATGTCCTTCCCGTCCCATTTAACACCGTAATACGAGAACGAACCTTTGAGGGGGATGCAGTCCCTGGGCATGTTGATGGTCACCTGGAGGTATCCGGCGGGCACCCTGACATCGTCCTCGTCCCTGAAGGAGGGCGGAGGCACCTGCGGATTGGTGCGGGGATCGAAGGAGGGGGCGGAGCCGTCGTCGAGTGCGACCCTTTCGATCCTCCATTCGAGACGGAGCTTCTTTCCGCAGCTCGAGCAGAAGACGGTCTCGAGGAGCTCGGAATAACTGAAGCTCCTGCCACAGGCTGGGCAGTCGATTGTGTAATTGACCATGGAAAGGATATGGGGATTCGAACAAAAAGATAATCCCCCGAAGGGGAGGATGTTAGGGTTTGAAAATCATCTCTGGGCGATGATGTAGATGACGTGCCATCCGAACTGGGTCTGCACGATACCGAAATCGCCGGTGTTGTACTGGAAGCAGAAGTCCTCGAAGGGCTTCACCATCTGACCGCGTCCGAACCATCCCAGGTCGCCGCCCTGTCTGGCGGAGGGGCAGGAGGAACGTGCCCTGGCGAGGGCTGCGAAATCTCCTCCCTTCATGATCTGGTTGTAGATGTCCTGTGCTTCGGGCTGGGTCTTGACCAGGATGTGTGCTGCGCGTACTTGCTGAACCATGCCGGGACGATGTGAATTGTCGTATAAAAGTATCGCCCGCCGGTTGTCCAGCGGGGGTCTTGTTTGGCGGTCACGGATGTCGGTTCGCGGCTCAGTGCTTCTTGGCCTGCTTGCCAGTCTCGGTAACGGGCTGCTTGGCAGCCTTCGCCATGGCGGCGGCGCGACGCTCTTTGGCGTGTTTGCCCATGGTGGAAGTGATGGTCTATCGGAGTATATACGGGTACCTTCACACCCTGAAAGATATCGCACATACTGTGTACGGTATGGCACAGATACGGCATGATTTGTGAGATGTCGCACAGATGGATTCATTACGTTTCCGCAACCGCAAATTCTAATATACCCAGAACCCCGATTTTCATTTATGCAGGAAATCACCGAGAAAGAGGTTCTCTCCGTGATCGGGGAGAACCCGATGATATGCACCAGGATGATCGTCAAGAAACTCCGTCCCGACGAATTCAAGGATGTGGAAGCATACAAGGGATACCTCTGTGCCCTCTAGCCGCTCCTCACGAAGCTGTGGAAGGACGGAACCATCGTCTCCTCGAAGGTCCAGTGCTGTACCTTCAACCTCAAACAGTGGCAGCTGGCCTGAGTTGTCGCTACTTATTTAATTAAGAGAGCGATGGCCAAGCGGTTAAAATGAGGATAGCGGCGGTATTATCCGACAGATGCCAGAACAGGAAATGCAACAAGGAATGCTCCAAATTCTGTCCCCTTATGAGGACAGGTGTCGAGGTCATCACATTCGGTGAGAGGGGCAAGCCCATCATCTCGGAGACGCTCTGCCACGGATGCGGAATCTGTGTGAACAAGTGTCAGTTCGATGCCATCAAGATCATCGGTCTCGCCGACGAGCTCAAGGAGGAGATGATCCACCAGTACGGCGAGAACACCTTCCGCCTCTACCGCCTGCCCACCCCCAAGAAGGGAATGATCACAGGTATCCTCGGACCCAACGGTATCGGTAAGACCACCGCCATCAACATCCTCTCCGGACTCGTCAGGCCCAACCTCGGAAGATACGACAACCCGCCCACCCAGGAAGAGGTGCTGGCACATTTCAAGGGAACCGAGATGCACGAGTACATGCAGAGCGTGTACGAGGGTAAGATCAAGGTCGCCTACAAACCGCAGTACGTCGACCTCCTGCCCAAATCCACCAAAGGTGTCGTGAGGGACCTCCTCTCCAAGAACTCCGAGAGGATGACCGTGGAGGAAGCCGCCAAGACCTTCGGTCTCGAACAGGTCATCGACAGGGACATCACCAAGCTCTCCGGCGGAGAGCTGCAGAGGGTCGCCATGGCCGCCACCTGCATGAAGGATGCGGACATCTACTTCTTCGACGAACCCACCTCCTATCTCGATATCTACCAGAGGGTCAAGATGGCCCGTATCATCAAGTCCCTGGCTACCGAGGATAAATATGTGATCGTTATCGAACACGACCTCGCCATCCTCGATTACCTGGCGGACAACGTGAACCTCGTCTACGGTTCCGAGGGAGCCTACGGCGTATTCACCCTCGCCAGGCAGGTAAGGGTAGCGATCAACGCCTACCTCAACGGATACCTGCCTGAAGAGAACATCAGGTTCAGGGAGAGGCCCATCGAGTTCGACCTCATGGCACCTCCCGGCGAATGGAACACCCCCGTACTCATCGATTTCGAGGCTGTCTCCAAGGACTTCGGGGAATTCAAGCTCGATGTGAACAGCGGATCCGTGAAGATCGGAGAATCCGTCGGAATCGTTGGGCCCAACGCGACCGGTAAGACCACCTTCGTCAAGATGCTCGCCGGCGAGATCAAGCCCGACAAGGGAAGCGTCAACGGAGTGATGAAGGTCGCCTACAAGCCCCAGTACATCTCCCACGACTTCGACGGCACCGTCCAGGACTACCTCTACGCGAAGAATTACGAGCTTGTAACCTCAAGCATCTTCGAAACCCAGGTCCTCGGTCCCCTTGCGATCAAATTCCTGATGGAGAAGAAGATGGCCACCCTGTCCGGAGGAGAGCTCCAGAGGGTAGCAATCGCAGGCTGTCTCGCGGAGGAAGCAGATATCTATCTTTTCGACGAGCCTTCCGCCTACCTCGATTCCAACCAGAGGATGGAGGCTGCCAAATGCATCTCCGGAATGATGGACAAGACCGGACGTTCCGCCATGATCGTCGACCACGACATCTACTTCATAGACATGGTCGCCGACTCCATCATGGTGTTCGGCGGAGAACCCGGACACCACGGTATCGCCGAAGGTCCCTTCAAGATGAGGGAGGGAATGAACAAGTTCCTGAAATCGGTTGACATCACCTTCAGAAGGGATGCCGACACCCACAGACCCAGGATCAACAAGGAGGGTTCGAACCTCGACAGGACGCAGAAGTCCATCGGCGAGTACTACTACCCCGACGACCTGGATCAGAACAAATCCAAATCCGCGGAGTGAACCGTCCGGGATATCTCCCGGAACGGTCTCCGTCGTTCGTTTTCAGGCAGAGTAGAGCGAGAACATGCTCTTGGGACTGCCGCAGTCGGGGCAGGTGAAGTCCTCGGGGACATCCTCCCATTTGGTTCCAGGTGCGATTCCCTTGGAAGGGTATCCCTTCGCCTCGTCGTAGATCCATCCGCAGATACAGACGTATTTCGCCATGCACTACCAATCTGGGTCTGCCTTTATAAAGTGGGCGGTAGAAAAATTAGTTAAACCTAAAAAATATACCCTTCTTTATATAATTGGATTGGTATCGCCCCCTTATGGGAAAAGCGGACACTCACACCCACACCACTTATTCCGGTTACAACACCAAGGTGGGGAAACTACGCTTCCCAGAGTCTGTCATCGGGCCCGAGGTACAGGTTGACAACGCAAGGAGGAACGGTGTCGACGTCCTCTGCATCACCGACCACAACGCGGTCGCCGGAGGCATCGTCGGTCAGAAGTACGCCAAGCAGTTCGATGACATCGAGGTCGTCGTCGGCGACGAGGTCATGACCGATTCAGGAGAGGTCATCGGCCTCTGGCTTACCGAGAAGGTCAAGCCCATGCTCAGTCCCGAGGAGGCGGTGGACATCATCCACGAGCAGGGCGGTCTCGCCATCGCACCACATCCATTCAGCGTCCACGTGGACGGACTGCAGGAGAAGGCCCTCGAACTCCCCCTGGAAGGACTCGAGACCATCAACGGCGGCCATCCCGATCCCTATTCCAACATGTTCGCACAGAAGGTTGTGGATCTTTTCCCCGGAAGGTGGGCGGCCACTTCCGGTTCCGACGCACACGCCGTCTGCACCTCGAACTACAACTGGACCGAGTTCCCAGGCAGCACCGCCGAAGATTTCAGAAAGGCCATCCTGAACAAGACCACCGTCCCCTGCGGGCAGCCGGCTCCCGTCTTCGGACAGTTCCAATGGAGTTATGAGGTCGTGATGGGCGGTCAGAAACTCATGTACAAGGCCCTCAGACGCAAACTGGAACCCGTTCCGGATAACGATCTCATCACAAAATGCATCAGCAACACGGATCTCAAGAGCGCGACTGGTATCGTTATGGGATTCGTCTACAACATGCCGTTCACCGCGATGCTGGCCACCCTTATCAGCACCGGTGTCCTCAAGAGACGTGCCAAGAAGGCTCTCAAGGGGATCGAAGCCCGTCTCGAATCCATACAGAAACTGGTGGCCGAAATCGACTCGAAGAAGGTTCTCGCCCTTACAGGCGAGGATGTCTCGCCCCTCAAGGAAGCGGTCGCCGAAATGGAGCTGCCCCATGTCAGAGCTCACTGAGATCTACGGCATATCCGTAAATGTGCCAGCATCCCATCTGGAAGAGCTCATGGATGCAATCGATTCCGTGATGGATCCCCTCTATCCGAATTACAGGAGATCGTTCTGCTACTGGCCCGTGAAAGGTACGTGGAAGACCATGGAGGGCGCACAGCCCTACAATGGTAAGGTCGGCAAGATCACCGTGGCTGACGAGATGCGTCTGAAATTCGTCTGCCGGAAGGAGGATGTCGGGGTGGTACTGAGGAAGATCGACGAGGTACACCCTTACGAGGAACCTGCGGTCGACGTCGTTCCCCAGATCGCCTGGAGAAGCCTCACTGATCCTTCTCTTTGATGTTGAAGACGTTATCGAAGGTCCTCTGGAGCCTGAACGTCTTGATGCCGTTCCTCCTGTACTCCACATCCTCGGCGGTGATGAGTCCCATGTCCTGGAACCTCAGGAGGAGCTTGTCTCCCTCATCGTATTCGAAGTGGATACCGACGACGACGTTGAGGAGATAGTTGCGGCAGTTGATCTCGTTGGGGATGTCGCCGTTGCCCTTGGCCATCACGTGGTCGAAGACCTCCTTGTTACCGAGGAGACCCAGACCGTATTCGCAGAGCTCCACGCAGCGATCATAGTCCTCGGCGTTGTAGACTCCCAGGATGGCTGCGTCGTTGATATCGAACCTCTCGATATCAGACAGTTTGAACTCGCCGATGGTACCGTAGAGGTCCGCGATGAACTTGTAGTTGTGGTCCTCCTGGGCCGCGGCGAAGACGGATATTATGAAAGAAGTCACGGAGGAAGCATCGGCCGCGTTGACATATCTCCCGAGTTTGACCTTGTTGGAATCGCTGAGGGCGGAGTACCACTTCTTGAGTCCGAGTCTGACGATCTTTTCCGGGATGTCCTTGTTGCCGAAGCCTAACATGAAACCAGCAAGCACTACTCACAATAAAACCGTGACGGACATCATTCCCTGTGGTGGCGGTGATTCCTGCGGTCGCCACGGGTGACGTATTGGGTACCGAGGATCCTACGTCCGGTGAACTCTGCCTGACGGTGATCGCATTCGCGGGAGCAGTGCCTGCAGTGCGAGCTGTTGCAGGGTTCCGCCATGAATGTGATGTCCACTTCCCCTCCCAAGGCCTCGGTCACCTCCTCCCTGAACTCATTGACGAAGCTCTCGGCCTCCTTGACGGTGAGGTCACCCGGCACGGTCATGTGTGCGTCCACGTGGACGGAAGCACCGTAGCGGTTGACCCTGAGATGGTGGACGTCGAGGATCTCGGGTTTCCTGATGTGGTTGACGCAGCGGGTCACCTGCTTGATGATCTCCTCGTCGGCACCGTCCATGATACCGTTCATCGACCTGAACAGTACGCGGATACCCGTGATGACGATCAGGAATCCGAACACCAACGCCATCAGGGGATCGATCCAGTAGGCATCGAAACCAAGATGTGATAGGAGCAGGACCAATCCCAGACCGATGAGGATCCCCACGGAGGAATAGGTATCGGTGCAGAGGTGCCTTCCGCTTGCCTCGAGTGCGACGGAATTGCTGCTCCTTCCCATACGGATAGCGGTGTACCCCATGGCGAAATTGGCGGCCGCAGCGACGGCTACGATCAACAGACCCAGATCGAGAGAACGGAGAGTATAATCCCCGCTCAGGAAACGCAGTACGGATTCCAGGACGATCATGGCACCGGCGATGATTATCATCGATCCCTCGACCGATGAAGATATCAGTTCAACCTTCCCGTGACCGTAGGGGTGGCTGCTGTCGGCCGGCTGCATGGTAAGATAGAGGGCGTACAGGCCGATGATGCCTGCCGCGACGTTGACGATGCTCTCCAGGGCATCGGTCAGGATGGCGACCGAGTTGGTCAGGAAATAGGCAAGGAACTTGCCGAGCATCAGAAGAGCGCCGACGGCTGCGATGATACGTTGGAATTTGAAATTCCTCATTGCCGGCGAATCGCCCTCGGAAGCCATGTGTTTTCGATTCAATCGTTATATTTAGGTATTGCCTAAATTTAGGTTATTCTAACAAAAATTTATGGTAAACCGAACATTTTCGGTCAGTTCTATATACCGAATTCCCCATCCGAAGGCCATGACACTCTACGGTTCGGTGACCGAGGCAATAGGCAACACCCCCATGATCAGGTTGAACAGGATCGCTCCGGCTGGCTCGGAGATCTACGTGAAAGTCGAGAGCGGGAACCCCGGCGGTTCCATCAAGGACCGTGCCGTGCTCACCATGATCAACGATGCCGAGGCCAACGGACGCCTGAAGGCAGGCGGGACCATCATCGAACCCACCTCCGGCAACACGGGGATCGCCATCGCCATGATCGCCGCCGCAAGGGGATACAGGGCCATCATGGTCATGCCCGACACCATGTCGAAGGAGAGACAGGCGTACATGAGAGCATACGGTGCGGAACTCGTCCTCACCCCCGGTGCACTCGGTATGAAGGGAAGCGTCGACAAGGCGGAGGAACTCAACAGGAACACCCCCAACTCGATCATCATCGACCAGTTCGGCAATCCCGCGAACATCATCGCACACCGCGCCGGAACCGGAAGGGAGATCCTCGCGGATCTTCCGGATGTCGACTACGTCGTGGCGGGATTCGGGACCGGAGGTACCATCACCGGAATCGCACTCGCACTCAGGGATGCTGGCACTGATGCCAAAGCGGTCGCCGTGGAACCCGCTGAATCCCCTCTCGTAACCGAAGGGAAGGCGGGAGCACACGGTATCCAGGGGATCGGGGCGAACTTCCTCCCCGGCAATTTCCACAAGGAGGATGTCTACTCCGTGGAGACCGTGAAGTCGGATGATGCCGTGGCCATGACCAAGAGGCTCGCAAGGGAGGAGGGGCTGTTCGTAGGTATCTCCGCAGGTGCTAACGTCGTCAAAGCCGTCGAACTGGCCGGCAGATACCCCGGTTCCAAGATCGTCGCCATCGTACCCGACGGCGGCGGCAAGTACGTCAGCATGGGCATCTACGACTGATCCCCGCACCGTTAGACTTATCAACGGGACGATGATAATCAGATAGTTGCTGGAAGGTTCCGGCGGAAGTGATTAGAATGATTACTCAGCATATCAACACCGATGACGCACCCCTGGCTGTCGGACCCTATTCGCAGGGAATCGTGGCAGGAGGAATCCACCGAGGACCAGATCAGGCTCGCCCTCAAGAACGTCATGGCCGTGCTCGCCAAGGCGAACGTTCCCGCCAACAACGTCGCATCCGTCACCGTTTATCTGGCGGATATCCGCGACTTCTCGCAGATGAACCTGATCTATCAGGAATTCTTCGAGGAGCCCTACCCCGCAAGATCCTGCGTCGAGGTCTCCGCGTTACCCAAAGGGGTACGCATCATGGTCAGTGCGATCGGCGTCAAGGCCTCGTTCTGATCATTGATAGAAAGTATCCATAGCGGGATTCACGAGCTTGCCGAGCACCGCATCCCTGACGAAGGGGTTGTAGGCGGAGAGGTCCTTCTTCTCGCTGATGATGCTGTCGACAGACTGCTTCACGTGAGTGAATATACCGCGGTAGATGCGGCAGGAATCCCCGCCGTTCTCCGCTATGCCGCCTTCCGCCAGGGCATCGATGCTGCAGCCGCCCTGACAGTATCTGAACAGCTCACAGGATGCACACTTCTCCCTTCTGGCTATTGTGCCTTTGAGGATCTCCGCGAAACCGTCCGAACGGAAAGCCTCGCTTATGGAACGGATATCGTCGATGTTGCCCATCCTCATGGAAGCGGGACAGGGCTTGGCACAGGGGTAGAGGTCGCCGTTGGGGTACATGCACAGCCATTTGGTGAGACAGGAGCTGTGGGCACAGTCCGAACCCTGTGGGTCGCCGAGTGCCGATAACAGATAGAGGTAATGGGGGATCAGCGGTACCCTCGCTTCCGGGTCGTTGAACCACTCGTCGAACGCCTCGAGGCTCGATTTGATGTAAGCATCGGGATCGGGGACGAGTTCCTTTTTGCAGGAGGCACATCCCAAGGGAAGGACAGGGTTGATGCTCACCGCAGAGCCGATATCCCTGAAATGGCGGTAGATCTCCGCCTGCTTATCCTGATCCTCCCTCGCGACAGTGGAGCTGACGGAGAACATGCGTTCCTTGTCGGCCATCTCGATGATGCGTTTCTCCACGGCATCGCCGTCCGGCCTCAGGACCGAATTGCAGGGACCTTCGTGCGATACCCCGATGTTGATCTCCTTCTCCTTGCAGAACTTGATGAACTTCCTGTCGAGCCCGGCACCGTTGGTCTGGACGGTGTTCCCGTACCTGTGGGGCCCGAAAATCCTCTCCTGCATGTCGAGGACCTTACGGTAGAAGGATAACGGCATGGAGAGGGGCTCGCCGCCGTGCCATACGAACCAAACGGAATCGTATTCCCGGGAGAGCATCGTGAAAAGACGTTCGAGACGGTCGAAAGAAATCCTCGCTCCCGAAGACATCTCCTCGGGAGAGTGGTAACAGTGCCTGCAACCCATGTCGCAGGCAAGGGTGGGTTTTATGACCACAGACAGAAAGCGGCTCATGGTGAGACCGGGTTTCTGTATCAGAAGGGCCAGTAGGAATAGACCCCGTTGAAACCGTGGGTGCAGTAGCAGCAGCACAGACAGGTTACGACGAGTCCGAGCACGCAGGCTGCGTTCTGGGCGGGGGTCTTGCAGCAACCGTAGTTACCGCAGCAGGGGTAGTCGCATGCAGGGTCTCCGTTGACGGCACCGTGGATGCTGTCGTTGTCAGCGTTCTTGTGGGCGTTGTAATCTTTGGTGTGTTCCTCACCGGTCTCGATAGCGAAAGCGGTGAATGCAAGAGGAGACTGACTCATGTAGGATGCGATTAAATCTTCAACGGACTGTGGCATTTTCTCACCCTGCCAATGGCTGGCTTAGATAGTCCTGGTATCAAGTCCCGATATATAACCTATGTCGAAAAATCCTCGCGCGATATATAGGGGCCGGGATACCAAAACCGTGCGGTCAACCATAAATACGGATGCTTGCATTGCAAATCAGATGTTCGGTTACACGGTGCCCCTCTACCAGCGGATGTCCGCCAGGAACCTCGACGATTACCAGAGGTACTACTGCGAGACCTGCCATCAGCTGAGATCCCGTTTTGGGCTGGTTTCCACCGCCGCCGTGAACTACGACATGACCTTCAACACCATCGTCCTCAACTCCGTCAGGAACGGGGACGACTCCTTCCCCGGGACACCGAAATCAGTGGGATGTGTGCTGAAACGCAACGGTACCGATGACGAGGTGTTCGGGAAGATGGCCGCTTATACCATCCTACTCACCAAATGGGAGCTCTACGACGACAAGTGCGACAAACCCTCGGTGAAGACCCGCTTCATCGACCTCGTGCTCGCCAAGGCGATCGCCAAGGCGGAATCCGAATACCCGGAATACGACCGCATCGTCGGGGAGGGATTCGAGAGACTCCGCGGGCTGGAGCAAAAGGGCTGCACCGATGCGAAGCGTATGGGGAGGATGTTCGGCGAGGCCCTCACCGCACCGCTGTCGGATATCGCGGGAGAGAGCGATTCGCCAGCACTCCGCAGCCTCTACACGAATCTAACCACTGCCGTGTATGTGATGGATGCCATCGACGATCTCGAGGACGATTACCGCGACGATACCTACAACCCCTTCCTGAAGGGATGTGCCAGATTCATAAACCGTGACGATTACATGAAGAAGAATCTCTATGAGGTCTCCTCGCTTGTCAGCAGTGTTGTGAAGGACCTGCAGGACTCCTACAGGCAGGTTAGGGAACGGATGCACTTCATGCAGGAGGTCACCGACAACATCATCTTCCTGGGTGTGCCGGAATCGGCCAAGAACGCGGTTGCGGGCCGCAGTGCCGCCAAGCTGAGCGTGAAGAATGCACTGGATCTCAGGAAGGAACGCACTTCCACTTACTGAGACTTCCTTCCGCAGGGATCGTAATCCTCACAGACTCCCAACAGGAAAATCCCTTCGCCCGTACGGCCGCATACTTCTTCGGAGATATCGGCGAAAGAACAGTTCTCGCAGCATCCCGGGCGGTATCTGGCACATGTGTCCTTGGGCTTGACGGGACGGCCCTCCGCGGTGCAGGTCCATACGTCACCCGCATGGTTGCAGAATCTGCACACGTCGCATTTGCCGTATCTCTCGTCGGTCATCGTATCACGGGTTCAGTGTCCCAGGACGGTGATCCCGAGGGAGGACATGACATCGAGTGCGGCTTCCCCGAGCTCCCTGTCGCCGGAAGCGACAAGATCGGGATTGATAACGACATTGCATTCGGGGAGAAGAGTCTTGATGAGGACCGCGTTAGCTATGACGCAGATGTTGGTGACGACCCCGCACAGCTCGATCTCCGAATAACCGACAGCCTGCAGATGTTTGGCGAGTTCCACGGATCCGAAGGTGCTCTTGGTGAAGACCGCGGCCTCGGTGGAGAGACGTTTCAGTCTTCCGAATATCTCGCAGCCGCTGGTACCCTCGATGCAATGCAGGGTGGGGTACTTCCTGCCTTCCGCCGAATCGGCATAATCCTCGGTCTTGTGCGTATCCATCGTGAAATAGACATCCTCGCCGTTGTCGATGGCCTCGGAGACCTTATCGAAAATCAAGGGCTCCAACGCGAGGGCATCGGCACAGCCCATGGGACCAATCACGAAATCGTTCTGATAATCAATGACGACCAATGCCCTGTGCAACGTATCCACCAACCGGTATCAGATACGTATTACTTCTCCCGGGTATTTAATGACGAGTGCGTCCATGACCTCTCCGAAGGCCAATACCATCTCGAGGGCGATCTTCATGCAGCCTTCGCCCTGGTCGTAATGGCGGTAGATCTCCGACTTCACGCTGTCGCTTAGCCTGCTCTTGATGGTCTCGGCCTGGACCGCGCGGGGGGACGGAGGGACGCCCCACTTGCTGGTGTGACACTTGGGACATCTGAGGGGGGACTCGTTGGCGGTACCCCATTCGTGGTTGCACTTGAGGCATTTGCAGACATGGTAGTTCTTGCTCCAAAGGGTGGATCTGCACTTGGGACAGTTCTTGGGGAGAGCACCCCTCTTGCGGAGCGCCCATTTATAAGAACAGCGGGCACAGGTCAGTATCGTACCAGGGGCAACATCGTAGGGGGAGGATGTGCTAGTCTGCATATGTTATCATATAACTAATCCAATATATAGACCATCGCTTATAAATAAAGCTCAATACAACATTTATGTTGAATTATCAATAATTACGAAATTCGTAACAATAATTATGTTTTGTTGTTTGAGCATGCTCACGCCCAGTATGACGCATGGGCAGTGAATCCGAAGATAACGAAGTACAGGGAAAATAGTGGCGGGCGCGTAGGGATTCGAACCCTAGACTTACAGCTTAGGAGGCTGCCTCCTTATCCGTGCTAGAATACACGCCCGTTTGTTGAAATGGTTTATCCAGATATTGGATAAGCAGGAGAGTCTCCTCCTGCTATTTATCCTTTATCGGTTCACTCTTTCTTTGCGGCGGTCCAGATCTCGATGAACTCGACGGTGTCGACACCGAAGGTCTCACGGAGGTCGGAGACGACCCTGAACCTTGCGACGGGCCACTCCTGGTGGAACTTGGTGATCTCGGGGAGGGTGACGACGACCTTGTCTCCGGGGAACTCGAACTTGAAGTCGTCTGCAGCGGAGAAGTCAGCCTCGATGATGGCCTTTGCCTTCTCTGCGTCGTCAGTGATCTCCTCGACGACGGTCATGACGTACTTGAGGTCGTGGCCGGCGAGAGCGTTGTTGAAGTCGACCTTTACACGGCCTGCTCCGACGGAGAGGACGACACCGGTCTTGTTTCCGAGGGAAACGGTGAGTCCGGGGTAGGGGTTGATCTCCTGCCTGTAGAACTCTTTGATGGAGTGGGTCTCGATAAGCTTGGGGTTCCTTGCTCCGGCACCCTCCTCGGAGGGGATCTCGACGGTGAACTCCTCGCCGACCTTGGCCTCGGAGATTGCTTTGTCAAGGGCAGGGAAGAGCTTCTTGGATCCTACGATGTAGGACATGGGGGCGTACTTCACTTTCTCGTTGTAGATGCCTGCTTCCTTTGCTGCGGCCTCGTCGGTGGTGTCGTAAAGCCTGTCTGCGTCTGCCATGTATGCCTTGTAGTTAAGGCGGATAACTTTCTTTGCGTCTGCCATTTTGAATCACCTGATTATTGGGGATTGAATGAGTTGGCGATATCATTCTCTTTAATATAGGTATGCCCAGAAGAAAACATATCGAACGGTAATCTGGGGTGAAGGGAGTAGGGGGAGGGGTGCCTCCCCCGTTAAAAAGTTTAGTCCATCTTGCCGCGGAGTGCTGCGACAGAGACGAGGATGGCTCCGATGACGACCATGGTCGCAACGAAGATCACGAACAGAGCGATGTTCTCCTCCACGGGTCCGTTGGAGACAGACTCCTCGAGGATGGTGAAGAAGGACATGTGGTCGACGGTACCGGTGACGGTCTTGTTCTCGGCATCGTAGACGGTCTGTACGGCTTCCAGCTTTCCGGTCTCGGTGTTCAGATAGTAAAGGACGACATCGAGGTCTTCGGAGGCCTTCTCGTAGGGAAGGGTGAAGGTCAGCTTTCCGCCGAGCTGGTGGACATCGGCGGAGTTGGTGATGCTGAACACGGGTGCACTGCCGATCCTCTCCATGTCGCTGACGCTGACGTACTGTGCGACGTCGTTGACGGAGAGCTTGGACAGGGCGAGCTTCACCTCGGTTCCGGTGCTGTCGCCGATCTTCTTGAGGGCTGCGGCATCGAGCGAGATCAGTCCTGCCTCTCCCTTGACGGAGAACAGGGAACCGTTGCCGGCGAGCTTGTCTATGTCATCCTTGGTAAGGGTGAGCGAGAACCTGCTGTCGTTTCCGGTGGTTACGTTGATCTGGGTCTTGTTTCCGTTGGCGGCATCGACGAGCTTGTCGATGGTATCATCGTTGAGGATGGCGTCGGGGACGCCGTCGGTGGTGACGTCGATGTAGGTGCTGTCGCCCTCGGTGACGGGGTCGACGATCAAAGAACCGGCGACGATAAGGAATTCCATATCCAGTTCGGAGATCTCGTCGGCGGAAAGTGCCAGACCGTTGTATTCGATGGTGTCTCCGGCGATAGCCGCGGAGATGTTTCCGTAGTATGCGAGGGTCTGCCTCTCCTCACCGGGCTTGACGGTCTCGTCGTCCATCACCGCGTGGGAAGCAAGAATGGTGGCCCCATCGGTGGTGATGCCGGTAAGGTCGATGCTGTGCTCGACGACGATATCGGCTTCGTCGTATCCGATCTCATCCACCAGGGCCCACTTTCCGCTGGGAACGTATCCGGACATTACCTCGATACGGTCGGCGGTGGTGACGGAACCGCCGGAGTCGATGCCCATGATTCCGATGGAGACTCCGGTGACGGTCACGGTGGTGACCTTCATATCGGTATCCTCGAGCTTCTTGCTTCCGTCGGTCCATGCGGCGAGATCGGTGACCTTCATATCGGTGGTGAGGGCACCGTCGAGTCCTCTGAGGATGCTGAACACATCCGAGACCGATTCGATCTGGGCGGATGAGTCGAGCTTCATGGCGAAGGAGGTGTTGGTGAAGTCGATGACCTGTGCCACGCCGTAACTGCCGTAAGCCATTTCGGATGTGATGATCTGGAAGACAGGCGGGTCAGCGGACTCGGAACCGTCGAATACGCCCTTTCCGACGAGGGAAACGTTCATGATGCCGTCCTTGTATTCCACGGAACCTCCGAAGTCGAACTTCATCAGGTTCTTGGTCTCTTCTTCGTCGGAGAATCCGATCTGGATCATCCTGGCCTTCGTGGATGCGACCTCTCCTGCCTTGTAGGTGTACTCGAAGGAGGACGCCTCGATAGCGGTTGCGGACACAGACATGGTCACGGATGCGGTGATGCCGTCGGGAAGGACGAACTCGGGCTTGACGGGCTCCGAAAGGTCCGTAGGCACGGAGTCCCTCAGAGAGGCCATAATGACGGACAGGGCCTCGTCCGATACAGACATGCTGAAGGACAGGTTGTTGAGGGTCACGTCATTCATGGAGATCACGTCCTCCCCTTCGGATTCGGAAATGTTCACGGAAACGTGCCCCAGGGTTAGATTCGCAGTGGTGCTCTTCTTCACGCTGGAGTATTCAGCGGACAGATCAAGTTCATGGATGGAAACGGCGGTTGTCTCCGTAATGGAATCCTCCCCGGATGAGAAGTTGCCAGTTATGGCAGATACGGCAACATGTGCACTGACATCCATCGAGATATCTGCGGAATCGGATTCGATGCCGCCCAATACTGCCAGGATGGCTTCGATATCGCTCACAGATCCGGTGACTTCCAGATCGAAACCGGAAGTGCTGTACTGATTACCACTGCCCAGTTCAGCCGAGATGCTGCTGAAGGATAGCCCGAAGTTTGCCTTGAGATCGGTCGTGGCGTTCGCAATGATCTCCAGATCGTAGATCTCGTAATTGCCTTCCATGAACTCAAGGGAGAAGCTTTCCATCTTGAAGCTGATCTCGGCGGTGGCCGAGAAGTCAGAGTTGAAGATCAGGTCGGGAAGCTCCTCGACGGAGAAGTCGTCCGCGGATACGGCAGTGATGATGGCCTTGAGACCGGATGCTTTCAGAGAGGCCTTCGCATCAAGGTTTCCGATGGAAAGGACAGGTACGGCCTCATCATCGGTTGTGGGATCTGTGTTGTAGAGGTCAAGGGTGGCGAACCCTATTTCGATCTCGGACTGGGCACCGAGGATCAGTTTTGTCAGCCCTCCGGTCATCTCGACAAGGGTAGTCATCTCATAGTCATTCGTTGATTTGATGCTGATGTTGCCGATCTCGAGAGTGGCTCCGAATACGCTGCCTTTGGCCCCGTTGACTGCTTCGAGAAGGCTGAGGACGATGGCCTTGGGGTCCACGGCCGCTTTATCTTCTACGGCGATTGCTTCTATGATGGACGGAGCACAGCTGAGGAAGGCGGGGACATCGACAACCAGATTGAGACTCAGAATCTGGTCCTCCTCTCCCTCTTCCTCGGTTCCTGCGATGATGACGAGAGTACTCTTGCTGTTACCATCTTCGCTGCTCTCCTTGTTCAGGGTGAATCCGGAGGTCTTTGCATTGACGGTCAGGATACCCTCCTGCAGAGAGGCATCCACCTGGGTCGCGTCCATGTTGAGGTTCAGCTGATCCTCGCTGACGGTGACACCCTCCTCGTCCTTGGTGCAGTCGATACCGGTGTATCTGAGGGCATCGAAGCCGCAGCTGAACACGAGGGGATCCGTTCCGCCGAGTACAAGGGAGGCATCGAATCCCAGGATCTCCAGGGTGTTATCTACAAACTCTTTTGCCTCAGGGTTTTCGTGGACATTGTACGTGAAGCTTGCGGAGGATACCGTGAAGTTCATCTTGGGGGTGTCCATCCCTTTGCTGATCCAATCAATGAGGTTCTCGAGGGTAGCCATCCTGACTTCGCCGGTGGCACTATCCACAATGGGAGTCAGGTCGAAATCGGTAAGGGAAGCACTGAAGGCCTTGCCATCAGCGTCGTTTGCAAGAGTGAGGAATTTGTCGCCTTTACCGCTACTGAGGGAAAGCATGGTGGCATCGACAGTCAGATCAAGCGAGGCATTTACAGACGGGCCGAAGAAATTGACCTCCTTCTCGTAAACTGCAGAAATCTTGGCATTGTCTCCGCGAACCACAGTGGTTCCGAATCCCAGGAGAGTATCGAGAGAAAGACCTCCGACGGTAAGGGATTTACAGGTGATGGAAGAGGTAGCGTTCTCCTCTTTCATGTCGATGGAGACCGATTTCTCGATAATGAGTTCTCCGGTCTCTATGGTACTGTCACCGCAGAGGGTAATCTCGGCACCGTCGAGGACGTAGACTTTGTTGTATGTTTTGGCGGTTTCTTCGTTTACCTCGAAGGCTCCGCTGATGATCAGAGTATTCTCCGGAGGGTCTGCAGGATCCAGTTCGGGGAATTCCTTATCCGCAGGCAGCAAACTGCCCAATCCCAGAACAATCATCGGGACGGCGGATTCTATTTCAACCTCTTTGAGGCTATCCAGTAGTTTTATGATGTCACTCGGATCGAATCCGGAAGTGTCATCCACATCGGCATCGGCTGCGGATCCGTCCGTCTGCATGACGGCGAAACCGCTGCTGATGATCATAGCAGTCAAGAGGACTGCCACGGCGGTCAAAAGCTTGCTGTTTTTCCCATACATAATATCTGTCAGGGGAATCGCATTCTTTCTTTTTAAAAAATACCCAAATATGTTCGGTTGGATGTATACTCAATGGCCGCGGTCGTTCAAATCCCTGCTGCCCCTGAACTCGCCGTACACCTTGCCGGTGTGCCAATCCTCGACATAGTAATGGAAATGCTTCTTCCAGTGGATATGGTCCACGTGCGAATCGTTCCTCAGGCGGGCGGTGTACTCGCCGAAAACATTGTCCAGGACCTGCTGGGGGTTGTCCGCTACGACAGTACCTGCCCTGCCATCCCTGAACCAGTATTGGAAGCGGACCATATGGAAGATATATCCAATTTGGTATATATTGCTGTTTGACGTTTCCCATCCCCTTTATTAGCTATGAATAAGATTCAGTCAGCATGAACAACAGGAAGGATGCCCGCATCGGTTCCGATACGGTGAAACTGCTGACACTGGCAGCGATACTCGCCGCGGTCCTTGCCGTAGCATACGTTTCGATCGACAGCGACGAGACCTCGGCGGCAACGGTAGACGGGACCAGCTATTTCTACGATCAGCTCACGCCGACCGAGAAGACCATCGTCGACAAGATCGAGGAACTCGATTTCACGGTCACCAGCGAGGGCGGAATATACTACGCAAACTACGAGATCAGTTTCGGCGAGACCTACAAAGGAAAGACGATTTCCGAAGTAAAAGCTCTTTTCGAAAATGTGCCAGACAAGGTACTTCCCGTGATGCTGTGGGAACGCCCCACTTACTACTGGATAACCAATTCGGGAATGTACGGCAACCTCAGTTACACCTATTCGGGCGACGTTGTACAGTCCTGTTCTTACACGGTGAAGTTCAACAATATCCTTACCAAATACGGCGATACCAAGGAAGAGATCGTCGCAAGCATGGGTGCTCTGACTACCAAGATCGGTGCGATTACCGGAATCGATACCACTACCACACTTACCAAGGTCACCACCATCCACAGCAAAGTGTGCGAGCTCCTCTCCTACTACCCGTCGGAACCCATACCCTCGACGATGGACATCCGCAACACCTACACCGCTCTGGCAGATGACGGCGTAGTGGTCTGCGAAGGTTATTCCAGGGCATTCAAGGCTCTCTGCGATCACTACGGTGTCCCCTGCATCATCGTTACGGGAAGCGGGGTCACATCCGAGGGAACCGAAGGCCACATGTGGAACCAGGTCCAGATGGACAACGAGAGGTGGTATCTCGTTGACTGTACCTGGGATGACCAAAGCACCCTTGCGACCAACTATCTTCTCGCGGGAACCACCACCATGGGATTCAACGGCAAGACCATTGCACAGGACCATCTCGTGAGCGAGACCGGATATGAACACCTTAGCATCCCCTCCATCAGTACCAAGGCCTACATAGACGACAGGTACACCCTCACTTTCAAGAACTACGACGGCAGTGTGATCGAGACGCAGACCGACAAGGCATACGGTGATTCGATCTCCGCACCGACTGCGACGTACACTAATGCTTTGATCGGAACCTTCGTCTTCCACCACTGGGACCCCGCAGTCCCCGGCACGGTCACCAAGGACATGACGTTCACCGCAGTCTACGAAATCACCTATGAGGATTACACCTTCACATTCCATCCCGGAAACGGAGAAGCGGACATCGTTCAGACCTACCACTACAACGACACCGTGACCCTGCCTACAAACCCCACCAAGGCCGCCGATGCGACCTTCACCTACAAGTTCTCCGCATGGAGTCCCAGCGTCCCCGAACAAGTAACCAAGAACCAAGAGTTCACGGCCCAGTACGAATTCGTCAGTAAACCTGTACAAGGAAGCACCGGACTGGAATTCGATGCGGCCCTGATCTCCTCGCTCGCAGGAGCCGACAAGTTCACCGTGAACATGAACACCGACGGGGGCAAACCGTTGGCGAAGATCACCTTCAACAAGACCGCCATCGACGGATTCACGGCAGGTGAGACCCTTACCGTTACCGCCATTGATGTATCTGCGGTCGACGAGGCAGTGAGGGACGATCTCGACCAGGCAAAGATCTTCCGTATCGACTTCGGTGCCAACAACACCTTCGCTTCCGGAGGAAAGGCGACCGTCTCCCTGTACTACGAGAAGTCCGCCATCGACAGGATCGCGGGTATCACCCTCTACTATGTCAACGATACCACCCACGAACTGGAGCAGCTCGGATACAACTACGAAGGCAACTACGTCGTCTTC